>NZ_CP196560.1:1845930-2153585 GCF_051801355.1 Haloarchaeobius ordinarius | reverse complement strand
CTCGGTATGATGGGTACCTTTTATTGGTCGGTAGTCGCCAAGTTACAGTTGATGAGTAGCACCGGCAACTACCGGTTCGAGTGTCCGGAGTGCGCCGAGAATATCGAGGTCAACGAGCCGATGAAAGAGGCCATCGTGGCCAGCGGCTGTATCATCTGCGGAACGGCAGTCACCGATGGCTCGTTCGAGCGCTGAGTCCCCCGTCCCGAGACGTCGCGCAGTTACTCCTCGATGTTCCGCGTCTGTTTCCCGGTTAGACGAATCGATTCCAGACGGTTGATACTGAAGTCCAGTTCCTCTTTCGTCTCGTCCCAGATGTCGAACTCCGGCGTTCGCGCGTCCCCGAGGTGGGCGACGATATCTGGCGTCAGGTCCGCACGAGGAATCTCGACCAGGTCACCCGTCGCGATGACACTCTCGGAGCGTTCACCGTCCTCGTCGTAGACGACCAGTCGTGCCGGGCACGGTTCGTCGACGTAGTCCGTCTTGGTGCTACCTTCACGGAACCCGAGCCTGAGATAGAACTCACACGCATCAGTGTCGTAGCCATAAGAGACCGGAAAGGAATACGGGACGTCTTCGTTGGCGACGGAGAGGACACCGGTTCCTTTCTGCCCGAGGAACGCGTCCATCTCGTCGCGCGTCATATCGACGGTACGTTTGCCTGCCATCGCTCTCACCGATACCTCGGTGAGACGCCTACGTAAATGTGCGGGACTGCGGCGTCCCGGTTCGGGAGAATCGGACCGGGGTCAACTCGACAGAATCGTCCCCAGCAACTTCGACTGTGCGGCGGCCAGATGCTCCGAGAGCGTGGACCGCGAGATACCGAGTTCGTCGGCCACCTCGCCGCCGTTCGCCCGTTTCGGATGCTCGAAGTAGCCCATCTCGTGTGCGGTCTCCAGTACCTCCTGCTGGCGTGTGGTCAACTCACCGCGGTCGACGAACACGAGGTTCTCGTCCGTCGCGTCACCTTCCGACCGGAGCAGGCGCTGGACGTCGAGGCTCGGGTACGCTCCTCGCAGGTCGCCAACGACGTCCTGTAGCGTCTCCATGTCGGGGGCGTGGAAGGTGACGAACAACGACTCCTCACGCGCGTGGACGTCGACGACGGGACAATCGAACCGCTCGACGCACTCACACGGACAGAACCGACCGTGTTCGCGCTCGAACCGGTACGCGCTCTTGGTCCCGTACGCGAACACCTCGCGCAGGTCGTCCGCCAGGTCGACCGACTCCAGGTCGGCCTCCTCGTCGAGCATGAACTCCTCGGTGACTCGGCCACCCTCGACCGGGTTCACCGACTTCGAGACGGAGTAGCTAGCGCTCGCGGTGGCTTCGGTCGCACCCGCGACGGGACACCCATCGGGTGACTCGATCCGGACTTCCGCGCGGATGCCTTCGCCCATAGCAAGGTGCTCGACGGGAACACCCTTAATGACTTGCCCCGACGTGTGAGGGCTGCCAGTCGCGGGGTCGATTCGGGAGGGTACTTAAACCACCCCTCATATCGTGGGTGCTATTCCGTACCCCTCCAGTCGGTACACATGAGTAGAGAGACACCCCATGTCCGTCGAGACTTCCACGTTCGAAGACCCCAGCGCGGTCGGTACCGAAGAGCCAGTCGACGTCGACGCGGATTCGCTCCTCACGGCGCTCACCGACGCCGACTGTCGAGCCATCCTGCAAGCAGTTCGTGAACAGCCCCGGTCGGCGAGCGAACTGTCGGATACGTGTGACCTCCCGCTCTCGACGACCTACCGCAAGCTCGAACTCATGACCGACGGTGCGCTCCTGGAAGAACAGACCCGCATCCGGGCCGACGGGGCCCACGCCAAGGAGTACGAGCCCCAGTTCGAGAACCTCACCATCTCGGTCGGGTTCGACGACGAGGACGGCGTCGCGGTCCAGCCCGCGGCGGACTGAGTCTCCTTCTGGTCGGCGGTTCGCGTCGGTCGACCCTGTTGGACGCACATCGTTTCCGAAACGGGTCGACCCCGTCACGTTCGACGGGCCGAACTGGAGTCAAGTTCTGTCCGCCACCGAGACGGCTCAGATGCCCTTGCCCATCAGGTGTGAACGCAGGACGTCGTCGTCCTTGTTCCCGGTGCCGGTGTTCATGAGGACGATGGTGTCGTCCTCGTCGAACTCGCCGCGCTGGGCGAGTTCCCACGCGCCGGAGGCTGCCGCAGCACAGGTCGCACCCATCTCGAGCCCCTCGTTCTGGGCGACGGTGATAGCCGAGTCGAGAATCTCGGGGTCGCTGGTGGCGACCGCGCCGCCGTTGGACTCCCGAATCGCCTCCAGAATCCACGGGCTCGCGCCGGGGTCCGGAATCTCGATGCCGCCGCAGATGGTGTCGGGATGCTGCCACGGTTCGTGGACGTCGCGGCCCTCCTCGAACGCGGTGACGATGGGTGCACACCCCTCTGCCTGGGCAGCGTAGAAACCGGGCACGTCGTCGGTGAGGTCGAGGTCGCGGAACTCGGTCGCCGCCTTGTACATCCCGATGAGACCCACGCCGCCGCCGGTCGGGTAGACCACCGCGTCGGGGACCTCCCAGTCGAGTTGCTCGACGACCTCGTAGTACATCGTCTTCTTGCCCTCGTGGCGGTACGGCGTCTGGAACGTCTGGAGCGAGTACCAGTGTTCGTTCTCCGGGTCGGCCATGGCATCCTCGTAGGCCGCGCCCGCGTCCGAGATGCGGCCCCCGACGACGGTCATGTCGCCGCCGTGGACGTTCACCATCGCCTTGTTCGTGAAGCCGGCGCGGGCCGGAAGGAAGACGTGCGAGTCGAGGTCCGCGCGGGCCGCGTACGCCGCGGCGGCCTGCCCGGCGTTACCCGCCGACGCGAGCGCGACGTCGGTCGCGTCGTGCTGGACCGCTGCCGTGACGGCGACCGTCTGGCCCCGGTCCTTGAACGTCCCCGTCGGGTTGCGTCCTTCGTCCTTGATGAACACCTGCCCGACGCCGAGTTCGTCCGCGAGGTCTGGACAGGCCACGAGGGGTGTTGCCCCCTCGTCCATCGAGACGGCGGCTGAGCGCGGGAACGGGAGCAGTTCCTCGTAGCGCCACATCGAGTCGAAGCGCCGAGCCGCGATGTCTTCGCGCCAGAGTTCGAGCGAGTCGTAGTCGTACGCCGGGTCGAGGATGCCGCCACAGTCGGGGCACCGGTGGGTGGCCGCGTCGGCGTCGAAGCGCTCGCCACACGACACACAGTCGAGTCCGACGAAGGCGTCGGTCGTCTCCATAGACCAGGCTTGGGCGGGCGGGGACTAATCGCTGTTCATCGACCGCTCGTCAACGGCCAAAATGCCGAGGGCCCGGGGGTTTTCACCCCCACCGTCATAGGGTCCGTATGGAAGACGAAGAGGTCATCGTGGTCGGGGGCGGGCTCGCCGGACTGGTGGCGGCTCGTCACCTCGCCGACGCTGGTGTCGAGGTGCGTCTGTTCGAACGGGCTGAGACCGTGGGTGGCCGTGTCCGGTCGACCCGCGAGGACGGCTTCACCTACGACCGGGGGTTCCAGGTGCTGTTCACCGCGTACCCGGCCGCACAGCGCGAACTCGACTACGAGGCACTCGACCTCCGCAAATTCACGCCCGGGGCCTGCATCTGTCGCGAGGGTCATCGCTCTATCCTCTCGGACCCGTTCCGTGACCCCGGGTCGCTCACGGAGTCCATCTTCAACCGTGACGTGACGGTCACGGACAAACTCAACACCCTCCGACTCAAGCGCGAGTTGACCAACCGTTCGACCGAGGGCATCTTCCAGGGCCCGGATATGTCCATCCGGGAGTACCTCGAGTCGCGTGGCTTCTCCCGGAAGTACGTCGAGAACTTCGCCGCGCCCTTCTACGGCGGTATCACGCTCGACCGCTCGCTGGCGACCTCGAAGCGCGTGTTCGAGTACACGTTCAAGATGCTCTCGGCGGGCAAGACGGTCGTCCCAGCCGGCGGGATGGGAGCCATCACCGCCCAGCTCGCGGACCGCGCCGCCGCCGCCGGCGTGACGGTCGAAACCGGCCGGTCGGTCGAAGCCGTCCACGCGGCGGGTGACGTCGAAGGAGACGGTGCGACCGTCGACCTCGGTGGCGAGACCGTCACGGCCGACGCCGTCGTCGTCGCGACCGACCCGGCCGAAGCCCACGCACTCACCGGTGTCGACGCCATTCCGACCGCGGCCAACAGCTGTGTCACCCAGTGGTACGCGATGGAGGACACCGGGGAACTCGACGCCGGGAAACGCCTCATGCTCAACGCCGAGTCGGACGCTCCCAACCAGCTCGTCGACCACACCATCGTCGCGCCCGAGTACGCCCCCGACGGGACGCGGCTCCTGAGCGCGACCTTCCTCGGCGAGCGCGAGGAGACCGACGAGGAACTCGCGGTGCTGGCTCACGACACGCTGGCGTCGTGGTACCCCGAACGCCAGTTCTCCAGCTTCGAACTCCGCCACACCGACCGCATCCAGTTCGCGCAGTTCCAGCAGCCGCCGGGCTTTTCGGACTCGCTTCCGAACGTCCGTGACCCGACCGGCCCAGTCTACCTCGCGGGCGACTACACCCGGTGGTCGTCGATTCAGGGCGCACTGGAGAGCGGGAAGGTAGCGGCCGACGCCGTCCGTGACGACCTGCAGTAAGCCGTCTCCCTGGCTCGCTCAGAGCAATCGCCTGAACTCGCCCAGCGGCGGGAACCGAAGCGTCTCCCCACCGGCTTCGTCCCGGACGACGGGCTGGAACCGGTCGGGGTGCGAGACGAACGGCGTCTGGAAGTCCGACCCCCGCATCCGGTTGACGGTCATCCCGGCTGCCAGCGTCGTGAACGACGGGAGCACGAGCACGTCGCTCCCGCGGTAGGCGTCGGGGCCGTACAGAAAGCACGGGTAGGTCCTGCCTTCGACGTCGATGGTCGGGTGGTCGTGCCCGACGACGTACCGGTCGACCGGGTCTTCGATACCTCCTGGTTCCTCGTGCCCGTGGCAGACGACGGTCCCATCCGCCAGTCGACACGAGTCGTGGACCGACAGGTCCGTCACCCGGTCGAGTTGCGTGTCGTGGTTCCCACGGACGAGGACGAGTTCTGCGTCGGCAGCCACCACGTCGACGAGCTGGTCGAGCGCCTTCCGAGCGGGGACCGGGACCGTGGTGAACGAGTGGAGGACGTCTCCGGCGAAGACGACCGTATCGGGGTCGAACGTGTCGAGCAACGCCGCGAGGCGGTCCGCCATGTCTGGGCCTTCGTTCAGCGGAAAGTCGACGCTGGAGGCGTGTGCCTTGCCGAGGTGGAGGTCGGCACAAACGAGTGCATCCGCGTCGGGAAGGTACACCGCCCGGTCGGCGAATCGCAGGTCAGTCGCCGCCATCGGGCTGGCCGCCGTCGGCGCGGACCGGGTCCTGCACGCCGAGTGCGTCTTCGAGGTCGTACTCCTCGCCGGTCGCGACGAACAGCACCTCCTCGAGGACGCCGAGGAGTTCGGGCAGGACGTGGACCACGCCCCAGGTGATGCCCACGAGGGCGAACACGGAGAGTATCTGCGAGAGGACGCTGTGTGCGAACCAGAACGAGGCGTGGCTCTTCTCGACACCAGCCAGGGCCGCGAACTGGACGACCGGTTCCTGCAGGAACCAGCCCTTGCCGGCCGCGATGGCGACGAACACGTTCCGGACGAGGTTCAACACCCAGATGACTCCGATGGCGAGCGCGAACGACTTCAGCTTGCGCCGGAGCGGTGCCTGCACGGCGATGATGAGTCCAGCGAAGATGGCCATCGAGCCGATACCGGTACAGGCGTAGACGATGTACGTCGCGAACTCGGAGAAGACGAACTTGTTCATGTAGCCGTACTCGGGACCGGTGGTGAACTCGGGGTTGTATCCCAGGAACTGGATGCCCATGAGGGTCTGCCAGGCGACCTGCTCGATGAGCACGCGCCGGACGACCGGGATGGCCTGGGTCGGGTGGTAGATGAGCCCCATCACGCCGACGGCCTTCGAGAGCAAGACGAGTCGGTCACGCCCCTGCAACAGCAGGTAGGCGGTGTACACCGACGCGGGGACCGCAAACAGGGCGAGGCCACCTTCGACGAAACTACGCACTTCGAACGCGAAGTGCGGGAAGACGGCGAGCCAGAACCCACCGAACAGTACCCACGTCCCGGCGAGCCAGTAGATGGCCACCGTTCGGTCGAATCTGTCTAACACCGCACCGACGAGGAACGCCGCGATGACGACCCACGCGAGCAGGTCCGTCGCGGGCATACCGAACACCGTCGGCAGCGCGGCGGGCAGGGGGAGCATGTACGGGTGAACGGGGAGAACCCATAAAATCTTGTTGCCATTCCGTCGACCGGTTACCCCGGCGTTACCGTCTCTGCCTGCGGTTTCCGGTGGATGCTGCCGCGAAGTGCCAGGCTCAGTCGGCGGCGTGTTCTTTCGCCGTGGTGTACGCCTCGCGTACCTGTTTGAACGATTCCTCCGACCCGCCGTGGTCCGGGTGCGCTTCCTTGACGCGTTCCCGGTAGGCCGACCGTACCTCCTCGGTCGACGCAGACGGCGGCAGGCCGAGGGCCTGGAACGCCTGCTGGATGACGTCGTGGTCGTCGTCCTCGTCGATTTCCCAGTCTATCTCCGGAACGTCGAACGGGAGGCGCGCGCCCAGGTGATGCCCGTGCATCTCGTGTTCGCAGAGCACGGCGTACGTGTCGGTCTGCTGGATACGGAAGAAGGCGTGGGCGTCGAACGTCACCGCGACGTCTCGGGCCGGCAGGTAGAACGCGACCCGGTCGCCGGCGACGGGGTGGTCCTCGACGAACTGCTCGCCGATTGCCTCGAGGTACCAGCGAATCTCTCGGCGTCGGCGAGCCTCGCTCGACACGTTCGGGTCCCCGTCGCGGGCGTGTCGTCCCGGTCCCGGGAAGAGGTACTCGCCGGCGACGAACATCGTCGCAGAGAGCACTGCGAAGAGCGCTCCCAGCGAGAGTCCGGCCAGCAACCACGATGGGAGCGTCGTCATCCATCCGAACCCGGCGTCGAACACTGGCGGTGCCACGGACCAAGGTATGTCACGGTCGGTAAAGAGTTCGTTGGAGGAAGCGACTTCTCCGCCGAGAACCTATCAGCTACACATGGATATAGAACGACGCTCTCACACCACCCCCGCGACCACCAGACAGTCCCCCGAACCGACGACAGAATCGACTGACACCACGCCCTCGAAGTCGACGCCAGTGACTGCAGCTCCGCTCTTGCGAACGCGAACACGATACCTCGACCTGAAAGGTGTTCGTCTCCATTACCTTTCCAGCGGCGACGAGACGGCCGCACCGGTCGTCCTCCTCCACGGCGGCGGTCTCGACGAGGCACAGCTCTCGTGGCGTCACCTCGTCCCTGGCCTCGCCGACAGCTACCACGTCATCGCCCCGGACTTGCCGGGGTACGGCAAGAGCGGCCCGGCCAGCGAACAGCCCTCGCTGCAGTACTACGCCCAGGTCCTGACCGAGTTCCTCGACGAACTCGACCTCGAGCGCGTCTCACTCGTCGGCATCTCGATGGGTGGCGGCGTCGCTCTCCAGTTCGCCACCGACCACCCCGACCGGGTGTCGAAACTCGTCCTCGTCGACAGTTACGGGCTCGGGACGACCGTCCCTGGCGGCAGACTCGCCTACTGGTTCACCCGCGCCGACCGGCTGAACCGTGCCCTCTGGTGGGCCTTCCGAAAGAGTGACCGCCTCGGGCGACTCTCCATCCGAAGCATCACCGTCACCCCCGACCCCGACCTCGCCGCCGACGCCGTCGTCGCCCTCCGCCGTCCCGACGCTGGCGAGGCGTGGCACGCCTTCCAGCGACACGAGGTCACCCCGACCGGCCTCCGAACCGCGTTCCTCGACCGCCTCCCGACCCTCGACGTTCCGACGCTGCTGGTCCACGGTGAACGCGACTCGATGGTCCCCGTCGACTGGGCGATCCGCGCCCACGCCCTGCTCCCCGACGCGGAACTGTTCGTCCTCCCCGGCTGTGGTCACATGCCGCCGCGTGAACGCCCTGCAGCGGTCGAAGACCGGCTCCGCACCTTCCTCGGGTAACGGAGCGCGCGGTTACGTCTCCCGTTATCGTCCTCGCGAACGTATCGTCGGTAGATGACACTGTCCTCGCAACTCTACACGCTGCTTTTGGTGTGCTGGCTCGCCTTCGCCACGTACAGTCTGTACGCGTACGAGCGGGGGGCGTGGGCGTGGACCGACATCCGTGTTGGGCTGGTCGGGACCGTCCTCTGGACGGCGTACGCCACGACGCACCTCGTCGACGGCCTGCTCGTCCAGGCGATAGTCTTCTCCGCAGGGCTCGCACTGCTGGCGGTGTACGTCCACGACCGACGAGAACGAGAACCGGAACCGGCGCTGGTCGCCCAGCGAGCGACGGACCGGTGACGAGGCGAGACGCCCCCCTGTCCCAGAGTGCTATCCGATGTACCGGAGGTCGTCGTCGCTCGGCACGTTCGCCTGTTGTTGTTCCATCTCCTGAATCTTCCCGATGACTTCTTCCATCTCGTCCGCACGCTCTTCGAGCGACGCGTAGTCGAGGTCCATCTCGAATCGCTCTTCCAGCACTTCGAGCACTGCCTGTGCACTCTTCGGGTCGACGAGGTACCCGGAGGTCTCGCCCATCAGACAGGCCGCGTCGAAGTCACGGCGACGACCGAGCCCGAGGACGAGGCCGGAGACGCCGACGATGCCGCCCGCGGGTTCGTCCTCCCGGAACTCGACGCCCAGGTCTTCGAGACTCGCGATCAGGTCTTCGTTCGTCGCGGCACCGAGGACCGCGTACTCGTCGATGAGTTCACCGGTCGGGACGCCACCGAGGGCGTACGCTTCCTCGCAGCCGAACTCCTCGGCGAGGTCGAGGACGGCCGAGGCGAGCCGGTAGTGGCCGTCGTTGCTCTGGGCCTGGTGGTCACCGGTCAGGACGAGCAGGTCGCGCCCGTCCGTCTCGACCGCGTGGAACTCCAGATGGGTGAGTTCGGCGAGGCCGTCCTCGTCGACGTCGACCTGCGGCGGCAGGTCGTGCGAGTAGACGCGGCGGACGAGTTCGCCGTCGTGCTGGTCGAGGATGTGCTCGGCCGCGAGCTTGCCGACGTGGCCGACGCCGGGCAGTCCCTCGACGAACACCGGGTCCGAAAGCTCCGCTTCAGCGACGTGCTCGATGTCGAGTGGTTCCATACGGCCTACTCGTGTGCGGCGCGCTTAAGAGCGCGTCGGTACTCGCCGTAGGGGTCTGCCGGGTCGAACGGGGCTGGTGCGCTGTTGACGGCGTCGGCTCCGCAGTCGGGACAGGCGTCAGAAAGCGTGTACACCGGGCGTTCGTGGCGGTCGTGCCACGCCGAACACACCCGGATGTCGGATTTCATTCGTCGTCGGACCGTCGCTCGCGGTGGTACTCGCCCGTGCCGCCACGGCTCTCGATCTCCGCTCTGGCGCGCGCTGCAGCCTCTTCCAACTCGGATTCGGCCGTCTTGTAGTTGGGCGCCTTGACCTTGATGCGGTACTCCGGCGACCCGACGTAGGTCACACTGAGTTCGACCTCGTCGGGGACCTCGCCGTTCCCTTCGGCGGCCTTCAGGGCCTCTTTCACGTCGTCGACACCGTCAGGGTTGGGACACCGAAGGTCGATGTAGCCAGTGACGTTGACGTACGGGACGGAGACGTTCTCGCGTGCCGTCCCGACGACCTTCTCGACCTCCTCGTCGGTCAGGTCGGTGTTCTCGAGCGCGGCGGGGCCGTGGATCGCTGCCTGTTCGAACCCCTCGTAGAGACTGCCGTACTCGTCGAGGAGTTCGTTCGCGACCGCCGCGTACTGCTCGTCGCTCACGTCCTCGCCGAACGCCAGCAGCATCCAGTTGTCGGCCTTCTGTTCGTTCTTCCACTCCTGAATCTTATCGGAGCGCTGGTGGTTGTTGACGTCCTTGATGGAGAGGTCTATCTGCTGGGAGTCCTCGTCGACGTCGAGTACCTTGCAGACGACGGTCTGGCCCTCACGGACGTGGTCGCGGACGTTCTTGATCCATCCGCTGGCGACCTCGCTGATGTGGACGAGGCCACGCTTGTCCTCGTACTCCTCGAGGTCGACGAAGACGCCGAAGTTCTCGATCTCGTCGACCTTGCCGACGACGAGTTCACCGGAGTCGGGCCAGCCGCTGTACTTCATCGTGATTCGACCGTCTCGATGATGTCGTGGGGAATCTCGGCCTTGCCGCCGGTCGGCGTCGCGAGCGTCGTGCCACAGACCGCGCAGTTGACGACGGTCGAGGCTTTCCCGAACACGACCTGTTCGTTCTCACAATCGCTGCACTTGACGTTGTAGAAACTTCCTGCCATGTGTCTCACTCCTGGAACTCGAGTCGGCCTGTTCGCCATCCCTGGCGCAGGTGTGCTTTGCCGCACTCGCCGCAGCGGTACTTCAGGTCCGTCTTCTTGGTGGGCTTGTCGCCACCGGGGACCTTCGAGAAGCGACCAGCGTTACCGATGGTCTTCTTCCCTTCGCGCTGCTTGCGCTGGTCCTTCTTCATCCCGGTCGTGCGACCGGTGCGGACTTTCTCCACTTCGTGCTCGTGGTGTTCGTTACAATGTGGGCAGTACGTGTTGAAGCGTCGGGGCATCTGCATAGATATCGGCCTTACGGTCGATTTGGCCACGGTCCTTTAAAACGCATTTGGTTCGGTCCGGGCGGGGCCGTGTGTGGGTTTCACTCGGTCGGCTCTGACTCCCCGTCGTCGGCCGTCCCGTCACGCGTCTCCTCGTCCCCCGCCTCCGCCCTGTCGGCTTCCGGAACGCGCCCCTTGAACACCTCGCCGAGCTGGTCGCGCCATGCCTCGGTCTCGGACAGGTCCGCCGCGAGGTCGTCCAGTCGGTCGTCCACCTCGTCGAGTTCCTGGGCCAGCGCGGTGGTCGACTCGTTCAGGTCGTCGTCGACGGTCTCGACCGACGAACGAACCGCGTCCAGGTCTGTCGCGAGACTGTCGAGCCGCCCGTCCATCGTGTCCAGTCGGTCGTCGAGCGCGTCGAACCGGCCATTGAGCGCCTCGAATCGGTCGTCGACACGGTCGAGTGCGCCGCCCACACCGTCGAGACGGTCGTCGACCGTCGCCAGCCGCCCGTCGACCGTCTGTAACCGGTCCTCGACCGTTTCGAGGCGATTCGCGACGGTCCCTACCCGGTTCTCGACGGCGTCGAACCGGGCCGCGACGTCGGGGTGTCCCGCACTCGCGTCCTCGAGTCGGTCGGTCGCCGCCCCGAGGTCGTCGCGGACCCGGGCGATGCTGGCTTTGAGTTCGACGACGATGTCGCTCGCGGTGCCGTGTTCGTCGATGAGTGCCTCCAGCCCGTCCGCGTACGCGGTGAAGTCCTCCAGTCGCGACTGCAGGTGCCGGAATCGAACCTCGTCGCTCCGTGAGACCGGTGGAGCGAGGTGTTCGCGAAGGACCGCCAGCTGGTCGCGCTCGACCGCTCCCGCGTCGAGGGCGGCGACGAGCGCGTCGACGACTGCCGCTTCGTCGACCTCGGCGGCGATACCCGCCTCGTCGGTCCCGGTCGTCGAGCGCACCGAATCCGGGGGGTTCGCCGGGGCGGACCCCCTCGTCGACCCTGGTGCACCGGTCGCTCCGGACGAGCCCGTTGCTTCTGGTGGAGTCGCGGCTTCGATGGCGTCCGTCTCTTCGGGTGAATCCGCCGTTTCGGGGGCGTCCGCTGCTTCGGATGCGTCGACCGGGTCTATCATGTCGATGGCCGGCGGCTCGAACACTGCTTCGACCGCGTCAGGGTCGTCGCTGTGGACGACGTAGCTCGTCGTCACGTGCTCGCCGCCGTCGAGGATGTCGACCAGTGCGACCCGGCTGCCGCCGTCTTCGAGTAGCCAGTCTCCGTGGCCCGTTCCGTCGAGGTTCAACACTTCGACGGGGAATCCGCTCCCGAGCCGCTCGACCAGCCGAACCGCGACCGCATCGGTCCGGTCCGACCGTATCCGATAGTGGACGGTCATCCTGTTGTCGCCCGGTTCGATGCCCTTCTCGACGTGGACGTCGTCCTGTGATACTGCCGACGTGTTGCTCAGTGTGTCTGTGAGTCGCATACCCTGCCCCTGGTTATCCACGATTAGTCACGACCCCACATTAATTGTACTATTCAATCAAGAACAATATATGGCGTGACACGACCCGGCGGGACCGGAGGCTTCGATACGCTTAATTGGACGGTGTGCAAACGCCCGGCTATGAAGCGCCTCATCATCCACGGGGACCCCGGCATCCGCAAGGACGCCATCATCAGCTACGACGGTGGGGAGGAGGTCCGGTGTTTCTCCATCAGCCGCAACGGCGAGTGGCACGGTCCCGACGAGGTCCAGCTGTGGTGCATCGTCGGCGACGAATCCGAGAAACAGGACTTCGAAGAGCGGAACTACATCCCACACCACCTCGAGGTCGACCGCGTCGACGCCGAGACGGTCGACGTCATCAAGGCGAAGGGGAAGCTCTCGGTCTGAACGGTCGGTCTCTTTCCTCGGAGTCGGTCTCTCCGTTCCCAGCGTCGACCGCCGACTGGTCGACGCGGTAGACGACAACGTCGTCGAACTGCTTTGCGACGCTGATACCCGGTTCGTCACGGAGCGATGACACGTCGTAGTGCTCGCGCTCGTGTGGCCCGACGTAGACGTACTGCACGTCGTACTTCGCCAGCACACCGCCGCGGGTCTTCGTCTCGCCCTCGTATACCGCGGTCCCCTCGTACACCGCTTGGACTTCGGCCATCCGTTCTTGCCACCCCGCCTCGGTGTGGTAGTTCGAGGCGTGCCCCCAGCCCGCGATGGTCGGGAGCCCGGTGAGACTCGACACGCCGCTCACCAGTGGCGTCGATGGCGTGTTGATGCTGTAGAGGTGGACAGTCGTCGGTCGTTCGACCACTACCGGTCGGCCCGCCTTCGCGTCCAGCCACTCGATGGCAGCGTACTGGTCGGGGAAGTTGTCCTGAGTCCACTGCTTGCCATCGAGCGTGTTCGCGTCGTGCCCCTCGAAGTGCGACGAGAGCGCCAGGCCGCCGTAGATGGCCGTAGAGCAGACGAGCACGGCCGCGAACGCGACCGCCCCGACCCGGTATATCTGGGCCGCTTCCCGCCCACGGCGGGCAGCCAGCCGGTCGCCGATGCTCCAGTCGGGCCACTGTCGCGCTACCACGTCTGTCAGCATGACACCGACCGCGGTGCCCCAGAGTATCCACACCTGCATGTAGAACTTGAACACCGTGTTGAACCGGCCGCTCCCGGCCCGTTCGGAGACGTAGACGAACTCGACCATCGTGACCAGCCCGATGGCTGCGACGACGAGGACCGTCTCGTAGCCGAGGTCGCGGTCGAGGCGGAGCAGCATCCACCCGAGCACGAGTGCCGGGGTGACGACCGCGAGGACGACCGCGTCGAGGAGCCAGGCGACCCCGGCGAACACCGCGAAGCCGACCCCGGTGAGCGCGACGACCCGCGTCTCCTCGTCGAGGTCCGCGACGACCGCGCCGACGCCGACGAGCAGGGTCGCGCCGTAGATACCGAGTCGTTGCATGGTCGGCCCCGTCGCGAGCGCGAGGACGACCGCGAGGCCGAACAGGACCGCGCCCGGGACGAGGTCGCCGTCACGGAGTTGGGTGAGTGCAGCAACCCCGACCAGGGCGACGGCGACGGTCGGAATCGCCACCCAGCCGACGACTGCGTTCCCCACTGCCGCCAGCGCGAGGACGGCGACCGGGACGCCGAAGCCGAGGTCGAACGACCGCCCCGGCGAGATTCGGGGCGCGAGGAACGCGACCGTCACGAGCAAGAACGCCCCGTGAACGAGGAGTAACCCGGCGAGGCCACTTCGGTCCGGGAGGAACGCGAGCGACTGGCCGCTCGTCGCGCCGCTGAAGAACGGAAGCGCGAACAGGAAACCGCCGACACCGACGGCGACACCGACGGTTCCGGCGGCGAGCAGGCGGCTTGCCTCGGCCGCGACCGGCGCGTCTTCGATGGCGCTCTCGACGCGGTCCCAGATGCGGGTCGGGAACACGCTCGCTGGGTGCGGACCCGCGAAGAGGACCGCGAGCGTGGTCACGCCCGCGACCGAGGGGTAGCTCCACGTGTTCACGATGGCGAGCCACCCGGCGAGGACGGGCGCGCACACGAACAGGTAGAACCGCCGTCGCCAGACCTGTACAGGGGGCGTGAGCCAGTACGCGAACCCGACGGCTGCCGCGAGCAAGAGCAGGTGCGTGCTCGTCATGTGCGCGTGCAGGTCACCGTTGAGGAACGAGAACAGCGGGAACTCGTTGATGGTTCCCGGGATGACCCGCGAGGCGGGCCAGTAGAAGAAGTCGTCGGGGCCGAGTGCGAGATTACGCCACTCGACGCCGAAGGCCTTCACCGCCTCCGGTCCCGGTCGATTCGGGGCCAGGTCGAGGGGCGTCTTCATGCTCGACGGGAGCAGCCAGACGACCACTCGCGCGAGCGGGGTGAGGTTGCTCGCGAAGCCGACGAAAAAGAGCGCCAGGCCACCGGCCGCGAGTCGCGGCAGGTCGCGTTCGGCGGCGATATTCCAGGCGAGGCCGAACGCGCCCGTGACGAGTGCCCCGTAGAACGTCGCGAGCGCGAGGTTGTACGCGTACCGCGCCTGGATGCCAGTGAGAGTCGTTAACTGGGCGCTGACGAGGTGTCCGCCGTAGTAGTACTGCACGCGGTCGCCGGCGTACCAGAAGTCCTCCGGCGGGAGACTGGACGACCGCAAGAGCGTCTTCAACAGGCCGAAGTCGAGGTACTTCTCTCCGCCGCCGGCGACGATTGCGGGCTGTGCGTTTCGGATGAGGACGACGAGGCCGAATCCGAGGACGAACACGCCGAGGCCCAGTCCGACCCGCCGCCAGTCGGGGTCGATGCCGCGCGAGAACGCGAACGCGGACCCGCCGCCGAGGACGAGCAACGTCGCGACGATGCCGGGCCAGCCGAACGCGACCTGACCGACCCAGTAGCTCGTGACGCCGAGCGCGGCGAGTGCGAGCGGGAGGGCGAGGGTTCCACCGCGGTCCGACAGGGGCGAAAAGAGGAGCGCGGAGAGCGGGGCGGCGACGACGGTCAACCCGACCATCGCCGCGAGCCAGAGGACGACCAGCCCATATTCCATACCGGTGATACGAGGCGGCGTCGGCTAAGGACTTTTCCCTTCGGGCGGGCGGGAAGCGAACCCTTTTACTCTCCCGAGCGATGCTTCACGAAGTAATGCAACGGTCAGTCGGAGTCGTCGTCCCCGCCTACGACCCCGTTGTCGACAGACTCGTCGACTACCTGTCCGCCCTCGAAGACCGACTGGACCCCGACGCGCTCCACGTCGAACTCGACGCGCCCGATAGCGAGACGCTCGCCGCACTCGAAGACGCGCCCTGTACCGTCCACGCCGTCGACGCGCGGCGCGGGAAGGGCGCGGCCATCACCTGCGGCTTCGAGCACCTCGACACAGACGTGCTCGCGTTCGCCGACGCGGATGGGGCGACCCCCGCCGACTCCATCGCGGACGTGGTCGAACCCGTCGTCGCCGCCCGCGCCGCCCTCGCCGTCGGCTCCCGACGCCACCCCGACGCCGACGTCCGGTCACACCAGACGGTCGCCCGTCGCTACCTCGGCGACGGGTTCGCCTTCCTCGCGCGGACACTCCTCGACGTGAACCTGTACGACTTCCAGTGTGGTGCGAAAGCAATCGACCGCGAGGCCTGGGACCAGGTGCGAAGCCACCTGTACGAGCCCGGGTTCGCGTGGGACCTCGAACTCATCGCGATGACGAACGCCCGCGGCTACCGCATCGCAGAGGTCCCGGTCACGTGGGAGGACCAGCCCGAGTCGACCGTCTCGCCCGTCGGGACGACCGTCGAACTCGCAGTCTCGCTCGTGAAGTCGCGACATCGCGCGAAGCGGCTCACCGGGGACAGACTCCACTCGTTCATCTCGAACCGGCGCTCGAACAGCAACCCGCTGGTGGACAGCCTCGCCAGGGAGTCCGATGAGTGACGACGAGGGACTCCGCGATAGCGTCGACACCCACGTCGACTCGCTGACCTCCGGCGTCCGCTTCGGCAAGTTCGCCTCGGTTGGCGTCGTCGGTGCGATGTTCGACGTGACGACCGCGACCGTCCTCAGCGAACTCGGCGTGTTTCCCGAACTCGCCGTCTTCGTCGGCATCGAGGTCGCCGTCGTCGTCATGTTCCTGCTCAACGACAACTGGACGTTCTCGGAGCACGGCACCGGCGGCGTCCTCCCGACGCTCCGTCGGCTCGCCCGGTCGAACGTCGTCAGGGCTGGCGGCATCCTCGTCCAGCTCGCGACCTTCCGGTTCGTCTTCCGCGTCCTCGCGGTCGACCTCACCGTCTTCGGCGTCGACGGCTGGTTCGTCGTCGCGAAGGTCACCGGTATCGGCGTCGGCATGGTCGTGAACTACGTCGCCGAGAGCCTGTTCACGTGGCGCGTCCAGCACGAGTGAGACGGGTGTATCTTTCCAGGCACGAGCGCCAGGAATCGACCCACAGCGGCAGGCAGAAACTCACACACGGCGTCGTAATCACAACCCTTAACTAGAGCACCCGGTTACGTGTGGGTAGCGGGATGGGATAGCCAGGAGATTCCGGCGGGCTCATAACCCGCAGATCGGTAGTTCAAATCTACCTCCCGCTACTTCTGCGACGAACAACGAGGAGAGCGAGACGTCTGTCGCTCTGGTTATCTCGAATCGACCAGACTTCTATCGGGCACCGCTGTCGAGAGAGTTGGAGCTCGTGTCGTCGCTTCGGGACCACGCCTCGCCAGCGACACGAATGTCCCTGAGGGAGACGGCCTCCAACTCACAACCCTTAACTGTTGGACCGAGGTACGTGTGGGTAGCGGGATGGGATAGCCAGGAGATTCCGGCGGGCTCATAACCCGCAGATCGGTAGTTCAAATCTACCTCCCGCTACTTCTGCGACGAACAACGACGAGGAGCGAAGCGACGACTCCGTGAGTCCCATCTTCGGTCACGGTCGTTTGAACTCACGAACGAAGCGGGACGGAGTGAGGTAGTTCGAATCTTCCCCCACTATTGCTGGCGCACGCGACTGGTAGGCGGCACTTGTTGACTCCGGGGAAACTCCCTTGGTGTCCAAAGCCGTTGGTGGTGCCATGAGTCCTGAGGACAGACCGACCGTCGAGGACGTAATGTCCACGCCACTGGAGACGATTCCAGCAGACGCGACGGTGATGGAAGCAGCGAAGGTGATGCGGGAGCACGACTTCAACGCACTGGTCGTCCCGACCACGCCACGCGCCATCATCAGCAGTACGGACGTACTCGACGCTGTCGCAGCGGGCAGAGACGTCACCGAGTTGAAAGTGTCCGACGTGATGACGACCGACGTCGAGACCGCGGCACCCGACCTCTACATGGAGGAGGTCGCCGCGATGATGACCACGTACGGCATCAAGCACCTTCCGGTGGTCGACGACGACTACGTCGGGATGATCTCTTCGACCGACGTCACTGCACATATCTCGTGACGAGTCGGCGTGGTTCGAGGGCCCAACCGTCACGAATGTCCCTGACGGAGTCGACTTCTAACTCACAACCCTTAACTGTTGGACCGGGCTACGTGTTGGTAGCGGGATGGGATAGCCAGGAGATTCCGGCGGGCTCATAACCCGCAGATCGGTAGTTCAAATCTACCTCCCGCTACTTCTGCGACGAACAACGACGAGGAGCGAAGCGACGACACCGAGAGTCCCAAATTCTGTCACGGTAGTTTGAACTCACGAACGGAGCGGAGTGAGGTAGTTCAAATCTACCTCCCGCTACTTCTGCCGAACTCGACCGGCGAGTGAGACGTAGTCGAACGAGTCGTGAGTTCGGCGATCGGGAGCGTGAAGGGCGTCGGCCGTGACGAGCAGTGATGCCTCCTCGAAGTAGAGTGCGATGTGGGCAGGGGCGTGAACACGACGGGGCCGGGATGCTCGAGGACTGCCGTGAGACCGCCGACGTGGTCGATATTCTGGTGCGTCAGGACCACTGCCCAGTTGTCGCCCCAGTCGAACCCGGCTGACGCGAGCGCCGCGTCGAGCAGTTCCGGGTCCTGCACCTCGAGTGTCAACGGCAAGGCATCGACGCCCCCTGTTATTTTCACGGTAGAAACGTCCGACAGCAGACGATTGAACGGTCGTGATTTGTGCCAGTATGGGACAGGCTCGACCGTCGAAAACGTCGTGACGGCCGTCAGTCGTCCGCCGAGACTTCAGCTTCGGCCACAGTCTCCCCGTCGACGAGGTGGCAGGCCGCCGTATGGTCGTCTCCGACGCGCTCGGTTATCGGCGCATCCTGTGCACAGGGCGTCCAGAACGCCTCTGCGAGCAGGTCGGTCGCAGCATCGGTGTTCTCTGCCAGAACCATGTCGATAGCGTCGGAGAGCGTCGACTCCGCGTCGGCCTCGGCGAGTTCACCGGGCAGGTCGAACTCGGCGCGGAGCGCACGCCGAAGGTCGTCCTGTGAGAGCGCGTCCTCTGACGCACCCCCGGTGCGAGCGAGCGCCAGTTCGACGACGCCCTCGCGGTCGATGCCGCCGCTCTCGACCTGCTGTCGGAAGTCGAGCACGCGTCGCCACTCGTCCTGTGGCAGGTCGACGCCGTCGGGCTGGACGACGACGGGACAGCGTGTGTGGAACCGACAGCCAGACGGCGGGTTCTCAGGGCTCGGCACGTCGCCGGTGAGTTCCATCCCGAGGCCGCGTTTTCGCGGGTCCGGTTCGGGAATCGAACCGAGCAACGCCTTCGTGTAGGGATGCTTCGGATTCTGGAACAGTTCTTCCGTCGGTGCGACCTCGACGATTTCGCCGAGGTACATCACCGCGACGCGGTCGCACACCTCCCGGATGACGCCCATGTCGTGGCTGATGAACAGCATCGACAGGCCGAACCGCTCTTGCAGGTCGCGCATGAGCGAGAGTATCTCGGCCTGGATGGACACGTCGAGGGCGGAGACTGGTTCGTCGGCCACGACGAACTCGGGGTTCACGACGAGCGCGCGGGCGAGCGCGATGCGCTGTTTCTGGCCCCCGGAGAACTCGTGGGGGTAGCGGTCGAAGTCCGACGCGTCGAGGCCGACGCGTTCGAGGAGGTCCTCGACGATGGTGCGGCGGCGCTCCGGGTCGTCCATCCCGTGGACGATGAGCGGCTCTGCGACGGACTCGCCGACGGACATCCGAGGGTCGAACGAACTCGTCGGGTCCTGGAATATCATCTGTCCGGACCGCCGGAAGCGCTTCAACTGGCCAGAGGAGAGCCCGAGTACGTCACGGTCGTCGCGGTCGGCGTCGGACCCGTTGTGGCCGCCACCGAGGAGGCTCCCGAGCGACGACCGGCCACCTCCCTCGGCCGGGAGGTCACCGTGGTACAGCACCTCACCGCCGGTCGGTTCCTCCAGCCGAAGGAGCGAAGTCGCGGCCGTGGACTTCCCACAGCCGGACTCGCCGACCAGTCCGAGCGTCTCGCCCCGGTACAGCGTGAAGTCGATGCCGTCGACGGCCTGTACGCGGCCAACCTCGCGACGCAGGAACCCTTTCGTGATGGGGTAGTGCTTCTCCAGGCCGCGGACGGTGAGTAGTGGTTCGCGGCCGTCCGTCGTCGTGGTCGTGTCGTCGGTCATCGTGTCTCACCCCCGAAAGAGCCGGCGTCCTCGGGGTCGGCCCCGGCATCGTCCGGGTCGCCCCCACCGTCTGCGCGTCTGGACCCCCAGCCGGTTTCGCTATCACTGTCGGCCGAAGCATCACCGCTCCCAGACATCCCTGCCGTGCCGCGGACAGTACTCGCGTCGTAGCCGGCCTGGTAGTAGATGCAGGCAGCCTCGTGACGCTGGCTCCCATCGGCGACCGGGACCAGCGGCGGGTGGTCGCCCTCCCGGCAGGCGTCGATGGCGTGCGGGCAGCGGTTCGCGAAGCGACAGCCGTCGGGCGGATGCTTCGGGTCCGGGAGCGTACCCGGAATCCCCTCTGCCCCCGAACGTCGACCGGGGAGGCATTCGAGCAGCGCCTTCGTGTAGGGATGTGAGGGGTTCTCGAATATCTCGTACACGTCGCCGGCCTCCATCACTTTCCCGGCGTACATCACGACAACCCGGTCGGCGATCTCGGCGACGACGCCGAGGTCGTGCGTGATGAGCAACATCGCCATCCCGTACTCGTCCTGCAGGTCGCGGAGGAGGCGAAGTATCTGGGCCTGGATGGTCACGTCGAGGGCGGTCGTCGGTTCGTCCGCGATGAGCAGGTCAGGGTTGGCCGCGATGGCCATCGCGATGACGACGCGCTGTTTCTGGCCGCCGGAGAACTCGTGGGGGTAGTCGTCGATTCGCTCCCCCGCTTTCGGGATGCCGACACGGTCGAGCAGGTCGATGGCGCGGGTTCGCGCCGCGCCCTTCGAGACGTCCTCGTGTAGCCGAATCGCCTCGATTATCTGCTTCCCGACGGTGTACACCGGGTTCAGAGACCCCTGTGGGTTCTGGAAGACGTGGGCGATGCGGTCGCCCCGGAGCTTTCGTAGTCGCTTCGTGGGGAGTCGCGAGAGGTCCTCGTCCTCGAAGCTGACCCGGTCCGCCGCGACGCGCCCCGGCGGTTCGCGGACGAGTCGCGTGATGGACTCGCTCGTCACCGTCTTCCCCGACCCAGATTCACCGACGATACAGACCGTCTCGCCGCGCTCGACGTCGAACGAGACACCGTCGACCGCGTGGACGGTGCCGCCGTCGGTGTCGAAGGTGACCGAGAGGTCACGGACTTCGAGCAGCGACATCAGGCATCACCTCGTGGGTCCAGCACGTCGCGAAGGGCGTCTCCGAGGACGCTGAACGAGAGCACCGTCACGGCGAGGAAGACGACCGGGATGGTCGACATCCACCAGCCGTCGGGGAGGAACTTCAGCGAGATGTTGATGGTCTCACCCCAGGAGATGAGCATGATGTCGTTCAGGTTCAGGAAGGCGATAGCTGCTTCTGCCAGGATGAGCTGTGGAATCTGGCGCGTGACGGACGTGAGGACCGCATTCGAGACGTTCGGGAGGATGTGATGGAACATGATCCGTGACTTGCCGGCACCGGCGCTCTCGGCGGCGGTGATGTAGTCTTCTTCGCGACGCTGGAGGACTTCTGACCTGACGAGGCGGGCCGCGCCGCCCCACGAGAGGAGCCCGAAGACGAGGACGAGCACGAACAGACTGCGCCCGAACACGTGGGCGGTAATCATGTAGACCACGATGGCGGGAACCGTCTGCTGGATGTCGACGTAGCTCATGAGGAGGTCGTCGACGAGTCCACCCACGTAACCGGCGACCGTCCCGGTCAGGGTCGCGAGCGGGACGATGAGCACGGACGAGATGAGCGCGACCTGAAGCGCGACACGCATCCCGTCGAACACCAGTTGTACCATGCTCTTCCCCCAGCGGTTCGTGCCGAGGGGGTCGGCCCAGGTACCGTAGCAACCGCCGCCCGGGGCGGCCGCACTCTGTGGGCACGTGGTCGCGACGACCCCGGTCGCGACCGGGTCGAAGCCGAGGAAACCGTACAGGACGGTCTGGACGAGCGCGAACCCGGCGAGGAACAGGCCAGCGAAGACGACGCCGACCACCCCGAGCCCACGAACCGTCTCCCGTCCGACGCCGAGGTCCGTCCGGAGCGCCCAGAAGGTGACGGCGGTGACCCCGGCGAGCACGCCGATGGTGGCCGCGACGGTCGGGGAAGCGACCGGGAAGACCGCGAACAGGACGGCGAGTGGGGTCGCGACCAGCAGTGAGACGAGACCGAACCGGGCGACCGCGCCGGAGACCGGTGCGATGCCGGCCAGTTCGCGGTCACGGTCGAACGTCGCCAGTAGCACCCAGCTGGCGAGCAACGTCACACCGAGGAGCACGAGCAGTGTGAACAGGTCGATGCGGCCGAGCGGGGTCGCGAACGAGACCGGCGGCCGCGAGGTCTTCGTGACCTCGGTCGACGGTCGACCGACGAGTATCGTGCCGAACACACCGAACGCCAGAAAGCAGACGAGGTACCCCAGCGCGAACGTCGCGGACTTGTTCTTGCGCAGTTCGGCCACGTACCGTCTCGTTCGGTCCACGTCCGTCGCGAGCGGGAGGACGATGTAGAACCCGAACACCAGTAACGAGAGCACGAACAGCCAGTCGATGCCGCGGACGTCCCACGTGAAGGGGTTCTGGAGCCCTTCTTGCAGGCCGACGTTGTGGAACAACGGGTCGGGGGCCGCGACGAACGCGTCGTACAGCAACAAGACGAGAATCGTCGCGACACTCAGCAGAAACAGGACGGTTCGACGGGTCAGCAGCCGACCGGTCGAGTCGACCGTCTCCCAGTCGATGGTCTCGAACCGTGCGCTGTCGGTACCGCTACGTGTCGCCATCTGTCTGCACCTCCGAGGACGAGGTACCGGGGTGTGACATCATTCGTGACAGGTACCTCATCCCACTAGGGTAAATAACTATTAAAAACTCAAAGGAGCCCTTGACATACGAACCACCCCACGTCTGGCGGTTATCTCCGTTTTACACCCGAACGGCACTGGCCTTTATTACCATACTGCGTGACCGATGAACCGAACGATGCGCTCCACGCCCGCACTCTACCCCGAGAGAGGTGCCACACCGTGAGCATGCACCGCAAGCTCCTCCGACGTGGCGCGTTCGCCCTCTTCTCGACGTACCTCGTCATCAGTATCGCCTTCGGCGTCATCGCCTTCACGAACGACCCGAACGTCGGCTCGGTCGCCTACGGCGCGATGACGACCGGACAGGACGTGGACGAAGCCATCGCCGCCTACCGGGAGGCCCGGAACCTGAACGACCCCATCGTCGAACGCTGGGTGAACTGGGTCGTCGGCATCTCGACCGGCGACTGGGGTATCTCATACACCACCGGCCAACCCGTGTTGGACGTCATCGCCGACCGGGCGGGGATGACGCTCGCGTACCTCGTCCCCTCCATCCTCATCGCCGCCCTGTTCGGCATCAGCTTCGGCCTGTTCGCTGCGTTCCGACAACACACCTTCAGCGACCGCCTCGTCACGACCGTCGCCTACCTCGGACTGGGGGTGCCGAACTTCTGGCTGGCGTACATCCTCGTCGACGCGATCGTCAACCAGCACAGCCTCATCGGGTTCCCCTATCCCATCCAGAACAGTGAACTGTTCCACCTCGGGGTCACGCTCCACTGGGGTTTCCTGCCGGGCCCCGAGTTCACGACCACGCAGAAGTACTTCCTGCTCCCAATCGCCACACTGACCACGGCGCTGTTCGCGGGGCAGTTACGCTACGCCCGCGCGGAGTCGCTCGAGTACATCGACACCGAGTTCGTGAAGATAGCCCGCGCGAAGGGTGCTGGCCCCATCCGGGTCGCTCGGCACGTCCTCCGGAACGCCGCGATTCCACTGGTCTCGTTGTTCTTCACGGACATGCTGAGTGTCCTCGTCCTGAGCGTGTTCGTCATCGAGTCCGTGTTCAACATCGACGGCCTCGCCGCGCTCATGTTACAGGCGGTCAGTGCGCGAGACATGCCGCTCATCCTCGGCGTGACGATGGTCGTCGCGTTCGTCGGCATCCTCGGCAACTTCGTCCAGGACATCGCCTACACGGTGCTCGACCCGCGGGTCGGGAGCGACACGGACTGACAGAAAAAGCGCGTAACAGCGGGTTCAGTCGTCGCCGGCTTCGTCGACGATGACGACCTCGCCGTCGACCACGTCGACGTTGATGAGCGTCTTCACGCTGTAGGGTGACTCCGCGATCTTGTTCTCGCCACCGACCTTCTTGATGACCGCGACGCAGTCGACCACGTCGGCACCGATTTCATCGAGCGCACCGAGGACGGCCGCCAGCGTGCCACCGGTCGAGAGCACGTCGTCCAGAACCAGGACGCGGTCGCCCTCGTGGACGTCGTTGATGAACATCTCGTTCTCGGAGTAGCCGGTCTGCTGGGCGAGCGAGACCTCACCCTCGAGTCCGTACTCGCGCTTTCTGATGACCGTCAGCGGGATGTCGGTCATCAGCGAGACGGCCGTGGATATGTGGATACCCATCGCGGCCGGTGTGACGATTTTGTCGACCTCCTCTAACTCGGCCTTCCGGATGATGCGGATGACGATCTCGCGGAGGAGTCCGGGGTCGAGTTGCGGGACGCCGTCGCTGATGGGGTGGACGAAGTAGTGGTACCCGTTCTTCTCGATGATCGGCGCCTCGAGGAGAGATTCCTTGAGTTGGTCCATGTCGTAGGTCGGGGGAAGCAGCAATAAAAACTGACGATTGTTGCGCCGACCAGTCAGCTCACGAGACGGACTTGCTGCTCAGGATGGACGAACTGTCCCCCTTGCGCCAGATGACCTGGACGGTGTCGCCGGTGGAGACCAGACTCGTCGACCCGTTGAGCGCGAGCTGGTTACCGCCGGTGATTTCACCGCCTGCGGCCCAGTGGTCTGTGCCATCGACGGTCCAGCCGTTCTGTTCCCCGTCGTTCCACGCCAGCGTCCCACCGACGAACACCTCGACGTTCCCCGACTTCACGTCGTCGCCGCCCGTGTGCGTCAGGTTGACGTACTCGGGTGCCGCCCCGTCGACGGCGAAGTCGTATCCGACGACCACGTTCGGCGACTTCTGGGTCACCTGCGAGCCGATGTCGAGCACGAACGCCCCGATAGCGGCCGAGAGGACGACGGTCACCGCCACCATCAGCACGACACCGATGACGGGCGAGAGCGCGTCGTCGTCGGTCAAGAGGGCCCGAAGTTGCATCTGGTGCGAGTTCGTGATACGGTGGTATAAATAGAACGGCCGTGCCGGTCAGCCAACCGCAGGCGAAACGCCAGCCGGCTCACTCGAGGTCCAGCTCCGGCGGCACTTCGAGGTCGCCGAGGCGCATGTTCTGCTCGTAGTAGATGTGCACCGCCGCAGACACCGTGAACGACAGCGAGATGAGCATCGCCCAGGCGACGTCGGGAAGCACGGTAAAGGGGTAGACGTTCCCCCAGATGGCCGCACAGAGGGCACAGCTCACCGCACCGAGCGAGAGGTAGTACTCGCGCCAGGGGAGTTCGCTCCCGGGGACGATTTCGAGGTAGATGGACAGGTCCTGCGTCCGCGTGGTGGGCTGGATGAGGCCCTCGTCGGAGTCGTACATGATGATGTTCGCCTCTGCCATCCGGGGGAGGTGGGTCTGCTGGAGGGTCGTGTAGACGCGCTTGCGCTGTTCGGAGGTGACCTGGTCGCAGGGAGTGCGGTACTCCCAGGCCGCGACCTGGGTCGCGAGGTCGCCGAGTTCGACCGACTCGCCACGACGTTTGAGGTACTGGAGGACGAATCGGCGTCGCTGGTTGCGGAGGACATCGAATATCTCGCCTTTCGACAGTCTCCCGTCGCTGACGGTCGTCTGACTACTCATGGCCACCCCGACACACCGAACACGCGCTCGCCCGTCTGTAATCACAGCCGCGGTGCATCGTATCCTATCGTGCATCGGGGTCGTACATAACGTTTCGTACTGCGCTGTGTTCGGCGACCGGTTTAAGAAGACATAAGTCGGGTTCGTCGTACGTTTCGAGTAGCTATGACACCGGACCTTGCGGTCCTCCTCGCCCTCGTTGGGCTGCCGTTCCTGGGCGCGGCTGCCGTTCCGTTCGTCTTTCGCGTACTCGGCGAACGGACGGCGTACTTCGCCGCGACAGTCGCGCTCGTCTGTCTGGGGCTGGTCGGTACGCTCCTGCTCTCGGACGCACACGGCAGTGCTGGGGTCGAGTGGATCCCGACACTCGGCGTACACCTCCGGTTCTACGTCGATGGACTGTCGCTGCTCATCGCCACGCTCGCCAGCGGGGTGGGCGTCGCCATCCTCACCTACTCGGGTGGGTACATGCACGGCGAACCCGGGCAGCCGAAGTACTACGCCACGCTGCTGGCGTTCATGGGGTCGATGCTCGGCGTCGCGCTCGCGGCCGACCTCATCACCCTGTTCCTGTTCTGGGAACTGACGAGTCTCACCTCGTTCCTGCTCATCGGCCACTACACGGACGAGGCGTCCTCGCAGTACGCGGCCCGCAAATCCATGCTCATCACGGTCGCGGGTGGCCTGTTCATGCTGGTCGGGTTCGTCATCCTGCACACGGTCAGCGCGGATGCACTGGGCCAGGCGACGTGGGCACTCTTCGGTGGCGAGAACGCCATCCTGGGCAGCGCGGAGAACGCCGAGGCGATGCGCGGCGCGATGGAAGAGAAAGGCGTCTTCTGGCTCGTGCTCGCGCTCGTCGGCATCGGTGCGGCGGCCAAGTCCGCGCAGGTTCCCCTGCACATCTGGCTGCCGAACGCGATGGAGGCACCGACGCCCGTCTCCGCGTTCTTGCACTCCGCGACGATGGTCAAAGCCGGCGTCTACCTCGTCGGTCGCCTGCGGCCACTGTTCTTGCCGGAGGGTGCACACCCCGGTAGTCTCGAACTGTGGACGCTTGGCTTCGCGACACTCGGCTTGCTGACGATGACCGTCACGGCCATCCTCGCGGTGTCCGCGACCGACATCAAGGAACTGCTCGCGTACTCGACCGCGTCCCACCTCGGACTCATCGTCGCCGGGTTCGGCTTCGCGGGCCACCTCGGCGCAGAGACCGGCGCGTTCCACATCCTGAACCACGCGCTGTTCAAGGCGACCCTGTTCCTCGTCGCTGGTATCATCGCGCACGAGGCGGGCACCCGGAAGATTGCCGAACTCGGCGGGTTGCGCGAGGACCTGCCGTTCACCGCGGTCATCGCGGCCATAGCCGCACTCGGGATGGCCGGCATCCCGCCGTTCAACGGCTTCTACTCCAAAGAGTTCCTCTTCCACGGTGCGTGGGAGACGGGGGCCGCCTCGGGCGGCATCTTCTGGCTCATCCCGGTCGTCGCCGTCTTCGGGAGCGTGTTCACGTTCCTGTACTCCATCCGCTTCCTGATGCTGTTCTTCGGGGAGAAACCCGACGAGTTGGGCCACGTCCACTCGCCCCCGCTGGCGATGCTCGCACCGCCGGCCGTCCTCGCGACGCTGGCGGGACTCGTCGGTATCGTCGGCGTCACGTCTACGTTCGAGGTCTACCTCGGCCCGCTCGGTGGCTTCATCAACTCGTTCGTCGGCGAGATCATCCACGCGGTCGAACCGCTGGGTGCCGAGTCCGAGACGTTCCACTACTACCTGCCGACGAAGGCGAGTCCGTGGGCCGGGATGAGCGCGGCGACCATCGCGCTGGGTCTGGTTGCCTACCCGCAGTACGACCGCCTGCACAACGGCATCCGGTCCATCCTGAAGGGGCCGGTCCGGGCGAACTGGTGGTACGACAACGGCACCGAGGCGCTCAACCCCAACAGTGACCGCCTTCGGGACCTCGTCCAGAACGGTCTCCTTCGCACGTACGCGACGTGGACCGTCGCCGCGTTCGCGACACTCACCATCCTCGGCTACGTGGCCGCCGGTGTCTCGCCGGACATGCCGACTGGGCTCGGGTCGGCCCTCCCGCTCGTGCTGGTCGTGACCGTCCTCGTGGTCACCGCGATGCTGTTCAGCAACGTCTCGCTGCAGACCGCGACGGGCGTCGCCAGCATCCTCGTCGCCGCCGTCGGTGGACTGTTCGCCTGGGCAGTGTTGGTCCGGGACGTGAGCCTGACGACGTCGGTCCCCGTCGTGCTCGTGCTCTCGCTGGCCGTCGTGGCCGCACTCGCGGTGAGCCGCGCACCCTCGCACATCGCCGGGGTGCTCACGCTCTCCATCCTCGGGTTCATGGTGGCGATATTCTTCATCCTCGCCAACGCGCCCGACCTCGCGCTCACGCAGCTGGTCGTCGAGACGCTCGTGCTGGTCATCTTCCTGCTCGTCCTCGACAAGCTCCCGGCGTTCTACGGCAAGTGGGACCGGGTACGCGTGCTCAAGGATGGCGCGCTCTCGCTCGTCGTCGGTGCGACAGTGTTCGTCACCGTCCTGCTGACGACGGCGAACAAGCCGGACACCATCGCGTCCACGCTGGCGAAGGCGTCCTACCCCGAGGCGGGTGGGACGAACATCGTCAACGTCATCTTGGTCGACTTCCGCGCATTCGATACGATGGGAGAGATAGCTGTCGTCGCGATGGCCGCACTGTCGGTCGTGACTCTGGTCGCCCTGCGCGAACGGGGTGAGACCGAATGAGCTACAGCGACGACACGACGGTCATCGCCCGGACCGTGGCGCGCATCGTCGTGCCGCTCATCCTGGTGACGGCCGTCGCCCTGCTGTTCCAGGGCCACAACCTCCCCGGTGGGGGCTTCATCGCGGGCGTGCTCACGGCCGCCGCGTTCGCGCTCGTCTACGTCATCTTCGGGCTGGAGTACCTGCAGGAGACCCTGTTCCAGCGCGAGGTTCGCCCCTCGCTCGGTATCGACCGGCCAGCCATCGTCACCGACTTCCGGAGCACGTTCGCCATCGGCCTGCTCGTCGCGGTCCTCAGCGGTATCGGGGCGATGGCCTTCGGCGACGCGTTCCTCAACCAGGTCGACGACACTCTCGAGGGTGGCGACCTCGGTCTGGGCGTGGTCGGTGACTTCCTGTTCGGAACGCTGTTCCAGATACACTGGGCGACCGCCTTCGCGTTCGACCTCGGGGTGTACCTCGTGGTCGTCGGCGGCCTCCTCACGATTCTCTCGGTGGTGGGTGGCGAATGACGGAGTTCGTCCTCGCCACGGTGCTCGGCCTCCTGTTCGCGCTCGGAACGTTCCTCATCCTCCGGCGCGACATCGTCCGCGTCGTCTGGGGGGTGAGCATCATCTCGCAGGCGGCGAACATGTACCTCGTCACGATGGGCGTGATGGACGGGGCCGTCCCCGTCCTCGGCCACCACGGCGAAGGGGCCGCAAGCGTCACGGACCCACTCGTCCAGGCGCTCGTGCTGACCGCCATCGTCATCGGGTTCGGGACGACCGCGTTCGCACTCGTGCTGACCTACCGCGTCTACCAGGAGAACGGGACGATCGACCTCGTGCAACTCGGTCAGGGAGGTGAAACCGACGATGTCTGAATACCCAGTCGCCGTCATCGCACCGATTCTCGTTCCGCTCGTGACCGCCATCCTCGCGCTGGTCGCGCACCGGACGAAGCGCCCCCAGCAGGTCATCAGCCTGCTCGGCGGCGTGGGCTACGTCGCCGCGGTCGCGTACCTGTTCCAGCAGGTACGGGCCGACTCGGACGCCATCATCACCTACCAGGTGTCGAACTGGGACGCTCCCTTCGGCATCTCGCTGGTCGCAGACGACCTCGCGGTGTTCATGCTCGCGCTGGCGGCCGTGGTGGCCGTCGCGGCACTCGCGTTCTCGATACTGTACCTCGACGAGTCCGCAGAACGCGTCTCGTACCACCCGCTGTTCCACTTCATGCTGGTGGGCGTGAGCGGGTCGTTCCTCACCGGCGACATCTTCAACCTGTTCGTCTGGTTCGAGGTGATGCTCATGTCGAGTTACGTGCTCGTCGTGTTCTACTCCGGCCCGCAACACACCAAGGCCGCACTTCAGTACGTCACCCTCAACCTGGTCGGGAGCGCGCTCATGCTGGTCGCCATCGGCGGCCTCTACGCGACGACCGGGACGCTCAACATGGCCGACCTGGCCCGCAGACTGGCGACCCCGACCGAGTTCGGCATCGTCAGCATCGCGCCGGTCCTCGGCCTCTCGGCGGTCCTGTTCGTCGTCTTCGCGCTCAAGGCCGGCATCGTGCCGTTCCAGTGGTGGGTGCCCGCGGCGTACCGCGCCGCCCCCGCACCCGTCGCAGCCGTTCTCGCGGGCGTCGTCAAGAAGGTCGGCGTCTACGCCATCATCCGACTGTACTTCACCATCTTCGCGAACGCGGACACGGGCGCACTCGACCTCGGGCTGCCCGGGCTCGCGGGCGACTCGATGCTCGCGTTCTTCGGGCCCGTGCTGTTCGTGATGGCCGGCGCGAGCATCCTCGTCGGCGGCGTCGGCGCGGTCAACCGCGACAACGTCGACGACCTGCTCGCGTACTCCAGTATCGGCCAGGTCGGGTTCATCGTGCTCGCACTGGCGTTCGCCGCCACGGCCATCGCCGGGGGCACACCGGGGCAACCACTCTCGGCCCCCGAACCCTTCGGGAACCTCGCGGTGCTCGGCATCGCGGCCGCGCTGGTGTACTCGCTGAACCACGCGCTGGCGAAGGGCGCGCTGTTCCTGATAAGCGGGGCCATCAACTCGGCGGTCGGCTCCATCGAGTTCGACAGGCTCGGCGGCATGGCGAGCCGCCTCCCGTACCTCTCGGCCGCGTTCTTCGTGGCCGGGCTCGGGCTCGTGGGGATTCCGCCGCTGCTCGGCTTCTTCGGGAAGTTCCTCGTGTTCGACGCGGCGGTCAACGCCGGGTCGGGTGCCGGTGTCGCGCTGGCACTGGCCGGGGCGATACTCACCATCGCGTACTTCACCAGGGCGTGGAACCGCGCCTTCTGGGGTGTGCCCTCGGAGGCGGTCGACGTGGCACAGCGCCCGACCGGACAGGTCGCCATCGTTCTGGGACTCGCGATCTCGGTCTTCGTGGTCGGCGCGGCGTTCGACCCGGTCGTCTCGGCGGCCATCGACGCGGCACACGCAGCGACGAACACCGACGCCTACATCGAGGCGGTCCACCTCACCGACGGTCTCACCAGCGGGAACGGAGGTGGGCACTGATGTCCGAGACAGAGACGACCCAGGGAGACACAGAACGAGCACCCGGACAGACCCGGAAGTGGCCGACCATCGGGGTCGTCCTCGCCATCCTCTGGCTGTTCGTCCGGGGTGTCCACTTCGTCGACGAACCGTGGATCGCGGCAGGCGAGTTCGTACTCGGCCTGATCGTCGGGATGCCCATCGCCTACCTGTTCCGCCGGTTCTTCGCCCGGACGTACGGCGTGAGCCGGACGGTTCGCGTCGTCCCAGCCGCGACCGCCTACGTCGGTGTGTTCCTCTGGGAACTCATCACGGCGAACTACGACGTGGCCAAACGCGTGCTCTCGCCGAGTATGCCAATCCACCCGGACGTCATCGAGGTGCCACTCCGGGTCGAGACGGACGTGGCCGTCACCACCATCGCGAACTCCATCACCCTCACGCCAGGGACGCTCACCATGGACTACGACGAAGACAGAAACGCGCTGTACGTCCACGCCATCGCGGCGCGGGACCACGAATCGATCGTCAAACCCATCCGACGCTGGGAGGACTACGCGCTCGTCATCTTCGACGAGCGCCGTGCACCCGGCTCGCCAGTGCCGGACCCCGAGACGACGGGCAGCGAGTCACCAGTCGCCTCGAAACAGCGCCCCGGAGGTGAGCAGGATGGCTGAAGCCGCCGCCCCCGAGTGGCTCGGGGTCATCTTACAGCTCGGGCTCGTCCTCGCCAGCGGGGTGACCCTGCTGTGTGCGTACCGGGTCATCCGCGGCCCGTCGACGCCGGACCGCGTGGTCGCACTCGACACCATCGGGACAAACGTCGTCGCCATCGCCGTACTGTGGGCGATGGCGACCGACCGTGGCCTGTTCATCGACGTGAGCCTCGTACTCGCCATCATCGGGTTCATCAGCACCATCGCGGTGGCTCGCTACGTGACCGAGGGGGACATCATCGAATAACCATGGCGCTCGCAGAAACCATCCAGTACGGCGTCGTCGCAGCGCTCGTCCTCGTGGGCAGTTTCTTCCTGCTCGTGGGGACCATCGGCCTCATCCGGCTGCCCAACGTGTACAACCGGATGCACGCCACCAGCAAGTCGACCACCCTCGGCGCGGCCTCGATGTTCCTCGCCGGGTTCGTCTACTTCGGCGGCCAGGGTGTCGGCCTCGAATCGCTCGTGGGCATCCTGTTCCTGTTCCTGACCGCGCCGACCGGCGCGCACATGATCTCCCGGTCGGCCCGGAAGATGGGCATCGACTTCATGGAGGAGGTCCGGTGGCCCATCGAGGGCGCAGGTATCGACACGACCGGCCAGTCCGGCGAGTCGGCGGACGCGGCGGACGACTGAAGCTATAACGTCGCCGAAAGCGCCTTCGCGACTTCCAGCCCGAGTTCCTCTTTCTCGCCGCGGTATTCAGAATAGGCCTGCTGGTGGACCAGCAACGCCCGTGTCTCGTCGCTGCCCATCACACTGGCGTCGTTGGCGACCACGAACGCCAGTCCAGCCCGCTCCAGCGTCTGCCGGGCCGCCTCGACCATCTTCTCGTCCTTCCCACTCGTCTCGGTCTTGAACCCGACGATGCGCAGCTCCGGATACTCCTCGCGGACCGTGTCGATGAGTTTCGGCGTTGGCGTGAGCGACAGGGTGAGTTCTTCCTGCCCGGAGCGGATCTTCTCGTCGCTCGCCTCGACCGTATAGTCGCTGATGGCCGCGACGGAGACCAGCGCGTCGGCGGCCTCGCAGGCGTCGAGTGTCGCTTCGAGCATCTCGCTCGCGCTCTCGACCGAGACGAGATCGGCGTAGGGCACGCCCTCAACCCCGGAGCCGCTGGTCAGCGGGTGCGGGCCGACCGTCGCGTGCACCAGCGTCACGTCGGCACCGAGAACGTAGGCGGCGCGGGCGACCGCGCGGCCCATCTTCCCCGAGGAGCGGTTCGTCAGCAGGCGGACCGGGTCCACGGATTCCGCGGTTGCGCCACTGGTCACGACGACCTCCTTGCCAGCCAGCGGCGACTCCCCGGTCGCGCGGGCGACCGCGAGCGCGATGGCGTCCTCGGTCGCTATCTTGGCCTTCTCCTCCTCGATGCGGGGGGCCACGAAGTCGACGCCCCAGGACTCCAGTTTCTCGATGGCCTCCAGTACGCCGGGGTGGTCGTACATCGGCTCGTGCATCGCGGGTGCGACGACGACCGGGACGCCGGCCCCGATTGCGGTCGTCGCGGTGGTCGTCACAGGTGTATCGTCGACGGCGTGGGCGATCTTCCCCACCGTGTTCGCCGTGGCTGGCGCGACCAACAGCACGTCGGCCCACTCGTCCCGGCCACACAACGCGACGTGTTCCACCTTGCCCGTAATCTCGGTGACGACCTCGTTGTCGGTCGCGAACTCGACCGACCACGGGTGGATGATGCCCTGTGCGCTGTTCGTCATCACCGCCCTGACCTCGGCCCCCCGGCGGCGCAACTCGTGGGCCAGCTCGACCGTCTTCACGGCCGCGATGGAGCCCGTCACGCCGAGGGCGACGTTCACACCGTCGAGCATGCTCATGGCTCCCGGTTCGGGCGCATGGGTTACGGGTGTGTCGGTCGCGTGTCGAAGACGGAGTGAAAATCAGTCCTCGTCGTCGAGGTCGACGCTCGGATGCATCCGCGGTTCGTCGTCGAGCGCTTCGGTGTACGCCCGGTTCGCCTCACGGGCGGCCGCATCGCGGGCCAGTCGCTCCTCGTCGTCTATCTCCGTACAGCCCGGCGGGACCTCGCGGCCGCGCCCGGTGAAGTAGCCCTCGGGAGTGACCCAGTCGTGGTAGAAGTTCACGTCGGATTCGTGGACGATGGTCAGCCCGACCGTCGCGCCGTGACCCGCACAGACGATGGCCTGATGATACTGGTCCGCCAGTCGCCCGGCGGCGTAGATACCATCGACGTTCGACCGACCGGCGTGGTCGACCTGCACGAACGTCTTGCTCCCGCGCTGTTCGGCCTCGACGCCGAGGCCGTCGAGGTAGGAGGAATCAGACCACGAGGCGGCGACGACTCTCCCCGCCGTGAGTTCGGCGTCGTCGTCTACTGTCACGGTGAACCCCGACTCGAACTCGTCGGTCACGTCGGTGACGCGGCCCGTGAGGAACTCGCAGCCGGCGTTTTCGGCCTGGACACGCGTCTGCTGGTGGAACCGTCGCGCATCCACTCCCTCGGGGAAGCCCGGGAAGTTCTCCAGATGGGCGTTACGGTAGAGGATCGGTTCGCCATCGTTGACGACGAGGGTGTCGAGGCCGGCACGGGCGGTGAAGAGACCGGCGGAGAGGCCGGCGACGCCACCGCCGACGATACAGACGTCACAGTCCATAGCCGAACGTCGGCGACACGCCTACAAAAGTCGTACTCTTCACTGTATCCGTCTGGCGACGAGGGTGCCCATGCACGCGAACGAGAGGATACCGAACACGCCGTCGAAGTCCTGCATCCGTGGCTGCTCGACTGGTGTCCCGAACGCGTCGAGGAACGTGAGAAACTCGACCGAGTCGTCCTGGTTTCGGAGGACCGTGCTGCTGGTAGCGTCGGCAGCTGCTTCGTCGCTCGCATCACCCACCGCCTCGTTCTGGTTAGCCTGGCTCGGACCGGTCGCCTTCCCCTCGACATTGGCGGTGTCGGTTCCGCCGTCGCCTCCATGGTTGGTCTCGGTCGCCGTCCCAGCGGAGGACGGGCTGTCCGACTCACCGCCGGTCGAACCTTCGTCGGCTACCCCGTCCCCGGTCGGCTCGTCAGTTCGCTTCCCGTCCGGTTGCGACTCGTCGTCTCCCGACTCCGACTGGTCCTCTCGGTCGTCAGAACGACTGTCCTTCTCGTCGGTGCCGTCGTCGTCCGCCGTTCCATCGGCCGGCTCGTCTTCGCTGGACTCCCGTTCGGTGTCTCCTCTCCTGCCCGAATCCTCACCTTCACCCGAGTCGCCCCCGTCGTCCGAGTCGTCGTCTCCGTCACCGGGCTGGAGTCCACCGGACTCGCCGTCCTCTCCGGGTTCGCCGTTACCCCCATCGGAGCCGTCATTCTCGTCGGACTCGTCTCCCTCCTTCGAGCCGTCTCCATCGTCTGCCCCGTCCCCGCCATCAGCCCCATCTTGACCGTCCGACCCATCTTGACCGCCCGACCCGTCGTCCGGCTCGGTCACCACGACGGTCGCGTTCCCCATCGCCTGGTTGCGGCTCCGGTCGCTGACGAGTGCCGAGACCGACACCTCTCCGGGAGCGGCGTCGGTGGGAACCTGCACGGTCACGCTCGTGGTGACGGACTGACCCGGTTCGAGCGAGGTCCACTGCCAGACGATGCCCCGGTCGCCGAACTGCCCGCCGTCGTCCGTGTGGTCGACGATGGACCAGCCGACGGGCTGGCGTGCGTCTGGTCGCCTGAGCTGTGCTTCGGCGCGAACGGACTCGGCGACGGCACTCCCCTCGTTCGTGACGGTGAGTTCGACAGTCATCGTCTCGCCCGGACTCGCGTCACCACCCGTGACCGTTATCGCGTAGTTCACTTCGCCCGTGGTCTGGCCCACGGTCGGTCGCCCTCCTCCATCTGTGGCTCCGACGCCCGGCGTGAGCAGGAGTGCACAGACGAGACACCCGAACAGCAGCGTCGTCCCCCTTCGGTCGGTCTTCATGGTCTCCGTCCAGAAATTTACATCGCATTATCTAATTAATCTTTTCACTAGTATAGTTCCAGAATAAATGTGGGGGCTGCGGAAAATACAGCCGTCGGTGGCCTGACTCCCCTGACGGAAAGGCTTACGTGGCGACTGAGAGAAAAGCGCCTGTGGAACGAGTCGAGGTCACGACGGTCGTCTACCTGCCGCCAGAAGAGGTCTACGAGTTCCTGCTCGATTTTCCCCGCTACGCCCGCTACTCGAAGTACCTGAAAGAGGTCACCCAGGCCGGTGAGGGCGGTCCCGGGACGCGATACGACCTCCACTTCGCCTGGTGGAAGCTGACCTACACGGCGCGGTCGGAGGTGACGGCGGTGGACCCCCCGACGACCATCGACTGGAAGATCGTCAAGGACATCGACGCGACCGGGCAGTGGTCCGTCGAGTCGGTCCCCGAGGAAGCACCTGACGAGGACACACCGGCCTCTCGGGTCACCTTCCTCGTGACGTACGACCCGGATTCGGCACACGCCGGGAACATCGACATCCCCCGCTTCGTCTCGCTCGCGTGGGTCATCGAGAAGGTCAAACCCAAGATAAAGAAAGAGGCGACGCGCATCGTCGAGCGCATCGTGGCCGACCTCGAAGGACAGCGTCGGTCGGTCGACCTGGAGATACGGACCGCGGCGGAGTAATCGAATAACAATCCTCTTGTTCTCCCCCTGTCAACCGCCGTCTATCCAACGAGACCAGTCTCTATGCGTGTAATCGTCATCGGAGCCGGAGAGGTGGGCTCGAACATCGCCGCGAGCCTGTCGGAAAGTCACGAAGTCGTCGTCATCGACATGGACGGGGATCGCGTCGAATCACTCACGTACAAACTCGACGTGTTGCCCATCGAGGGCGACGGTACCTCGCTCTCGACGCTGAAGGAGGCGGGTATCGAAGAGGCCGACATGCTCATCGCCAGTACGGACCGTGACGAGGCGAACATCGTCGCGTGTTCGACGGCGAAGACCTGCGGCGACCCCTTCACCATCGCCCGGGTGAAGAAGACGGATTTCCTCAACACCTGGCAGGGGTCGAAGGGGGCCTTCGGTGTCGACTTCATGGTCTGTACCGACCTGTTGACCGCCCAGTCGGTCGTTCGCATCGCCGGCCTCCCGGGCGCACAGGACGTCGACTCCTTCGCGAACGGGCGCGTCCGCATGGCGCAGTTCGAGATAGAGGCAGGGTCGACCGTCGCCAACCAGACCGTCCAGAACGCCGACCGCTTCGAGTCGCTGACGTTCGCGGCCATCATCCGCAACGGCGACGTGACCATCCCACGGGGTGAGACCGTCATCGAGCCCGGCGACCAGGTCATCGTCATCGGAAGCCCCGAGAGCGTCCGGAAGTTCGCGACCTCGCTGACGCCTGCGAGCACCCTCGAATCAGCCGACGAGGTGTTCATCATCGGCGGCGGCGAGATCGGCTACCAGGTCGCCCGCCTGTTCGAGGCGCGCGGCATCACGCCCCGACTCATCGAGCACGACCCCGAGCGGGCCCGCCAGCTCGCGGACTTGCTCCCCGGCAGCATCGTCCTCGAGAACGACGCGACGAACATGGACTTCCTCGTCGAGGAGAACATCCACGACGCCGACCTCGTCGTCTCCGCTCTGGAGTCCGACGAGAAGAACCTGCTCGTCTCGCTGCTCACGAAACGGCTCGGCGCGCGCCGGACCGTCGCCATCGTCGAGAACGGCAACTACGTCGAGCTGTTCGAGGCGGTCGGCGTCGACGTGGCCGTCAATCCCCGCGAGGTGACCGCCGAAGAGATAACGCGGTTCACCCGCGAGGAACACACCGAGAACGTCGCTATCATCGAATCCGACCGGGCAGAGGTCCTCGAGATCGAAATCGACGACGAGAGCCTGCTGGCCGGGCGGTCCATCCGGGACGTGGCCGGGGACCTGCCCCGGGGAGTCGTCATCGGTGCCATCACCCGCGACGACAAGCTCATCACGCCCCGCGGGAACACCGTCGTGAAACCGGGTGACCACATCGTCGTCTTCCTCGACGCAACCGTCCTCGACGACGTGGCCCCGAAACTATGAGGCTGAAGGTCAACTGGCGCGCGAGCACGAGCCTCGTCGGGCGGGTCGTGAAGTACCTCGCCGTCGCCCTCATCGTCCCTATCGTCACCGGCTTCCTGTACGGCGACCAGTTCGTCCCGTACATCCTGCCCTTCTTCGTCACCGCGACCGTCGCCGTGGTCGCCGGGTCGGCCATGGAGCGGCTCGACCCCGACCCCGACCTCGGGGCCCGCGAGGGGTTCCTGATGGTCGCGATGACGTGGGTCGCCGTCTCACTGGTCGGGGCCATCCCGTACGTCCTCGAAGGGCTGACCTACCAGGACGGCCAGTTCCTCTACCTCGTGGAGTCGACCCTGCACCACCCCGAGAACGCCATCTTCGAGACCATGAGCGGGTTCACGACGACCGGGGCGACGGTGATGGGCGACATCTCCTTCGAGACGCACTCGCGGGCGCTGATGATGTGGCGCCAGCAGACCCAGTGGCTCGGGGGGATGGGTATCGTCGTCCTCGCGGTCGCCATCCTTCCTGAACTCTCCGTCGGTGGCGCACAGCTGATGGATGCCGAAGCACCCGGCCCCGGCATCGAGAAGCTCACGCCCCGCATCGCTGAGACGGCTCGTGCCCTGTGGGTCATCTACGCCGGCATCACCCTGCTGGAGATGGCGCTCCTGTACGGGCTGCACATCCTCGGGATGGCCCCGAACATGACCGTGTACAACGCCATCGCTCACGGGTTCACGACGATGGCGACCGGCGGGTTCTCGCCCGAGGCGCGCTCTATCGAGGCGTTCGCGGAGATCGTCCAGTGGGTGTTCATCCCGTTCATGATGGCCGCCGGGACGAACTTCGCGCTGTTCTGGCACCTCTCGACTGGCGACATCAAACCGATGCTCGAAGACGCCGAGTTCCGGTTCTACGCCGGCGTCATCGCCGTCCTCTCGGCCGTCCTCGGGGCGTTCCTCTTCCTGGACCCCGGGCTGACGACTGCCGCCGAAACCGGCCTGTACGAGGGTGTGAACCAGACCTTCCTCGGCTACACGTTCCCCGTCACGGGTGACATCGAGTCCGCCCTGCGCCATGCGACGTTCCAGGTCGTCTCCATCGTCACGACCACCGGATACGCGACGATGGACTTCAACGCCTGGGGCGGCCCGGCGCAGTACGTCCTCGTCATCGCGATGTTCATCGGGGGGTCGGCCGGGTCGACCGGTGGGGCCATCAAGATAATCCGCTGGCTCATCATCCTGAAGTCCATCCGTCGCGAGCTGTTCTCGACGGTCCACCCCAATGCGGTCCGGCCGGTCCGTCTCCGTGGGCGTTCGCTCGACGAGCGTGCCCTGCGTGGTATCTACGCGTTCACCCTGCTCTACCTCGCGCTCTTTTTCCTCTCGTCACTGCTGTTGATGGCCGACGCCGCGCTCTTCGGTCCCCAGTCACTCTCGGTCATCGAGGCCATCACGGCAGTCGCGGCGACCCTCGGGAACATCGGACCCGGCCTCGGGATGGTCGGGCCGATGGGGAGCTATCTGGACTTCACTCCCCAGGCGAAGCTGTTCATGGTCGCGCTGATGTGGATCGGCCGGCTGGAGATCTTCCCGGTGCTCGTGTTGCTGACGCGGGCGTACTGGCGGTCCTGAACGAGTCGCCTGCTCGCACGGCACACACAGGTTTATCAGCGGTCCGGGAGGACCGTCGCGTATGCAGGACACTGCCGCTCCTGACGCCGCCACCCGTTCCGATTCCTCCCAGACGGTGACGCTCGCCGACGGCCGAACGCTCGCGTTCGCCGAGTACGGCGACCTCGACGGCCGGCCCGTCTTTGCGTTCCACGGCCTCCCAGGCTCCCGCCACTTCGGTGGCTTCTACGCGGACACCGCGACGGCTGCCGGACTCAGAATCGTCGTCCCCGACCGGCCGGGCTACGGCGAGTCGTCACCGAAGCGCGACCGCACCCTGACCGGCTGGGCCGACGACGTTGTCGACCTCGCGGACCACCTCGACATCGACGAGTTCGCCGTCTGTGGCTTCTCCGCGGGCGGCCCGCACGCGCTCGCGGTCGCCGCGGAGTCCGACCGTGTCACGCGTGCCGCTATCGTGGCCGGCATGGCACCGTCCTCGGCGGGCATCGAGACCAGCCGGTTCATCGAGGTCATGGCGACTCTCTCCCGGCGCACCCCGCGGCTGCTCGGGCTCCTCTTCCGGGTACAGTCGTGGTTCATGAACCGACAGGACGACGAGGCGGTCCTCTCGTTCCTCACCGAGAAGGCGGTCGGTGACGAGCCGGTCCACGGGACCCGGACCGTCGAAGAAGTGCTGGCGACCGAGTACCGGGCCGCCTTCGAACACGGGCCCGCCGGCGCGGTCGCGGACAGCCGGGCCGTCCACTCGCCGTGGGAGATTCGGTACGAGGAGCTCACGTGTCCGGTCACGGGCTGGTACGGGACCGCCGACGAGAACGTGCCCATCGAGACGGCCGACTGGCTGGCGGGCGCGGTTCCGCACGCGACGGTCGAACGAGTTCCCGACGAGGACCACCTGTCGGTGCTGCTCGAGACGCGAGAAGCAGTGTGCTCGTGGCTGGCTGCCTAGCCGAGAGCGACGAAGAGTGCCAGCGGGACGCCGAACAACAGGACGGTCATCAGCGCGAGAATCGCGCCGTAGCCACCGAGCACGCCGGCCGCCGAGCGCCACGACGGGTGGTCGAGGTCGATAGGGAGTTCCATACAATCGTGAACTTTCGCAGGGTGCTTAGTTTCACCGGTTGGACGACCCGTCGACCGGACCCACGCTGGCCGGCCGCTCACCGCTTCCCGTAGCGGTACTCGTCGGTCACGTCCTCGAGCTGGACACGTCCAGCGGGCACCCGCTGGGCAGTGACGAGTTCTCGCGGCGCATCAGGGGAGTCGACCGATTTGTCGACGCTGTAGGCGACGTAGGTGCACTCGTCCTCGGTGAAGGTGACGACGGAGTAGCCCCAGTGGTGGCTGTCGAAGAACTCGATGTGGGGGTTCTGGAGCGTGATGGCCTTCCGGAGGATGCGCTCCGTGGGTTTCGCCAGTGGTCCCTCGGTCAGCCCGACGGCCTCGGCGACGTTCAGGCTCGTCAGGGCCGGCGTCATGAACTCGACGCCGACGCGTTTGTCCTCGTCGACGGGACCGACCAGTTTGTGGTCGAGGGCGTCGCGGTACTCGGTCTGCTGGTAGCCCGCGATGTAGCAGTGCATGTCGCCGGTGATGGTGACGAAGTTCTCGACGTCCCGGGCCGCCAGCGCGTTCAGCAAGTACTGGCGCTCGCGCCGGTAGCCGTCCCAGCCGCCCTGGACCGGGTACAGCGTGGCGGGTCCAGCACCCACCTTGAACGGAATCGTGAGGACCTCGTCCGACCAGACCGTCCACGTCGAGTGTTCCTGTGTCTCTTCGACCTGGTCGAGGAACCACTCCATCTGGGCCGGACCGAGCATGGTCCGGTCCGGCGGTTCGCGCTCGGGCGCAGTCGCTCGGTCGGTCGGCAACAGCAGGTCACGCTCTTCGGTCCGGAACAGGCGCTCGTCGGTCATCACGAGTGAGACGAGGTCGCCAAAGTCGAAGCGCCGCCAGAGTCGGAAGCGGTCCTGGAGGCGGTCTGCACCGTGGTCGTACTCGATGCGGGCGGGCATGTACTCCCACCAGGCGTGCATCGCATCAGCGGCGAGGCGAGTCATGAACTCGGGGTCGTCCCCGCGGGGGTGGTCGGCCGCCGGGGCGTCGGTCTCGTAGTCCCAGTGCACGTCGTTCGCTATCTCGTGGTCGTCCCACGCCGGGATGATGGTGTGTCGTTCGAGTGCCTTCTGGAGGAACCGGTCGGACCTGTACACGCGGTAGAGGTAGCGATAGTCTTCCAGCGACTCGACGAAACTGAACCCACTCGGGAAGTCCTTCTCGCGGCCGGGGTACTCGGGGGCAAAACGGCTTTTGAAGTGCCCGTCGGCGGATTCGTAGATGAAGTCGCCGACGTGGACGATGAAATCGATGTCCTCCTGTGCGATGTAGTGGTACGCCGGGTAGTAGCCGTTCAGGTAGTTCTGGCAGGTGAGCACCGCCAGCGAGAGTTCTTCGGGCGACTCGTCGGGTGCCGGCAGGGTACGACAGCGACCGATGCGACTCGCAGTGGTCCCGTAGACGAACCGGTAGAAGTACTCGCTGAAGGAATCCAGGACGCCGTCGAGGTCGACTTTCACCGTGTAGTCGTGCGCCTCGATGGCCTCGCTGTCCTCGACGACGCCGCGGTGGACGACGTCGGTGAACGCTTCGTCGGCCGCGACCTCGACCGCCAGTGGTAGGTCGTGGTCGAACACCGCCGGGTCGATACGCGTCCAGAGGATGACACCCTCGCACGTCGGCCCACCGCTGGCGACGGACTGCGGGAAGGTCTCGTCTGCAGGTTCGTCCGGGTCGAACTCGAAGACGCTGGGGTCGTCGGGTTCCGCCGGGTCGCGGGCGAACGCCAGGTCGTGTCGCGACAGCAGCGACAGCAGTTCGTCGTGGTCGGTCGAGTTCGGTGCCTGACGAACGAACCCGCCGCCCCCATCGTCGTCCCCGCCGGCGCCCTGCCGTCCAGCGTCCTCGTCGGTCATTGCGGTCTGGATTACCTCCCCGGGGTGTTGAACCTATCGCGCATCGTGGGGGCACGCGCCGGTCGACTGCCACCGCGAGAAACGTGGCCGTTCGTGTACAACCGCGACCTGTTTCGGACCGTTTTTGAGCACGGCCACGTAATCCGCGCCATATGACGCGAATCGTCGTCGTGGACAACCACGGGCAGTTCACCCACCTGGAGCACCGCGCGCTCCGGGACATGGGAGTCGAGAGCGAGGTCGTAGACAACGAGACGCCGCCGAGCGAGGTCGAGGCAGACGGCATCGTCCTCTCCGGCGGGCCGGACATGGACCGCCGCGGGAAGTCCGGCGAGTACCTGGACGCGGGCGTACCGGTGCTTGGCATCTGTCTCGGCATGCAGATAATCGCGACGGAACTCGGCGGCGAGGTCGGCTCCGGCGACTACGGTGGCTACGCCGACGTGACCGTCGACGTCCTGGACGAGGACGACCCGCTCATCGGGTCGCTCTACCCCGAGACACGCGTGTGGGCGAGCCACGCCGACGAGGTGAAGGAGGTCCCTGAGGGCTTTTCCATCACCGCCAGGAGCGACGTCTGCGGCGTCGAAGCCATGTCCGACCCCGACCGCGACCTCTACGGCGTCCAGTGGCATCCCGAGGTGTCCCACACCGCCGAAGGCGAGGAGGTCTTCGAGAACTTCGTCGCGCTCTGTGAGCGCTGAACGGTCACGCCGCGGCCCGCGAACGGGAGCGCTCCCCTGTCACCCATAGTCGGAGTAGTTTTATTCGACCACGGGAACGGATAGACCACAATGACGGCAACCCAGGGCGACCTGGCCAGCATGTCGCGGTACATCTTCCGGGCCCCGCGATGGTACAAGAGTCTGGCCTTCGCGATGGTGGTGGCTGCCGTGACGGGCATCGGTGTCTTCGAGAACTCCTTCTGGCTCGAGGATATGTGGCAAGGCGTCTTCTTCATCGGCATCCCGACGTTCGCGGCGTCGGTCCTGACGAGCATCGTCGACAAGCGCCTCGGCGGACAGCTCACGCCGAACCGGGCCTCCCTCCTCGCCCTGCTGTGTGAGATACTGGTCGTCGCGATACTCGCCGTCGGCGGGGTCGTCGCACTCGTGACCGTCCTCGGGCAGAACTTCGTCTTCGACGTGCTGTACGTGGGCCTCGCCTCCATCTTCGCGTTCCGGCTGCTCGTCGTCGCCGCCATCTCCCAGCACTCGATTCCGAAAGCGGCGATTCCAGCGAGCATCCAGACCGCAGCCGCGGCGATCCTCCTGTTCGTCTACAGCGGGACCCTCCGGTACATGGACGCTGGCGGTCCAATCCTCGACGCCTACCTCTCCCGCGCCGAGCAGGGACCGGCGACGCTCGGGCCCATCCTCCCCGGCGACTTCGTCATCCTGACGCTGCTCTGCCTGCTGTACGGGACCGCCGTGTGGCTCTTCCTCGTCATCATCGACCGCCCGTGGAAGCGCAGCCTCGGCGTCTCCGTCCTCGACTTCCTTGCGGGATTCGTCGGCCACATCGCCGACGGTACCCGCGAGCTGGAGACGTTCTTCGAGGAACTCGGTGAGGAAGCGCTCGTCCCCGTCACCATCCTCGCGTTCGAGCGCGAAGACGGCTCCGAGAAAGCACGGTTCGTCCTCCCCATGATTCACCCCGGCCCGATGGGCGAGATCGGCGGCGGGAACCTCCCCCAGCGAGTGGCAGAATCCGCCGACGGCCTGGCGTTTCCGCCCCACGCGACCGCAGGCCACGACTTCAACCTCGTCACCGAACGCGAGGTCGACACCATCATCGAATCCGCGCTGGCCGCCCACGACCAGCTCGAGTTCGGAACCACCGCGACCGAGAGCGTCCGCACACAGGTCGGGGACGCCAAGATGCTGGCGCAGGCGTTCGACGACGACATCTTGCTCGTCAGCACGCACTCGCCGCGGTTCGCCGACGACGTGGACTACGCCGTCGGGCTCTCGGCCGCCGCGGAGGCCCGCTCCGGCGGGTTCGACGAGGTGTTGCTCGTCGACGCCCACAACTGCAACAACGGGCTGAAAGGGGAGGACCTCGGGCACGTCACGCCCGGTAGCGAGCGCTCGTTCGACATGATGCAGGCAGCTGCGAAGGCTGCGGAGAAGCTCCACGACGCCCCACAGCATCCCGTCGAGGTCGGCACCGCCTGGGCCGAGACCGACTGGGAACCCGCAGACGGCATCGGCCCACTCGGCGTCCGAATCGCCTGCGTCACCGTCGGCGGCCAGACTACCGCCTACATCCTCGTCGACGGGAACAACATGGAACCGGGGCTGCGTGAACGGCTTATCGACGCCCTCCCCGAAGAAGTCGATGCGGCAGAGGTGATGACCACGGACACCCACATCGTGAACAAGGTGGAATCCTCGAATCAGGTCGGCGAGGCGCTCGACCAGGACGAACTCGTCTCGGTCGTCACCGGACTGGTGTCGGACGCACTGGCGGACCGAGAGCTCGTCTCCGTCGGGATGTCGTCGGAACGTGCTCGTGTCACGGTCTTCGGCAACGATAGAACTGAGACGCTCGCCAGTCACGCCAACGCCATGGTGTCGATGGGCGGGGCGCTGGCGGTGTTGATGGCGATGGCCGCGATGGGCCTGAGTATCGTCGTCTTCCTGCTCTCCTAGGTCTCGTCCTCGGCGAACAGGTCGTCGACCGCGCTGCGAGCCGCGAGTGCGGCGTCTTCGGCGACCTGCTCCGCCGTCGCCTCGTCACCGGGGACGTTCAGGTACACGTCCACGTCGAGGACGCCCTCTTCGAACGTGACGGTCACGTCCATGTCGGTGACGTCGGACTGCTTGAACCGCGAGAGGATGAGTCCCTCGGCCGCTTCCGCGGCCGTTCGAACGACGTCTTCGTCGGTGGGCATGCGCTTATGCGCCGCCTGCGCCGCCCATACCGCCGCCCATGCCACCGAGCATCTCCTGCAGTTCCTGCTGGAGCGACTCGAACTGCTGCTGGACGCGCTCTTCTTGCTTCTCGAGGGTCTCGACGCGAATCTCCAGGCTGGAGACCTTCTCGTCGAGTGCGTCTTTGGCCTCGTCGTAGTCCGTCGCGACGAAGAGCTCGCCGACCTCACGGAACATCTTCGTGTCCTCGTCGATGTTCTCGAGCTCGTCGAGTGCGGTCTGGGCCTCTGTCAGCTGGGAGTCCGCGGACTGCTTCTGCTGGGCGACCTGCTGTGCGGTCTCCTGAAGGTCCTGCAGTTCCTCGATTTTCTCCTGTGCTTCCGGCGGAAGGTTTCCTTGCATATCCCGACCGATGGCTTCTGGCTTGAAAAACCCCCGCTTTTCAGCTAAGAACGGGCCGAGAAACAGAATCCACCAGGGCGCAGACGGACGCCCGGAAGGTCGTCGCTCTCGGCCGTACTCGTCGGGGTCGACGGTTCGAGCCCGGTGGTCCACCGCGCCACACAACGCTTAATATGTTGGTCTGGATATATCTACAGAATGCCAACACGGCGTCTCTCCGTGTTCGACGTCGTCGGGGACCTCGTCCCCGGTGTCGTCTTCCTGTTGTTCCTCTCGCCCGTCTACACGGCCGCGTCGTTCCCTGCCTGGTTGTTCCCGGAGTGGAGTGCGACGCTGCTCCTGCTCGCGGTCGGGTATCCCGTCGGCCGGGTCCTCCACGCGGTGGCCTCCCGGGGGTGGGTGGAGAACGCGATGGCCCGCATCGGCTGGCGGACGGCCTCGTGGCGTCTCAGCGGGTCGCCACAGCTGTCCCGGCTCGACAGCTCGGAAGGGCCCGGTGACGGGGACGACCACGCCAGAACGTTCACCCTGTGCGACCGGCTCGCCGCGGTCGAGGTGCGGGACACTGACTCGGCCGAGGCGGACTCAATCGAGCACGAGGTCTTGCGGCGGCTCTCGCGGGAACTGCACGGGCTCGTCCGCGAGGACGGGGAACTGAGCGAGGGCGGGTCTCATCCCGCCGTCTGGGAGTCCGACGACGAGTACCTCGAACACCTCGGCCACAGCATCCTCCACGGGGAATCGACCCTGTTCCACCGATACACCGTCCTCGCCACCTTCTATCGCAACCTCTGGACTGCCATCCTCCTGGGGTCGGTCGGGTTCGCCCTCTCGGTCGTCGTCAGGGAACTCCTCGTCCAGCCGGTCGCTCGGACCGCACTCGTCGTCTCCCTCGGGAACTACGACCTCATCGCGAGCTATCCCGCACTGGTTGGCGGGGCGCTCGCCGGTGGAGCGCTCGTGGTCGCGGTCGTCCTCCAGGTGGTGAGCGTCCGCTGGCTGGAGTACCGGTACCGCCGGCTGCGAGCGATGGTCAACGACCTCTACCTGAGACTCGACTCGACGGCCAGCCAGCACGCGGTGGACTCCCCGCAGAATCAGTAGCCGGACCCGAGGTCGTGTAGCTTCTCTGCGACCTCGACCAGCCGAATCCACGTGTTCACGCCAGCCCGGAGTGCCACGAGGTCCGTCGCTCCGACCTCGACGGTGACGGTGTCGCCAGTTCGAGAGAGCGTGGTGGAAGAACGGTCGCCCGCTATCTCACCGACCTCCTGGGCGACGCTTCGCTCGACGATGCGAGCGACGGCGTCGCTGTCGTACTCGAATTCGAGTGTGGTCTCGTGTGAGAACGAGGGCATCGAATCGACGTTATTCGACGTCGATTGTCTTGATGTCGGTACTGCGCTCTTTCAGCAGCACGCGGTGTCCGCAGTACGGACAGCGGACGCCGCCGTAGGAGTCGAGCGTCACGTCACGCTTGCACCGCGAGCACTTGTAGCTCATTCGTCTTCTTCGGAGAGCGCGGCGCGAATCGACCGGCGGACGGTACGGCCTGCGGGGGTCTCGGGGCGGTAGGTGCCGCCGGTGAACTTCTCACCGGTCTCCTCGTTGACCCAGATGCCCGTCCCGAGGCGCTTGACGTTGTCGCCGTCGACCTTGGAGTTGCGCATCTCGTCTTCGATCTCCGCGACGCGGCGTCGGGAGACACGCCCGTAGCGAGCGCCGAATCGGCCGGCGCTCCCCGTCTTTCCTTTCTTCTTGGCCATGATACCCGTTGGTACCGTCAGCGGGCAAATAAACCTGTTGAGTTGGGCCGCCGGTCTATTCGAGTGAGGGCGCCTGAACGACCTCGTAGACGATGAGGGCGAACGCCAGACAGAGGCCGAGGACGGTGAACTGGATCCACTCGACGGGTGGGACGCTCTCGGGCAACGAGACGGTTCGCAGTCCACGCTCCAGGAGGAGCCCCGTGAGGACGATAGAGGGGATAGTCGTGAGGACCGCGTCGGGTCGGCGCATCGTGTTTAATGAGATGTAATTAGGACAAAAATGCCTTGGGGTTCTGTCGGGATTCGCACCTATCTCGGTCGCGGCCACGGCCGGAGATAGAGGACCACGAGGAGGGTGAAGACGGTCAACGCGAGAAGGCCACCGCCGAGGAAAGCCAGTTCGGGTGACAGTATCGGCTGGCTGGGCGATGGCGTCCCCGAGTCCGCGGCGATACTGGCCGCCTCGACGATGGGTTCCGGCCGGGCGAGTTCGTCGAGGAGGCGGGCCAGTGCGAGGGTCCCGGCCCCGAGTAAGACGACCACCGCGAGCACGCGCGCGAGCAGGTCGCGGAGCAGCGACCGGTCCTCGTGGGCGCTTGCCATCACGAGGACTGCCCGGGCACAGGGGGCGTACACCTTCATCGCGGAGCCCTTCTCCGAGTACCAGGTGTCGACGACCTCGATGAGGCCAGCGTTCTCCATGTTCGCGAGGTGGTAGTGGACGTTCTGGAGCGTGGTCCCGGTCACCTCGCGGAGGTCCGCAGGTGTGTGTGGTTCCTCGTAGAGCGCCTCGAGGATGGTCCGCGCGGTTGCGCTGGAGAGCGTCGCGAACACCTCGTCGGCAGTCTCGTCGGTCAACCCGACGAGCTTGGACTGCCCGGGCTCGTGCTCGACGGGGCGTTTGATCGGGAAGATGCGACCCATTGGGTGAAAGATACGTTCTGGAGGGGCATTCGGATTGCGCTGCATCAAACACGCACTGAACAGGCAGAGGGGTGAAGGCCGGGAGCGGAACGGACAGACCGGGCCTCGTGGGTCTAGTAGAAGAACCCGAAGAGGCGCGCGAACAGGTGGAAGGGGTTGCTGTCGAATCGTGCCGGGGCCGAGTCGAAGTCGTACCAGACGGCTCGTTCGGGTGTGTTCGAGGCCGAGACGGCCAGGTTCGCGTCCTCGTCGGCAGGGACGAGTATCTCGATACCGACGTCACCGTCGGCACCGGGCGGCAGTTTCTCCGGCAACGGTTCCGCACCGGCACCGGTCGGGAGTTCACAGGGTGCTCGGATACAGACGATGTACGGCTCGGTCGGGATGGGCCCTTCGCGGACCGGGTATTCGTCCTTCGAGTCGACCGGTTCGTCCTTCGGGTCGACCGGTTCGTCCGACAGTCCCGACTGCTGCATCAGCGGAATCCCGTCGACGAAGTCGTTGATGGGTTCCTCGCCGGCGGCGTCACGCCAGTTCGGTTCGGGGTCGGCTGGCCGTTCGAGGACGCCGTCAGCGCCGTCGGGGTCCGGCGGGAACTCGTCGGGGGTTACGGGTTTCGCTTCCCCGTCTTTCTCGTCTGTCGGCCGGTCGGTCGCGTTCTCGTCGTGGTCACCGTTGCAGGGACTGTCGACGCCGATCATGCAGATGCCGACGGTCTGGTCGCCGTCGGCAGCGACCGGGCTGGCACTCAGCGCCAGTGCACACACCAGCGCGACTGTGAGGAACGAGACGAATCTGAATCGATGTTTCATCGCACCCTCTCAGAGGCCACGAACACATAACTTGTTTGTCAAGTATGAAACGGGCGTTTGACGCATCCGGCGGCGACCTGGGCTGAACTCCCCAGGCCGCTGGAGACTCTCGACGTGGCCGGTCAGCGGAAACGTTCGGGCGCGGCGACACCGTCGGCGAGCACGTTCTCGCGGAGGTAGGCGAACAGCCGGTCTCTGACCTGCTCGCCCAGGTCGTCCATGCCGAGTGCCATCACGGCCCCGGCACTCCCGTCGGTCGTCACGAGCAGGTACGCCGCGGTCGCTTCCGGGTCGACGTCTTCGCGGAACACACCGTCGTCGACGCCCTCGCGGATGACCGACGTGAGCGTCTCGTGGACCCGTTCTTCGTAGGAGCGAAGCAGGTCGTGAAACCGCTCGTTGAACGGGGCGTGTGCCAGCAACTCCATGACCGCGACGTTGATACCGCGGTCGACCTCGTCGGCCGGGTCACCGAGGAGCGCGTCACAGAGCGCGAACAACCGGGTCACCGGGTCGGCATCTGCCGCCGTGGAGAGTCGTTTCGAGTCGCGCCTGACACCCCACTCGAGGAAGGCAACCACGAGGTCGTCCTTCGAGTCGTAGTGGTAGTAGAGGCCCGCCTCGGAGACCGACGCCTCGGCGGCCACCTTCTTCGTCGTCAACCCGGCGTAGCCGTGTTTCGCGAGCGCACGCAGGACCGCCTCCACGATGTCGACCTGTGTCTCGGACAGTTCCTCGGCGTCTGTATCCGACTCCTCGTCGGTTCCTGCCTCGCCCGTGGGCATGTCGCGGTCTTTCCACCGGGTGAGTAAATACTCGGTGGATGGGTGGCGGCGAGGCAGTCGCCGACACCAACCACGTAGTGGGTGTTCACTCGGTACATTTCTCTGGGGTGCGGGTGAGTGCGTCCCGGCCACCGGCGAGCGTCGCACTGTCTCGGCTCAACCGTCACGTGACGAGAGAGGTTCCGGACACGACTGAATCTGTGATGGACGACCGGACCCGGGCCCGGACTCGGCCCAGCGACGACCACCGGTCCCCCTACCGAGAGAGCGTTGCCCTTCTAAACCATCGCGTCCTACACCCGTCCAATGCAGGTCGGTTCCCGTCGCTGTATCCTCAACCCGGTGAGTGGGAGTGGTGACCACGGCCCGTACGTGAAGCGACTCCTCCGCGCCCGTGGCTTCGCGGTCGTCGAGACCGCGGGGCCCGGTGACGCCAGGCGACTCGGCCGGGAAGCCGGCGAGGACGACGTCTCCGAACTCGCGGTCTGTGGCGGTGACGGCACCGTCAACGAGGTCCTCCGCGGCCTCGACGATGCCGGCCACCTCGATGCGGTCACGCTCAGCGTCGTCCCCACCGGGACGGCAAACATCCTCGCGACCAACGTTGGCATCGACACCATCAGACAGGGCGTCGAGGTCGCAGACACCGGCGAGAAGCGAACCGTCGACCTCGGCATGGCCGGTGGTGACCCATTCGTCGTCTCCTGTATCGCGGGGTTACCGGCGGACGCGAGTGTCGCCGCGTCGAGCGAACTCAAACGCCGGTTCGGGACGCTCGCGTTCCTCGTGACGGGCGTCCAGGAGGCGATGACGTTCGACGGTCTCGACATCACGGTCGATGCGACCGGCGTCGACGGCTCCGAGTCGTGGGACGGAGAGGCGCTCTGTCTGCTGGTCGGGAACGCCCGTCGCTTCGTCGGCGAGGGTGGCCAGGGCCACATGGAAGACGGCCTGTTCGACGTGGCGGTCGTCGAGCAGATGCCCACCCCGTCGATGGTCGCCGAGGTCATCGGCCACCGGCTCCTGGGCCAGGAGACGCCCGGTGTGACCCACATCACGGCACGAGAGGTCACCGTCGCTGGCCACGAAGGGCCCATCACCTTCAGCCGCGACGGCGAACTCAGCGAGCACACAGAACTCACGCTGTCGGTCCGGCCTGCGGCACTCGAACTCCGGGTCGGCCCCGGCTACGTGCCGTCACCGTAGGCACGGAATCCAGAACCCTTACCTATCGAGCCCACGACCTGTCGTATCCGAGTGTTCTCACCGTGTCCCCGACCGACAGCCACGACACCCCCGACGACCACGACAGCGCGGACCGCTTCAGCAGTACCGAACCGTACTACGCCCGGTATCGTCCCCGCTACGGGTCCCGGACCATCCAGTACCTCATCGACCGCTTCGCCCTGGACGAGTCGAGTCGCGTCCTCGACCTCGGCTGTGGCACTGGCCAGATAGCCATCCCGCTGTCAGAACACGTGGGCGAGGTCGTCGCGATGGACCCCAACGAGGCGATGCTTCGTGCGGGGCGACGACAGGCCAAGGCGGCGGGTCGAGAGAACGTCGAGTGGGTCCTCGGGTCGGACGCCGACCTCCCCGGCAGCGTGGGGACGGTCCGGCTCACGACGATGGGCCGGTCGTTCCACTGGATGGACCAGGAACGGACCCTCGACCACCTGTACGAGCTGACCGAACCGGGCGGTGGCGTCGCGCTCGTGACCGACGGCGAGTGGCTCACGCACGGGAGGGACGACTGGCAGGTGGGCGTACACGAACTCGCAGACGAGTACCTCGACGACCTGCCAGCGCGGACCGGCCCGATCGAGACGTACGACGACCCCTGGGACGAGAAACTCGCGGCGCACGGGTTCGACGACGTCGAGACCGTGACCGTCGAGTTCGAACGTGAGTGGGACGAAGACGGTATCGTCGGTTACGTCTTCTCGCTCTCGTTCTGTTCGCCCGCCGTCTTCGGCGACCGGCAGGCTGCGTTCGAGGCCGACCTGCGAGCGTCCCTCCGTGACCGCGACGTGGAGCGGTTCGTCCAGCACGGCGAAGTCGAGGTCATCGCGGGACGGAAGTGACCCCCGTTCGTACGTTTCTGCGATTCGTCGTGTCGTAGAGACACAAACGGCGACTTTGGCTAGCGAAACGCTCTCGTACTGGACACACGAAACTTCCGCCGTGAATCGGGAGAAAGCTATTCCGGTCGTCCTCGCGCTCGTCTGCGTGTTCGCGCTCGCGTTCGCGGCCGCGACACTCGTCGAACCGGACAGGCCTGGCGGCGGTGGGTCGTCCATCGTGAACCCGAACGACGACACGGCGACCGACCGGAACGGCGAGGGTGGGACGAGTCCGAGGCGACCTCTGACCGACCCGGGACGCATCTTCTTCTCGCTGAGCTTTTGCATTCCCTTCCTCCTGACTGCCGAGTTCTTCGCCATCGTGATGCTCGTCACGGCGTCGGTCTGGCTCTACGTCCAGCACTCGAAAGACGGCATCGCTGCCACCGGGGTGGTCACCGCGCTGGCGTTCCCCGGCTTCTTCCTCTGGTTGCTGCTCACGAACTGCCAGACGTCGACCGACCCCGAACAGTTCTCCATCATCCCGTCCGAGGTGAAAGACGCGACCGAAGGCGACTCGTCCTCCCTCGGGCTGGCCCAGAACCCCGGAAACGTTTCGCCAGAGGTCGTCTTCCTCGTGGTCGCGCTGGTGGCGGTCGTCGTCCTCGTGTTCGTCTGGTACGCCATCCGCAGTGACGAGGAGGACCCCGAGGAGGTCGAAGAAGCGGACGAGGTCGCGACGAACGCACGGTCACCTCGGCAGCGGATGGCAGCCATCGGTGCGGCTGCGGGCCGGGCCGCGGACCGACTGGAGACGAGCACCGCCGTCGACAACGAGGTGTATCGGGCCTGGCGCGAGATGACGACGCACCTGGACGTACCAGACCCGGAATCCAGTACGCCGGCAGAGTTCGCGGACGCGGCCATCGACGCCGGGATGACGCGCGAGCAGGTCGCAGAACTCACCGACCTGTTCGAGGAAGTCCGCTACGGCGGCGAGGACGCGACGAGAGACCGCGAGACCCGTGCTATCGACGCGCTCCGGACCATCGAGTCGGCACACGCCGGGGCCGACGAGGGGACAGCCAGTGATGACTGAGCGCCAGCGACCCACGCCGTGTGGATGGGTCAAGCCATCATTTGACAATTCGGCATCCCTAAGTGTCGTTTCCAGCTAGTCGTTACCGTGAAACAAAGGAATCTGGGTATCGTGGTCGTCGCCGTCTGCTGTGTCCTCGCCATCGCCATCGCGGCGGGGACGCTCAGCGAGACGACCCAACCGGGGGGCAGTGGGGGCTCTGCGGCGAACGTGAACGCCGACGGGGTGACGACCCAGACCGCGGAACAGCCGGGGAAGACGGTCAACGAGACGACGCCCCAGCAACAGACGCCACTGCGGAAGGAGTGTCCGTCGAGCAGACTCCCGTGGTGGGTCGGCGTCGGCCTCGTCGCGGCCGTCGCATCGGTTACCCTGGGGATGTACCGACGCTACGATGGCGTCGTCGCGGTGGCCTCCTTCTTCGTGGTGGCTGTCGTCCTCGTGTCGATAGCGCCGTTCCTCTTCGTCTGCCCGTCGTCGGACGCCCCCGAGACCCAACGGCAGGGAGCACCGGGGTCCGTTCCGGACGATTCCGGTGACGGCGGTGGCGCCGCGACGGGAAGCGGCAGTGGTGACGACGACCAGGCACAGCAGCCACTCGACGTTCCGCTGGTCCTCCTCCTGGGCGGCCTGGGAATCCTCGCCGTCGTGTTGGTCGGTGCGTGGAGCGTGAGCGCCAGCGACGAAGACGAGGACCCGGACGTCGTCGAGGTGGCAGGCGAAGACGACGACGCCGACCCTGCTCCCGCCGACACGCAGGCGATAGCGACCGCGGCCGGGCGGGCCGCAGACCGCATCGAGTCCACCGCAGACGTGGACAACGAGATATACCGTGCCTGGGTCGAGATGACCCGACACCTGCCGGTCGACCACCCCGAGACGAGCACGCCGCGCGAGTTCGAACGTGCAGCGGTCGAGGCGGGCATCAGCCCGGACGACGTCCACGAACTCACCGATTTGTTCGAAACGGTTCGATACGGGCACGAGGAGGCGACGCCCGAGCGAGAGGACCGTGCGGTCGAAGCACTCAGGCGGCTCGAGGCCTACTACGAGGGTGAGACGCGATGAAGCTACGAACCCTCCTCTCGGTCCTCGGTGTCGGCGTCGCCGCGGTAGCGTTCACGCTGGTGCTGTTCCCCGACGTCGCGGCCGGTTTCTCGATGAACGAGATGATACTCATCGTGGTCGGTGTCGCGACGCTCGCCCAGGGCGTCCGAATCGGGGCGTCGCGGGTACAGAACCGCTACGTGCAGGCCGAGACCCCGGACCCGGAGCAGTCACAGGAACTCCCCACGCCGGGTGACGAGTTCGACGAGTTGCTCCGCGAGGCGGGGACGGACCGCCGCCGCCTCGACAGCCGCGAACGCGTCAGCGACCGCCTGGAGCGGGCCGCCGTCGCGACCATCGCCCGGACGCAGGGCTGCTCGCTATCGGAAGCGAAACGACGCATCGACGAGGGTGAGTGGACCGACGACCCCTACGCGGCTGCCTTCTTCACGGGCGAGATGACCGGCACGTCGCTGCTCTCGCGGGTCGACCTGCTCGGCAGCACCCAGTCGCAGTACCACCGGTGGGCCGTCCACGCGGCCACCGAGATCGCCCGACTCTCGGAGGAGTTCGACGGATGAGCAAGACAGTGACGACAGAAACGGAATCGACCGACGACAGACCGACGACAGGCGACGTGTCCACCGGAGAAGCCGACCGGACCGCCGACAGGGAGTCGACCGGGACAGTCCAGACGCAACGCGTCATCTCGGACACGACCGAGGCGACGAACCACTGGCGCGGTGTCGCCGCCGTGACGCTCGTCGCCGGCGCGGTCGGCGTCATCACGCGACAGCCAGCCCTGTTGCTCTCGGCGGTCGTCGGCGTGGGCTACCTCGCGTACGCCAACATCACCGAGGCCCCGACCGTGACGCTCGGCATCACCCGGGAACTCAGTGACCCGGCACCGGCCCTCGGGGACGAGGTGACCGTGACCGTTCACGTGACGAACGACGGGAGTCGCATCCTCCCCGACGTGCGCCTCGTCGACGGCGTGCCCGACGAACTGTCGGTGAAAGACGGGTCGGCCCGGCTGGGAACCGCCCTGCGCCCCGGCGAGACCGACTCCTTCTCGTACACGGTGACGGCCAAACGCGGCACGCACGAGTTCAAGACGTGTGAGGCAATCGTTCGCGGCTGGGCCGGCGCAGAGGAGACACACACCCGCTACCGGACCGGCGGCGACATGGTGTGTACACCGTCGCTGGAGGCGACGATACCGGTCCCGCTGCGCAAGCAGACCTCGCAGTACGCCGGTCGCGTGAACACCGATATCGGTGGCGACGGCGTCGAATTCCACTCGACCCGCGAGTACCGACGCGGCGACCCGCTCTCGCGGGTGGACTGGAAGCGATACGCCCGGACGGGTTCCCTCGCGACCCTGCTGTTCCGCGAGGAACGCGCAGCGACTGTGATGTGCCTGCTCGACCTTCGCAAGGAAGCGTACGTCCGCCGCGACGACGAGGGTCTGCACGCGGCCGACCTCGGCATCGAGGCCGCCGGCCACGTGTTCACCGCGCTGCTCGACACCGGTGACCGGGTCGGCCTCACCGCCCTCTCCCCGCAGTCGGTGTGGCTCCGTCCCGGCCTCGGGAACGAACACCGTGCGAAGGTCGAGGAACTGTTCGCCCACCACCAGGCGCTCTCCTCGGAGCGTCCAGCGGGCTACTTCTCGGTCACGCTCGGGGTTCGCAACCTCAGAAAACGCCTCCCGGGCGACGCCCAGCTCGTCTTCTTCACGCCCCTGTGCGACGACGACGCAGTGAAAGCCGCCCGCCTGCTCCACGCCCACGGGCACAAGGTGACCATCATCAGCCCGGACGCCACCACGACCGAGACCCTCGGCCAGCGAATCGCACGGGTCGAACGTCGTGCCCGTATCACCGAACTGCGCCAGGGCGGCATCCGCGTCATCGACTGGGACCCCGGGGAAGGACTCGCCAACGCGCTCGCCCGCGGCTCCCGGAGGTGGACCTGATGCCGGCCGAGATAGACCGTCGCCCGGTCCGCCTGTCCGCCGTGGTTGCCCTCGGTGCTGGCGCGTTCGCCGCCCTCGCGGCCGTCCTGACCGCCTCTGCTGGCGTTATCGGCGGTGCAATCGGCATGCTCGCGCTCGCCCCCGGCGTGGTTCTGGGCTACCGTCGACTGGTCCACCTCGGCGCAGTCGGCCTGCTCGGCGGGCTCGTCTTCGCCGGTGCGACCGGCTCCGGGCCGTCCGCCGAACTGCTCATGCTCGTCGGCACGACCGCGACGGTTCTGGCGTGGGACGTCGGCCAGAACGCCATCGGTCTCGGTGAGCAACTGGGTCGAGAGACCGAGACGACACGGGCCGAACTGGCACACATCGGTGGCTCGGTGACCGTCGGTGTACTGACCGCCGGGACCGCTTTCGGCGTGTACCAGGTCGCGACCGAGGGACAACCGCTGGTTGCGCTGGCGCTGCTGTTGGTAGCCGTGGTGATTCTGACGACGGCGCTGCGGCAGTAAGCGTCCCCTTTGGCACCCAGGCTCACCACTCTCTTCTCTCGGGGACGATGACACCCACGTGGACTGGGACGACCCAGCGTCCCCCATCAACAGGGGGCTCCTGTACGAGGTGGACGAACGCAGAATCGTCGAACCGGACGACGAGGAGGCCCTCGAGGTCTTCCTGTCTGGCTGGTCGAAGGCGGTGCCCCCGGAGGGCGAGGACTACGGCGAACGCGCCTTCGAGACACTATCCTGGCCCAACCTCGGGTACCGACTCGGACTGCTATTCGGCCCGACCTCCAGAGACCTGAAAGAGGACCTCTACCACTGGTGTGTGAAGAAACAGAACGCGTGAATGCGGTCGTCGTACGGAATCGCAACGTCTCGTCGAGTCGACCACCGGTTCCCGACCGAGAATCGAACCCCCGAACTCACTCGTCACCGGACTCCTGCTGGCTTGCGAGTCGTACGATCTGTACCTCTAGATCACGCTGGTCGCCGTCGTTTCGGAGGGTGTAACCCCCCTCGAGGTCGACACCGCTCGCCTCGGTTTCGAAGATCAGGTCAGCTAATTTTTCAGTGAATTGTTCCTTCGTAGCGGGGATTGGATTAGATTTCATGCGTGCCCTGGCCCTGCGACCCGAGAAAATTGAAACAGTCTCTTAATCTTTCCCATTGCGATTTCGATATTTAAACCGCGGCATGATATTCCACCCTTCCGTGGTCGGCGTCGCTCCGAAACCCGTACTTGTCGCTGCTCGTGTCACTCCGGAACCATTTCGAGAACCCAGTTACTTCGAAAACGGGGTCGGTCAGTCGACGGTCGGCACCGGTACCGAGTCGAGCACGTTCGCGATGACCTCACGCTTCTCGACGTTGTTGACCATCGCGTCCGGCGTCAGCACGAGCCGATGCGCGAGCACGGGCTGGGCAACGCGCTTGATGTCGTCCGGCGTGACGTACTCGCGGCCGACCATCGTGGCGTAGGCGCGCGAGGATTCGAACAGGCGCTGGGTCCCACGGGGGGAGACGCCGATTTCGACGCGGCCGTCCTGCCGGGTCTCGCGGCAGAGTTTGGTCATGTACGTCAGCAGGTCGTCGTCGACCCGGACGGTCTCGGGGACCTGTCGGAGGTCGGCGACCTCCTCGTCGGTGAGGACTCGCTCGACGCTCGGGGACTGCTCGACGCGGCCCGCGCGGCGCTGGAGCAGTTCGACCTCGCCAGTCTCGTCTGGGTAGCCGATGGAGGACTTGACGATGAAGCGGTCGACCTGCGCCTCGGGGAGGGGGAAGGTCCCCTCCTGCTCGACGGGGTTCTGCGTCGCGATGACGAAGAACGGCTGGGGGAGCATGCGCGTCTCGCCGTCGACGGTCACCTGACCTTCCTCCATCGCTTCGAGGAGTGCGGCCTGGGTCTTCGGTGGCGCACGGTTTATCTCGTCGGCGAGGACGATGTTCGCGAAGATGGGACCCGCCTGGAACTCGAACTCGCGGGTCTCTTCGTTGAACACGTGCGTGCCGGTGACGTCTGCGGGGAGGAGGTCGGGGGTGAACTGGATGCGGGAGAAATCCAATCCGAGGGCGGAGGCCATCGACCGTGCAGTCAGGGTCTTACCGGTCCCGGGCACGTCCTCTAGGAGCACGTGGCCACGACCGACGACACCGAGCAGTACGGTTTCGAGGAACTCTCGGTCGGCGATGACCGCGTTCCCGATGGCGTCGAGGACCGCGTTGCAGTCCTCGTTCGCTTGGTGTACGTCCATGTTATCGCACCCGTGCTCATGGAATAAATTCTTGGCGGTTGTCACCTACTCCCGCGATAAATCGAAATTCATAATAACGGCAGACGGCAACGTGGAGATGAGCCGAGATAGCCTAGCCCGGCCAAGGCGGTAGATTCGAAATCTACTGTCCTCACGGACTCGGGAGTTCAAATCTCCCTCTCGGCGTTCTCCAATCACCAACCGACGAGCGATGCGAGCAGCTTGCCTGCGAGCAGTCGCGAGTCACGAGTGATTGGAGACGCAGTTCATGTAGATTTGAACCAGAGGAGTCGCGGCCCGCGCAGCGAAGCGAGCAGGACCGTCTCGGCGAGGTTCAAATCTCCCTCTCGGCGCTTCTTCGGAGACAACACCGACGAGCACCGCTTACCCCCAGCAGTTCAGGCCCCACGTATTTCTGCGTCTCTGTTGTATCTCGGACCGTAATCACCGATGGACGAGCGTACCTACCGATATCTCGGGAACACCCTGCTCGTCGCCGGACTCCTCTGTTTCGTCGGTGGCGCGGCACTGGTCGTCTCGGGGTCTGAAATCGACACCACGGAGTACGTACTGGGAGCACTCGGACTGTTGTTCGTCGGGGTCGGGTCGTCGATGACGAGCGGAATCGCTCGACAGTGACGACTTCGAGGGCTCTCGACCGACCAGAGACCGGGTCCGGAGTACCGCTGGGCCACCTCGCCCACGTCTGTCGCTCTCGCGGAGATAAACTTAAAGTCGTCAGGTGACAACTGTCACCTAACACCATGTCACACTTCACCGGGGTAGCGCTGGTCATGGGTGGCTTCCTCGCTGCCATCTTCGTGCTGGTCAGCGTCCGGAAAACGGCCGGCTACACGCCGAAGTTCGGGGCAAAGGAAGACAAGGGGTGGGCCGGGCTACTGAACAACCAGCTGGTCTGGACACTCGGGTTCTTCTTCATCCTCGGCGGGCTCGCGGCGGGAGCAGTCGCGTACGTGGGTGCCGATGCGGCCGGGCAGGCGACACTCCAGTGGTTGCTCCTCGTCGCGACGGGCGGTCTGTTCGCCGGCTGGATCGTCTACGGCACCTACCGCTCCAGCAAGAACCGGGGGCTCACCAGCGCCACCGCCGCGATGGTGAGCGCGTGGGCGTTCGGCATCCTGTTCGTGGCAATCATCGCCGTCAAGCTCGTCGTCGGATAGGGATGTCCTCGAACACGGCTCGACAGACCCTCGATGCACTCCCGAGTGAGCGCGTGCTGTGGCTCGGGTTGCTCTGTGCGCTCGAACTACTCGCGGTGGTCGGGTACTTCCAGTTCACCAGCGGCGAACTCCTGTCGGTTCGGTACGTACTCTATCCGTTCGTCTGGATAAACGTCGGCCTGCTCGCCGTCGCCGCCACCGACCCGATTCCGACCTCGCGTCGGCACCGCCTCCTCGGGGTGGCCGTCGCAGTGGGCTACTTCCTCCTGCTCGCGTGGTTCGCCGGGCTGGTCTCGCTGGTACCTGCCGGACACGACCACGCGGCCCACGGGTTCTCACTCGCCATGCCCTCGCCGGGCTGGGGGCCGACGCTGAGCTACAGCGGGGCCGTGTTCCAGTTCTCGCTCGTCCCGTTCCGCGTGGTCGGCTACCTCTCGCTCGCGTACCTCGTGTACGCGACCGTGCTCGAATCGCTGTCGGCGAGCGCGACGGGTCTGCTCGGACTGTTCTCGTGTGTGAGCTGTGCGTTCCCGCTCCTCTCGTCGCTCGCGTCCGGGACGGCGGGGTCGGCCGCGGCCCTGGCGACCGTCTACGCCTTCGGCGTCGACCTCTCGACGCTGGTGTTCGTGGTGGCCGTCGCGTTGCTGTACTGGCGGCCGGGGGTGCCCAGTCGTGGCGGCGCGTAGGCGCGACCGGGTGGCCACGGCGGGCACCCTTCTGGCCGCACTGGTGGTGTTCGCCCAGCCGGCGCTCGCCCACGTCGGGTCGCTCGGCGGGACGCTCACCTCGGTTCCGGTGCCGTTCTGGCTGGTCGTCCTGACCGGTGGCGGCATCATCGGGGCGTCGTTCCTGTTCACGAGCTTTGCGACCGACCACGACCTCATCAGGGACATCAACCGGCTCGGCCTGACGGTTCCTTCGCCCGGGGCGGTTCGTCGGACCGTCGTCGCGGTGGCCCGGGTCGCGAGCGTCGGTGTTCTCGGTCTGTTCGTCGTCGTCGGGCTGTTCGCCGAACAGTTCGGTGCGACCGACCCCACGAAGAACCTCGCAGTGCTGGGCGTCTGGGCCGGCTGGTGGGCCGGATACACCATCTCGGTCTACCTGCTCGGTGACTCCTGGCCGGTGCTCAACCCGTGGCAGGCCATCGCCTCGGTCCTGCCCCGTGTCGGTTCCCGGTCGTGGCCGAACGACCTCGGCGGCTGGCCGGCCGCGGTCGGTCTGCTCGCGCTGGTCTGGCTGGAGGTCGTCACGCCAATCGCCTCGAATCCGCAGTTCCTCGCCCTCGTGATACTGGCGTACACCCTGGGGACGCTGGCCGGAGCCCTCGTCTTCGGCGACGACTGGTTCCGCGAGGCCGACCCCGTCTCACGGGTGTTCCGCACGTACGGGCGGATGGCCCCGATTCGCCGGGGCGAGGACGGGCTGCAGGTGTCGCTCCCCGGCGGTGCCCTCGCCCGGAACTACGACGAGGGAACGGGCGCCGAGGTGGTGTTCGTGGTCGCCTTGCTGTGGGTGACCTCCTACGACGGGCTGGTGTCGACGGCCCCGCATGCGGCACTCGTTCGCGCAGCCGTCGACCTCGGCGTCCCCGCACTCGCAGTGTACCTCACGACTGCCGTGTCGGGCTTCGCGCTATTCCTCGCCGTGTATCGGTTCGCGGCTCGCCTGTCCCGCCGGACTGCCGGCTCGTTCGTCGACCCCGCCGTCATCGAGCGCCGGTTCGTCTGGTCGCTCGTGCCGATCGCGGCCGGCTACCACCTCGCGCACTTCCTCGGCTACTACCTGACGCTCTCGCCGGCGCTCTGGGCGGTCGCACAGACGCCGTTCGACCCACCGGCGACGGTACAGGTCGCGATACTCCCGGGCTGGTTCGGCAGCCTCCAGCTCGCGTTCGTCGTCCTTGGCCACCTCGTCGCAATCTGGGTCGCCCACGCCATCGCCTTCGAGACGTTCACCGGAAAGCTCCAGCCCATTCGCAGCCAGTACCCGTTCGCCCTCGTGATGGTGTTCTACACGATGACCAGCATGTGGCTCGTCGCCCAACCGTACGTGAAACCCCCGTTCCTCTGACCATGGCTACCCACGACATCGACCACTCCAGACCGACCGACTCGCCCGCCGGAGAGAGCGGAGAGAGGCAATCACGACCTGCCGAAACCGGGACGGTCGTTCACGACGACGAGACCGTCGCGGCTCGGTGTCGATACTGCGACCGTCCGTTCCCGTCTGAACAGCTCCACGCGCTCCACCTCGGAGAGCGACACCGGGAGGACCTGACCGCCGAGGAGTACGAGACCTACGCGCAGGCCAAAGACGAGGAGGACGACGAGTTGTTCCTCTACCACCTGAAGGTCATCGCGGCGCTCGGGACGCTGTACGCCGTCATCGTCCTCGTGTACATGGTCGTCCTCTCCCTGTGATACCCATGCAATCGATACACCTCGACCGTCGCTGTACGACGCTCCTGCTTGCCCTCGTCTGTCTCTCGCTCGTCCCGCCCGCGAGCGCCCACGACGGGACCGTCCACGGCGGTGTCCCACACGTCGTCCTGCTCACGCTGTTGCTCCTCGGACTCGGCATCCTGGGTGCGACCGCGCTCCGCGACCGGTTCTGGCAGCGCTTCGGGAGTCGGCTCGACCGGCGACTGGCCGCCGTCGGACTCCTCGTCGGCGTCTCGATGACCGCGCTTGGCGTCGTCGGTCTGGTCGAACTGCAGGTCGAGCCCATCGGGACGACGCCCCTGACACGGGTGTACTACCCCGCCCTTACGTTCCTGGGCGGGATGGGCATCGTCCTCGCGAGCCTCGTACTGTACAACACGCGCTGGGGCGACCACCACGCCTATCCGGTGCTGGGCGCCCTCCTCGGCCTCTGGGTGGCCTATCCACAGCTCGTTCCCCGCGGGACCGTCTTCCACCCCCTCGGCTACGTGCTGGTGCTCGCGGTCCCCGTGGTCCTCGGCTACATCGTCTGGACCGAGGTCGTCCCCGCGCTCGCCCGGACCGGCCGGCGTGCCCGGACCGTGGGCGCACTCGCGGGACTCGGCTTCACCGCCTTCTTCGTCGTCTCCTCGGGGCTGCTCTCGTTCAACCCCGAGGACGTGCCGCCGGCCCAGGGCGAGGCGTTCACCGTCGTCACCGAGTTCACCAGCCCGCTGGTCATGTGGCCCGCCATCGAACTGTACCGACCCTCGATTCCGCTGTTCGCGGCGGTGTCGGTCGGGACCGCCCTCGTGGTCGTGGTGCTGGTCGGGCTGGTGACGATGAACGCCACCCTCGGGGTAGCGACGTGGCGGGCCCGGGACGCCGACGATAGGCCCACGGCCGACCGCGCTGCGACCGACGGCGGGACCGTCCAGGGCGTCACCGGTGCGCTGGCGACCACCGGTGCGACCGCCTGCTGTTGCTGCGGCCCGGCCATCTACGGAGTGGCCAGCGCGGCCTTCGGCGCCTCGGCCAGTCCGCTGTACTGGGCGTTCACCGACCCGGACTCGCCGCTCGCGACCGTGTTCCTGGTGGGCGCCATCGCGCTCTTGACCGCGAACGCGGTGACGCTGGCGGGGAGTGTGGCCCCGCAGTGCGACTGACCGGGTCCTCAGCGGCGCGAGTGGTCACCGAAATTCGTGTTGCATGCTACCTTTTCCCAACCCGTTTTAGCTACCCGACTCATAGCCGTTGCATGGTCCCCCTGGGACGCCAACCGGTCAGCCGTGGATTCCTGGAGTTACACGCCCCCGACACAGACTTCAGCGGGCACGATGACCGCGACCGCATCCGTGTCCTGCACGTCGACGACGACCCTGCAGTCAGCGACCTCGTGGTCCAGTTTCTCGACCGCGAGGACGCCCGTTTCGACGTCGCCACCGAGACGGACGCCACTGTGGCCCTCGAAACGCTCGCGTCGGAGTCCGTCGACTGCATCGTCAGCGACTACCAGATGCCGGGGATGGACGGCCTCGAGTTCCTGGCCGCGGTCCGACAGCACGACCCCGACCTCCCGTTCGTCCTGTTCACCGGCAAAGGCTCAGAGGAAATCGCCAGCGATGCCATCGAGGCCGGAGTGACCGGTTACCTCCAGAAAAAGGGGTGTCGCGAGCAGTACGCGCTCCTCGCGAACCGCATCGAGCAGGCCGTGGCCCACTACCGGGCGGAACAGAACGCCGAGCGAAGCCTCCGGGCGCTGGAACACGCCGGAGAAGGAATCGCGTTCCTCGACGACGAGGGGACGTTCATCTACGTGAACGAGGTGTTCGCCGACCTCCACGGCTACGACCGCCAGACCCTCATCGGTGAGTCCTTCGACGTGCTGACCGTCTCTGGCAGCAAGAGCGAACCGTTGCTGACGCTACTCAACAGGACCACCCCCGACCGCTGGCGAGGGCCCGCCATCCACCAGCGTGCAGACGGCTCACCCCTCCCGGTCGAGGTGACGCTCACGTACAGCCCGCCCGACCGGTCCTACGTCTGCACCGTTCACGGTCAGAGCGACACCGAGGCGCTCCAGGCGGAACTCTCCCTGAAGGAGATGGCGATGGACGCCGCGCCTATCGGTATCGTCATCACCGATTCGGGGACCAACGACGACCCGGTCATCTACGCCAATGGCGGCTTCTGTCGGTTGACCGGCTACGACGAGGCCGAGATACTCGGGTTGAACTGTCGTTTCCTCCAGGGCGACGACACCGACACGGGAGCAGTTGCACAGCTGCGTGCCGCAATCGACGCGCGAGCGGTCACGACCGTCGACCTCCTCAACTACCGGAAGGACGGGACGCCCTTCTGGAACCGTGTGAACCTCGCGCCCATCCGGGTCGACGGGCGGGTAACTCACTTCGTCGGGTTCCAGCAGGACATCACCGAACTGAAAGGCGAACCGGGACTGGAGTGACCCGGTCAGACGGACTTGTCCATCACGACGACCGTTCCCTCGACGCCGGTCGACAGGTGGCTAGAGAACTCGTGTAGCCGTTCGGTGACCCGTTCGTACCCGTGCGCCTCGTAGAACGGGACCGCGTTTGTCGACGCGGTGAGACCGAGCGTCTCCACGCCCCGGGCCCGAGCCTCGCGCTCCAGCGCAGCGAGCACCTGCGACCCGACACCCCGCCGGGCAACCGCTGGATGGACGTACACCGCGGTCACCTCGGCATCGACCGACTGCTCGTCGGTAGCCGGGTCAGTGAGCCAGAGCGACCCGAACGCGACGACGACAGGGTCGTCTCGTCCGTCGTTCTCCCGTTCTGCGACGACGAAGTAGCAGTCCTCGTCGTCGATGTCCGCGTACTCGGCCGACGCGACACCGGCCGCCCAGGCGTCGACCTGCTCCTGACTGTACGTCTGGCGGCCCAGTTCGCGGATTGCGGCCTCGTGGACCCCACGGACAGCCGGTACGTCTGCGAGCGTCGCTTCCCGGACGTGCATGGTCCTCCAGAGGGTCGCCAGTGAGTTCGTCGTTGTGGTCGGACAGAAGGAAGTGTACGCCGCCGGTCGAAGACGGTCCGATTGCAGTTACAGGATGGAGTACGACGCCGCGGTCGTGAGTGCGAGTGCCGCGATGAGGCCGATGAGCATCAGCGTCGTCACCGAGCGCGGTTCCCAGCGCAGGTGCTGGTACCAGCCCGCGACGACGACCGCCTTCGCCATCGACAGCACCATGATGATCGCGAAGGCTGCCCAGTAGGCCGACTCCAGAAAGCCCATCATCTCGATGAGGGCCTGGACGGTCGCGAGCACGAACAACACCACGTAAATCACCGTGTACAGTTTGGTATGGGACATTCTTGGTCACCTCAGAGGATGTAGAACAGCGGGAACAGGAACAGCCAGACGATGTCGACGAAGTGCCAGTACAGGCCGAAGTACTCGATGGGTGCTTCGTCGTCCAGGTACGCCCCCCGCCAGGCCCTGGCGATCATGTACAGCGCCATGATGAGCCCCACGATGACGTGCAGGCCGTGCAGGCCCGTCGTCACGTAGAACGTCGTCGACGCGATGTTCGTCGAGATGTCCCAGCCCTGTGGGAACGCCTCCGAGTGGACGTGGAACAGGTGCAGCCACTCCAGGCCCTTGTTGACCAGGAAGGCGGCACCGAGGACGAACGTGGTGCTCATCGCAGCGACGACACCGAGTCTGTTGCCCTTCTCGGCCGCGACGAGCGCGAGCACGACCGCGAAACTGCTCGTCAGCAGGATGTACGTGTTGATGAGCCCGGGCATGACGACGTGTTCGGCCGGGATGAGGTGGTGCCAGTCCGACCAGCCGTAGGCGACGCGAGAGAACACGTACGCGCCGATGAACGCGCCGAACAGCACCACGTCTGAGGCCAGGTAGATCCAGACACCCAGTTTGACGTTGCCGACGCCGGCGAACGGCCAGCTCTCGCCGAACGGCCCCTCGAGCCCGTGGAAGGTCTCGCGGGACATCGCGATACACGCACCGACGAGGATGATGACCCCGACGATGGCGTTCCCGATGTAGATGCCACCTTCGATGCCGGGCGGGAACGCGCCCTCTTGCATCCCGGACAGCCCGAACAGCGTGATGAGCGACCCGAGACTGATGACGAACGGCCAGATGCTCGCGTGACTCTCTTCGTGGTCGTGTTCCGTGGCCGTGCTCGTCAGTTCACCACCGGGAGTCGCCGTGACCATCCCACCATCGGTGCTGGCGGTGCCACCGTCGGCGGTCGCCCCGCCGCTTGCATCGGCACTCGCGTTCTTGAACGTGAGTCTCCCCTCGGCGTAGCTCGGGGTGCCCGGGAAGTTCTCCAGCGGCGGGGGCGAGGGAACCGTCCACTCGGCTGTCGAGGCGTACTCCCACGGGTTCCCGTCGACCGGTTCGCCGTCGAACAGGCTCTTGAACAGGTTGTAGAACATGACGAGGAACGACGCCCCGAGGAGGAACCCGCCGATGGTCGCGACCTGGTGCCACGTGGTCAGGCCGGGCGCGTAGTTGAACACGCGTCGCGGCGTCTCCCACGCGATGAACATCGGGAAGTACAGCAGGTTGAACCCGACGAAGTACAGCGCGAAGTTCACCTTCCCGAGGAACTCGTCGTACATCCGTCCGGTCATCTTCGGGAACCAGTAGTACAGTGCGGCGATGAGGCCGGTCACCCCGCCGACCATCACGTAGTGGAAGTGGGCGACGACCCAGTAGGTGCCGCGGAACGAGTAGTCGAGGACGACTGCCCCGAGGAACACCCCGGTGATGCCACCCAGGATGAACAGCATGAGGCCGCCGAAGGCGAACAGGAAGGGCGTGGTAAAGCGTATCCGGCCCTTCAACATGGTGTAGATGAGCGCGAACACCATCAGGTCGAACGGAAGTGAGATACCGATGGTCGTCGCCATGAACAGCGTCTTGATTTCGAGGTTGATGCCGGTGAGGAACATGTGATGCATCCAGACGATGAAGCTCTGCAGCGCCACGAGCAACATCGCGCCGATGAACCACTTGCGCCCGACGATGCGTCGGCCACAGAACGTCTGGAATATCTCGGCCATCGCGCCCAGCGCCGGGAAGAAGACGATGTACACCTCCGGGTGGCCGAAGAACCAGAACAGGTGCGCCCACAGCAACGAGCCGTCGGGGCTGGTCGACGCGAAGTAGGTCGTCCCGAGCAGGCGGTCCGAACTCAGCAACATCAGCGCCGCGAGCAAGGCCGCGAACGCGAACAGCATCATCCACACGGTGAGGAGGATGCTCCAGGTGAACAGTGGCATCCGTCGCAGGGTCATGCCCTCCGCGCGCATGCGATGGATGGTCGTCAGGAAGTTCACCGAGCCCACGGTGACACCGACGACGAACAGCAACAGCGCCAACACCGCGGTCGACCCACCGACCTCCGGCGTGTAGACGGGCATGTTCAACGGGGCGTACATGGTCCAGCCGCCGGCGAACGTGCCGCCCTGGAAGAACGAGATGCCCATGAGGATGCCCGAGGCGAGGTACAGCCAGTACGAGAGCGCGTTCAGTCGCGGGAACGCGAGGTCTTTCGCCCCAATCTGGAGTGGGACGATGTAGTTCGCGAACCCGAACGCGAACGGTGAGAGGAACCAGAACACCATGATGAGGCCGTGGGCGGAGACTGCCTGATTGTAGGCGTTGGCCTGCATCACGTCCGCGCCGGGTGCCCACAGTTCGGCCCGCATCAGCAGGGCGAGGACCCCACCGAAGATGAGGAAGAACAGGGCCGTCACCGTGTAGAGGATGCCGATGTCCTTGTGGTTCGTCGTGACGAACCAGCGCCGGATGGAGTAAAGCGGCGGCAGTCCGTGGTCTTCGGACTCGTGACCCGACGGGATGTCGAGCGGAAGCGACTCACCGCCGACGAGGGTCCCACCGTCCGTCTTGGACCCACCGTCAGTCTGGGGCTCGTGGGCTGTCTCGGGCGACTCGTCTGGGGTCTCGTCGGCACTCATGCCTGAACCTCCGCCGCCACGAGCGAGGCGGCCGGTTGACTGACGCTACTGTCGTTCGAACCACCGTCGTTGCTTGCGTTGTCCATGTTCTCGTACCACTCCTGGAATTCGGATTCCTCCATGACGACGACGTCAGCCACCATGAACGAGTGTCCCGCACCGCAGAGTTCGTAACACTGTGCCTGATAGGTCCCGGGGTCCGCAGGGCCGAACCACGTCACGGTCGTCTGTCCCGGGACGGCGTCCGTCTTGACCTGGAACGCCGGCACGCCGAAGTTGTGGAACACGTCCTCGGATGTCACCTTCAATCGAATCTCCTTGTCTGCCGGCACCCGAAGCGTGCCGTCGACGCGCTCGCCGTTCGGGTAGGTGAACTTCCAGCCGTACTGGTAGCCAGTCACCTCGACGGTCATGACTTCCGCACTGTCGGGACTTGGCTGGGCCGCGGCCGCGCCCTGTTCGACGTAGAGGAGCGCGCCGTAGGTCCAGAGGACGAGTGAGACGACGATGACCGCACTGATGGTGAACGAGAGAAGGAGTTTGCGACCGTGCCCGCCGCCAGTCGGAATCTCACCGAGGACGGGACGTTCGTAGTCGTCCTCGGGACGTCCCTCGTGTTCTCGGTACCTGTACGCGTTGTACAGCATGTACGACAGTACGACGACGCCGACGAGCGCTCCGAGCGCGACGAACACCTCGAAGATCTGGCTGAATATCTCAGCCCGTGACCCTTGCGGGACGATGCCGCCCGAACCGCCGGCCTGCAACACGATTCCCCCGAGCATGGATATCTGTAACCTCGTTCGGGTGGCTATTTATATATTGTGTATGGTTAACACGGGAAATGGTAACACGGGGTAGGGGTCTGCGAATCCGACTGGTCCTGCTGTGGGCCACCTGACCAGTCACCTCGGGAGCACACCGCCCTGCCCGGCCCGGGGCCAAGGTTCAATTCCTCACACGGCGAAGGAGACCAGTGTGTCCCTCGTCGTCGCCGTCCTGGTCCATCTGCTGGTCGCCGTCGGCTGGTACGTCGTCTTCCAGTCCGTCGCAGCGCGCCTGACCGCGCGACCGGCCCGGGAACCACTGACTGCCGCCCGACTCCGACACCTTCGGCGAGTCGGCTACGCCACCGCCATCGGGACGAACCTGCTACTGGCGCAAGTCGTGGGCACCGCCGCCTCGTTGCAGCTCCTGTTCGACGAACTCCCGCTCGTCCTGCGGCCGGTGGTGGTCGGTGCGGGCGTGTTCGTCTTCGGTATCCTGCCATCCATCGCGGCGGTCGCGGTCGCAGTCGCACCCTTCCGAGAGCGGGTCCGACACCTCGCGCTGTCGGCGTGGTTCGTCCTCTGGTGGTTCGTGACGCGAGCCGTCGCGACCACGGCCGCCATCGCGGCCATCGTTACCCTCGTCAGAATCGTCCCACACGGGTGGCCACGCGTGGTCGGGTCGCTCGGCGTCGTCCTCGCCAGTATCTCGCTCTCCCCAGTCGTCCTCAGGGTCGGGTTGCGGACGAGAGCACCGACACCTGCCGAGCGCGAGCGGGTGGCCGACGTCCTCTCTCCCTCGGTTCGACTCCGGGTCGTCGACCCCCGGACCCGGGTCGGGTGTGCCTTCGCCGCGGGCGTCGTCCCCGGCCTCCGCTACGTGTTCGTGACCGAGACGCTGTTCGACCTGCTCGCGGACGACGAGCTCTCGGCCGTCGTCGCCCACGAGGTCGCACACCACCGACGTGGCCACGTCGTCGCGCGCTTCGGCCTCGCCGCGGTGGTCGTCGTCCCGCTCCTCGTCGGCGTCGAGTTCGGCTACCCGGGACTGGTCCGCATCGTCGGTATCGGCCTCGTTCCCTACGCCGCAGTGTGGTTCAAGCTCATCCGGCGAACCGAGTTCGTCGCGGACCGCGACGCAGCACGGGCGGTCGGGCCCGACGCGATGGCCCGGGCGCTGGAGACCCTGCTGGAGCGACGACTCATCTTCGAACCGACGGGGACCACCAGTCGGCTACTCGACGTCCACCCGGCCGTCTCGACTCGCATCGACCGGCTGGAAAGTCCTGCAGACATATAAGTGTACACGAAAAGTTTATATTCTATACCCGCTAACTTTCGGTTAGCAAGAACGGTCCCGTACCGGTCAGGCCGCTTGCCCTCCCCCCACGATGTCAGACACACGAATTCGCACGTTCAGTGCAGAGTCCGAGACGACGAAGACTACTGAGCAGGTGGCACCTCGCACGTGCCCCGAGTGTGACGGCCGGTTGGCCGTCGACGAGGAGCACGGCGAGACCGTCTGTTCGCAGTGTGGCCTCGTCGTCGAGACCGATACCATCGACCGCGGCCCGGAGTGGCGCGCGTTCGATTCCGCAGAGAAAGACGAGAAGTCACGCGTCGGTGCCCCCACGACGCAGATGATGCACGACAAGGGGCTGTCGACCAGCATCGGCTGGCAGAACAAGGACGCCTACGGCCGAGCGCTCTCCAGCCGCCAGCGCCGCAAGATGCAGCGCCTGCGCACCTGGGACGAGCGCTTCCGTACCCGCGACTCCAAAGAGCGTAACCTCAAGCAGGCGCTCGGCGAGATAGACCGCATGGCCTCCTCGCTGGGGCTGCCCGACACCGTCCGTGAGACGGCGAGTGTCATCTATCGGCGTGCCCTGGAGGACAACCTCCTCCCCGGCCGGTCCATCGAGGGCGTCGCGACGGCCTCGCTGTACGCGGCCGCCCGCCAGGCGGGCACCCCGCGCTCGCTCGACGAGGTCGCCGCGGTGAGCCGCGTCGACCCGATGGAGTTCAAGCGGACCTACCGCTACATCGTCCGCGAACTCGGCCTGGAGGTCGCCCCCGCCGACCCGGAGAGTTACGTCGCCCGCTTCGCGAGCGACCTCGACCTCTCCGACGAGGCCGAGATGCAGGCTCGCGAACTCCTCAAGACGGCGAAAGAGAAGGGCCTCCAGTCCGGGAAGTCCCCCGTCGGCCTCGCGGCCGCCGCGGTGTACGCCGGGTCGTTGCTGGTCAACGAACGCGTCACACAGAACGACGTGAGCAAGGTGGCCAAGGTGAGCGAGGTCACCATCCGAAACCGCTACAAGGAACTGCTCGAAGCCGCCGACGCTGGCGAGAGCGCGCACTGATTCTTTTTCTACCGCGGTCACCCTCGACACCGGAGCGCCGCGGCGACCGGCAGCCACCCATTTGTGACGGTACCAGTTGTCATAACGGTAAAGCACGTCGCCCTCCAAATCAGGGCGCGATAATCACCGGGCGGTTCAAGATACCGGTCGAGAAGTTCCCGCTCGGCGAGGCCATCCTGACGGTCCCCGAGACGCAGGTGAAGTTCGTCCGGGTGACCATCTCCCCGAACGTCCTCTCGCGGTTCTTCTGGGCCACGACGGACGACTTCGACGCCTTCGAGGCGGTGACCGACCGGATGGAGCGTCTCATCGAGGACCTGCTCAGCGTCGCCAGGCAGGGTGGTATGGTGAAAGAACCCGTCCGGACGGACCTCGAAGACGTCATCGAAACCGCGAGCGTGGGCACCCTGCCCGAATCCGTGACGCTGCTGTACGACGAGGTGTCGCCAATCCTGGCGAGTCCGGACCGACTCTGTCAGGTGTTCGAGAACCTGTTCCGGAACGCGGTCGACCACGGTGGCGAGACGGTGACCCTCAGGGTCGGCCCACTCGAGGACGGGTTCACCACCAGAGAGGACGGCCACGGCTTCGGGCTCTCTGTCGTTCGGACCATCATCGGCGCCCACGGCTGGGACATCGAGGCGACCAACCGCAGTCCCGAAACGAGCACCGACGGTGGGTCACCCAGAGGAGAGGGCGGTGACCCCGTCGACGGGAGCAGCGACGGCAGCGCGGCCGCTACCGGTGCTCGCTTCGAGATAACTGGCGTGGATATCGTCGACTGAATTCAGCCTCGCCCGTGTCAGCCCCGTGACGCGACCACGATGTCGTGGTTCTCGACGACTGCCGGAACCAGTGTCGCTATCTTCTCGCCCGCGTTCAGGTTCGTCGTGACCGCGACACCGACCTGTTGCCCGAGTGGGACCCGTGCCAGCAAGCCGTCGTCGAAGCCCGTCACGACGAAGTTGAGCTGGCCGAGTTGCACGAGCGACTCCTGGTAGGCGTCCCCCATCCGCGCGTCGAGACAGAGGTCACTCGCGAGTGCATCGAGGTCGGTCGGTCGGTACTGTTCTCTGACGGTCTCGTGGACGAAGTGTATCTCGAGTACGTCCTCGTTGTAAAACGCGACCAGGCTCAGGTCGTCACCGAGTTCCGCCCGCAACCGCTCTACCACCCCATCCGTCCGTTCGACGATTCGTTTTTTCGGACGCGTCTCGTCGGCGAACTGCGCTCGCGCCGGCGATTGAGTCGGACTGTCGTAAGGCATCCCCACTAGTGTATACGATAATTCGTGGTTAAAAAACCGTGCAAGTTCGGTCGAGCGTCGTCTCAGTCGTCTGCAGTGGCCGCAGCGCGGGGCGTCTCGGTGAGCAATCGGTCGAGGGCGTCGACCATCGCGGTCACACTCGCCCGGGTGATGTCGGCGTCACTGTGCGCGACCGTCACTTCGCGGTCCTCGCGCGCCATGGTCACCTCGACTGTCACGACCGCGTCGGTGCCACCAGTGACGGCGTCGACGTGGTACGACTTGAGGTGGGCGTCACCGAAGTCCTTCACCGCGGATTTGACCGCGGAGACAGCGGAGTCGACCGGGCCAGAACCGGTGCCAGACGCGACGACTTCCTCGCCGTCGACGTCCAGACGCACGCAGGCGCTCGGGGTCGGACTGCCCGAGGTCGCGGTGACCTCCAGCAGTTCGACGCGGCGGTCGCGCACGTGGTCGGTCACGTCTTCGGCCACCGCGAGCAGGTCCGCGTCGGTGACGCGCTTGCCACGACCGGCCATCTCCTTGACGCGCTCGACCACGCGGCCGAGTTCCTCGTCGGAGACCTCGACGTCGTGCTCGGAGAGTGCGGCGCGTGCGCCCGCACGCCCGGTGTGTTTCCCGAGGACGATGCGGCGCTCGCGACCCACCTGTTCCGGCGGGTACGGTTCGTACATCCGGTCGTCCTTGAGCGTCCCGTCGGTGTGGATGCCCGATTCGTGGGCGAAGGCGTTCTCGCCGGTCACCGCCTTGTTCGGGGCGGGCCGCATGCCGGTGGTTCGGGCGACGACTTCCCCGAGGCGGTAGAGCTGGGTCGTATCGACGGTCTCCACGTCGTAGACGTGCTTGAGCGCCATCGCGACCTCTTCGAGCGCGACGTTGCCGGCGCGCTCGCCGATGCCGTTCACCGTGGCGTGGACGAGGTCTGCACCCGCGTTCACCGCGGCCAGGGCGTTCGTCACACCGAGGCCGAGGTCGTCGTGGGTGTGCGCACTCGTCGGGCCGTGTTCGGCCAGCACGCCGACGACTTCGGCGGTGCGCTCGGGGCCGGCGTGGCCGACGGTGTCGGCGTAGCAGACCCGGTCCGCACCGGCGTCGAACGAGGTCGCCGCGAGCCGGTCGAGGAAGTCGAGGTCGGCCCGGGAACCGTCCTCGCCGATGACCTCGACCCAGAGCCCGTGGTCTTTGGCGTACGCCACGAGGTCGGCGGTGCTCGTGAGCACCTCCTCGTGAGAGGAGCCGACTTTCGTCTCGACGTGGCGGTCGCTGGCCGGCACGACGAGGTTGACCCCGTCGACCCCGCAGTCGAGCGCGTGGTCGATGTCACGCTGGATGCCCCGGGCGAAGCTCGTCACCGTCGCATCGAGGTTCTGTGCGGTGACCTCCGAGATGGTCTCGCGCTCACCGACCCCGGTGCAGGCGCTGCCCGCCTCGATGAACGAGACGCCCGCCGCATCGAGTGCTCTCGCTACCTCTACTTTCTCGTCTGGCGTCATCGAGACGCCGGGTGCCTGTTCGCCGTCGCGGAGCGTGGTGTCCAGGAATCGCACGTTAGATTGGGACAGCTGTGTGTGTTCGGGGGAGCCCCCGAATAAAACGTTCACCGGTCATTAGTCCATCTGACCATGGGCCGTCGAGGGGGTTAAGCGAGTCAGTTCGACAGGTGGACCTGTCGCTCTTGCAAATATTGTCAGTTGGAGCCACCGGCGTCGCGCCGCCGTCGCCCACATCGCAACCGGTGGCCGACTGGACGAGACGAAGGACATCAGACGGGGAGAACCTCCGTCTGGTGATATCGAGGAGTCACCAGTGAGACGTGCGGGAGAATCCGGGCCAGTGTCTCGATCGTCGAATACTGCTGCAGCGTCACCCGTCGAGCCGAACGATGTCCCCTTCGGAGACGTCGTCTGCAGCCCCGGCCGGCAACTCGACGAGCGTGTCTGCCGTGCCACGACCGAGGCCGACCCAGGGCCGAAGCCGCTTCTTCTGGACGACTTCGTCCCCGACCAGCCAGAGGACGTCGAGGGCGAACGGGACGAACAACATGTGGACGTCCCGGGTCTTCGCGCCGTCGAACCGGAACACCAGCGCGTAGTCGTCGGGAATCGACCGTCGGAACATCAGCCCCCTTGCCCGGGCGAACGTCGAGTCCGCGGTCTCGACGTCGCTCGCGAGTACCTGCGCCGTCTCTCCGGTGCTGTGAAGCAGTCGCACACCTGCCCGTTCGATAGGCCGGAGTATAGTGGTTGTGTCAGAAGGGGACGTCGGAGAAGTCGTCCTGCATCGGTCCGGAATCTGCGCCGATACCCGTCTCGACGTGAACCTCGGTGAGTTCGGGGAACTGGGCGAGCAGCCGGCTCCGGACCGCACCGATGGTGAGGTCGGAGATGCCACAGCCGTCACACGCGCCGGTGAGCAACACGGTGACACTGCCGTCCTCCGCGTTGAGGTGAGCGATGTCGTAACTGCCGCCGTGGAGTTCGATCTGCGGGAAGTTCCGGGCGAGGAACTGGCCGAGACGGTCTCTGAGGTCGGCCTCGTCGGTCATGCTGAAAGCAGAGAACCCGGACCGGCAAATGCCTTCTCACTCCCGGGGACTCTGCCGGTGGCGGTCGCGGTCATCGCCACCAGCGCGAGTCCTGGAGGCCCTCCTCCCGCGAAGGGTCAGCACTTCCAGTCTCGGAGACGATTCCACACCCGGCCTGCTCCCGGACAAGGTACTTGTCGACCGGTTCCTAACCTCCGGTACGCGACGGACGACTCCTGCTCGCGACCATCGAGATGACTCACGAGATAGCTATCCTCGGCGGCGGCGTCGGCGGCCTGAGTGCCGCCCACGAACTCGCAGACCGCGGGTTCGACGTGACGGTGTACGAACACCACGACCGCTTCGGCGGCAAGGCCCGGAGCTTCCCCGGGCCGACCGACGGTGACGCCGCACTCCCCGCCGAACACGGCTTCCGGTTCTTCCCGGGGTTCTACACGCACCTCACCGACACCATGCGGCGGATTCCGACCGAGCGCGGGAGCGTCCACGACCACCTCGTCACCACCGACACGATGCTCCAGGCGGTCACGACCGGCGAATCACAGGAGATGCAGGTCTCGGTCCCCGACTCGCTCTCGGCGTGGCGCGACCGCCTCCGCAGCATGTTCGGGTCGCAGGTCCCCCGCGACGAGGCGGCGTTCTTCGCGAACAAGCTGTTGACACTGCTGACGAGTTGCGAGCGTCGGTGGGACGAGGAGTACGAGCACGTCTCGTGGTGGGAGTTCATCCGCGCCGAGGAGATGTCCGAGGCCTACCAGACGTTCCTCGGCTACGGCATCACCCAGTCGCTGGTGGCCATGCGCCCCGAGGTGTCGAGTGCCCGGACCATCGGCCGAATCTACCTCCAGATGGTCCGCGGCCTGCTCGACCCGGGCCTCGACGCGGACCGGCTGCTCGACGGCCCCACCAACGACGTGTTCATCGACCCGTGGGTCGCCCACCTGCGCGACCTCGGGGTGACGCTCCACACCGGGGCGTCGGTGGTCGGAATCGAGGCCGACGGCGAGCACGTGACGGGTGTGCAGGTCGCGAGAGAGGGCGAACCTCGGCTCGTCACCGCCGACCAGTACGTCCTCGCGCTCCCCTCCGACGTGGTTCTGGACCTGCTCACCCCCGACCTCGAAGCGGCCGCGCCCTCGCTCTCCGGCGTGCGCGAACTCGACCGCGGCTGGATGAACGGCATCCAGTTCTACCTCCGGCGGGACGTGCCGACGGTCCGGGGGCACGGCGTCTACTACGACGCGCCGTGGGCGCTCACGTCCATCAGCCAGCGTCAGTTCTGGCCAGAGCACGACTTCGACCGGTACGACGAGTGCGAGGGCGTCCTGTCGGTCATCGTCTCAGAGTGGGACGAACCCGGCATCCTGTACGGGAAACCGGCCCGCGAGTGCACCCGGGAGGAGGTCGCCGCAGAAGTATGGGCGCAGTTACAGGCGCACCTGAACCGCGGTGAGGCTGGGGGTAGCGAGGGAGGTGACGAGGTCTTGCCCGACGACGTACTCCTGGACTCCCACCTCGACCCGGCCGTCCAGTGGGACGAGGTGGCCGGCGAACTCCGCAACGAGGAGTCCCTGCTCATCAACACTGTCGGGAGCCACCGGTACCGACCCGAGGCCCGAACCGAGTGCCCGAACCTCGTCCTCGCCGCCGACTACGTCCGAACCGAGACCGACCTCGCCAGCATGGAGTGCGCGAACGAGGCGGCCCGAAGAGCGGTCAACGCGATTCTCGACCGGACCGGGAGTCGGGCCACCCGGTGCGACCTCTGGGACTTCGAGTGGCCCGCGGTGTTCGAGCCGATGCGCCAGCACGACGCGCTGCACCTGCGCCTCGGGTTGCCCCACCCGGCGGCCGGGAGCGACCAGTTCTGGCAGGTGTACCGCGGGATGCGGTCGTCGCCGCTGTTCGGGCGGTTCCTCTCGGAGTGACGGGCCCAGGGCCGAACCCGTACGATTCAAACCCCGCACGGTCCAACCAGCCACAGCAGATGAAGAAGACGCCGACGGGGACCCCGGTCGGAGTGGACGACCCCTACGACCACGCCGAGCTGTGCGACCACCTGACCGGCGAGGGGACCTGTCGCTACGCCTTCGAGTGGCCCCAGCACGACCGCGAGTTCGCGGTCGACCGACGAGAAGATGACTTCGCCTGCCCGGTCGTCAGCGACGACACCGACGCCGACTGGACCTGGGCGGACTGCCCGCACTTCCGGGCGACCGCGACCGACCGGGAGTGCGCCCGCTGCGGCCTCGAAGAGAAGCGGATGGCCCACGATTCGGCAGACCGGCCGCTGCTGGAGGAACACCACCTCTCCTACGCCGACGAGGCCCGGGAGACGAGCCACGAGATAACGGTGTACCTCTGTCGGTGGTGTCACGCGAAGGTCCACAACTCGTGGGCGCGAGTCACCGACGACGCGAGTCCCGACCCGGAAGCCATCGCGGCGCTGGAGGAACGCCGCGGGCGCGAGATGGATGAGTTCGGCTTCGAGACGGCGAGCAAGCGTCGGCGGGACGACGAGTGAACGGCCCGGCCCCCGTTTCCAGCCTCGCCAGTAGTCGTCACCGACCGACGTACCGTCCCATCCCTACAAAAGCATCTCGTCGACGGGTTCTGCCGCCTCGCGCTTGCGTGCCTCGATGGTGGCGACGATACCGCGGAGGAGCCGTCTGATGGCTTCCTCGTGGTCCGCCTTCTGTCTGTTGAACGAGTACGGACCGACGCCGTAGGCGTCGTACGCCGCGAACGCACCGGGGGGAACGGATTCCTCTGTTTCGACGACCGAACGAATCTTGCTGAGCAGTTGGTGGAGGTGGAGGAGCTCCTGTTTTCGCATCTGGTTCGATGGTAGGGATTCGGTCAGCCTAAAGTCGTCGCCTGTCGAAGAAAGGGACCGCTACGAACGTGTCTGTGCGTATTCGAAACCGGTTTTGACGTGCCGGTAGCATGTCGAGAAAAACGCCGGCCGTTCAGGCGAGGATGTCCCCGATACGACGGGGCTCGCCCCCGAGTGCCGGGTTCTTCTCGACGATCTTCAGGACCTCGTGGTCCGTGACGTCGTAGTAGTTCTTCCCGGTGGCCTCCTCGATGAGGTCTTTCTCCAGTCGGAACTCGGTCCCTTCGTAGACGACGTCACAACCGTCTTCGTCGAACGAAAGTGTGGTCATGGCTGGGCTGATGTGACTCACGAATAAAACCCTGATGAGACGAATCAATCGTCGAGAGCGCCCGCCCACGATGCCCGGCGAACCAGACGCCGGAGACAGCGTCTGACGCCCGTCAGACGCCGACGAGGGGTTTAATACCGGTTGGAGACGATGTGGCTGTGTGTCGCTGCAAACGGACCCACTCGACGAACTCGCCATCCCCGACGGCACGACGGTCGAAGAACACGACCTCGTGACCGACGGGGACGTCCTCATCGGCGGGCGTTCGACGGTCGAGTTCGGCGTCCGGGGACGCAACGTCCTCGGCGGCGAAGGCATCCGCATCGAAGGCGGTGTGGAGGCCGAAGCCGACTGCCGACTCGACATGTGGTCCGACGTAGCGGGGAACGTCCTGGTCGGTCGGGACGCGTTCATCGGCGAACGAACCCACATCGGCGGACGGCTGCTGGTCTCCGGCGACCTCGATATCGGCGACGAGGTCGACATCGCCGAGGGCTTCGAGGCCAACGGCTGGATCGTCATCCGCAACCCCATGCCGACCATCGTCTTCCTGTTCGTCTACCTCAAACAGCTCATGCTCATGGGCGAGGAGGAAGCTGCCACGGAACTGGTCAACCAGATGACCGACGAGGAAGACCCGGACGAGGACCCGCTCGTCGTGCCGCGGAACGCCACCGTGAGCGACGACGCCTGGCGCGTCTCGACGCCTGCGAGCGTCGGAGACGAGTGCCGCCTGCACGGGAACATCCGCGCCGAATCCATCGAGGTCGGCGAGGACTGCAACATCTTCGGGAGCCTGCGTGCGAAAGAGGACATCCTCATCGGCGAGGGCACCCGCGTCCACGGCGACGTGACCACACGCAAGGGCGAGGTCCGCATCGCGCCCGGTGCGCTCGTCCTCGGCGACGTGTCCTGTTCGGACCTCGAACTCTCGAAAGGGGCCGAGGTCGACGGGACGATGCGTGCCCGGGGCAACGTCACGATGCGCGGAATCGCGAACCGCGACATCGAGTGAGTCGGCTCTCGGCTCGTTTTCAGACCTGCTTCTCTTCGAGCACGGCGACGCGCCCGTCCTCGCCGTACCAGACCACGGCCACCGCGGCATCGTCGGGGGCGCTCACGTAGAACCGGTTCCCGGTGGAGACGGGGTAGACCGTCGCCGCGGACTCACCCTCGCCGAGGGCGTCGTCGTCGGCGACCATGTACTCGTGTTCGGCACCCGCCTCGTCGACGACGGGGACCTGCTGGCCGTCGACGGAGACGGTGACCTTCTTCGTCACGTCGTCTTCGACCTGCTTGCCCTCCATGTGGACGAGTTTGACCGTCTCGTCGTCGACGCGGACGATGCGGAAGTCCATGTTCGGGGCGTACTGCGTGGTCCGGACAGTCGAGGGCGTGGTCGATTCGTCGGTCTCGTCGGGAGCCCCGGTGGCACCCGGTGAATCGTCGACGCTGACGGTCGTGGCACAGCCAGCGGAGAGGAGGGCGATACCTGTCGACGCACTTGCGAGGAGGGTTCGTCGTCGCATTTCCATTGATTCTCTACCGAAATCTGGTTAATTAGTTTCGAATCGAAGGCTCATCGCGTCGTTGTCCCGTGGTTTCTGTGAGCCTGTGACGTGTGTGACAGGGTGTCAGGTTCCGGTGTGGGGCGGGGAGCCGCTGCGGGACGCGGGCGCGTTGCGATGCACTACCGCGAAGAAGACCGGACTTGGACAACTCCGGGGTGGTGAGCGAGCAGGGCACGCGTGAACGGACTCCAGCGACCGAAAGAGTGTTTCACCGGACGGGAGTATACTCGGGTATGCTTTCCATCGCGCTCGCCGGGAAACCAAACGCCGGCAAGTCTACCTTCTACAAGGCGGCCACGCTGGCGGACGTGGACATCGCGAACTACCCCTTCACCACCATCGACCCCAACCGTGGGGTGACACACGTCCGGACCGAGTGCCCCTGTCTGGAGCGAGCGGAACGCTGTGGCGACGACAACTGCCACGACGGCAAGCGCTACGTCCCCGTGGAACTGCTCGACGTGGCCGGCCTCGTCCCCGGCGCACACGAGGGAAAGGGCCTTGGCAACCAGTTCCTCGACGCCCTGACGAACGCCGACGTCATCATCAACGTCGTCGACGCCTCCGGTGCGACCAACGCCGAAGGCGAACCAGTCGAACCGGGGAGTCACGACCCCCTCGAAGACATCGACTTCATCGAGGAGGAGATGGACATGTGGCTCACGGGCATCGTGACCCGGAACTGGGAGTCCGTCGAGCGCAAGTCCCGCTCGCCCGACTTCGACCTCGACGAGGCGCTCTCGGACATGCTCACCGGCTTCGGGGCGGGGCCGGCCGACGTGCAGGCCGTCCTCCGTGACCTCGACTACCCGGCGGACCCCATCCAGTGGGAGGACGAGGACCGCGAGGCCCTGGCCCGGGCCATCCGTGCCCGGACGAAGCCCATCATCGTCGCCGCGAACAAGGCCGACGTGGCCGCCGAGGAGAACCTCCAGCGACTGCTCGACTGTGGCAAGCCGGTCATCCCGACGACGGCCGAGGGCGAACTCGCGCTCCGCAAGGGGGCCGAAGCGGGCGTCATCGACTACGACCCCGGCGACGAGACGTTCGAAATCGTCGGCGACATCTCCGAGGGACAGCAGACCGCACTCTCCGGCCTCCAGGAGACGCTGGACCGGTGGGGCGGCACCGGCGTGCAGGAAGCCCTGAACTATGCGGTGTACGACCTGCTCGACCACCTCACGGCGTTCCCGGTGCAGGACGCGAACAAGTGGACCGACGCCAAAGGCAACGTCCTCCCTGACGCGTTCCTCCTGCCCCGCGGCTCGACCCCGGTCGACCTCGCGTACACCGTCCACTCCGACATCGGCGACGGCTACCTCCACGCTGTCGACGCGAAGTCAAACCGGGACATCTCAGACAGCTACGAACTCGAAGAGGGAGACGTGGTGAAGATCGTCTCGACGGCGAAGTAGATGCCAGACTCGTTCACCCTCCCGATCGCGGAGCCACAGCCGAGCCAGTTCTACCTCAGCCAGGCGAAACTCGACGGCGTGCTCTCGTGGTGCGACCCTGACGACCCACAGTACGACCCACTCCCAGTAATCGACCTCGACGGGGAGTGGACGCTCATCGACGGCCACACCCGGGCGTTCGTCGCCTCGCTGGCGGGCGCAGCGGAACTCCACGTGACCCACGACCGCGACGACCACCCCCGGGAGCTGTACCGCCGCTGCGTGGACTGGTGCCGCGACGCCGACATCACTCGCGTCACGGACCTGCACGGGCGGCTCGTCAGCGCCGAGACCTACCAGAGACGGTGGATAGACCGGTGCCAGGCGGCCGCGAGAGAGGACTGAGCCACCACGGACTCACTGGGAATGCGCGGCCGCCAGCCGCTCGAAGTTCCGGAGCGTCCGTCTGGTCGTCACGTCGGCCCACGAGCGCCCCGACTCGGTCCAGCCGAAGTCCTCGCGGATTCGCGGGAGCAGCGGCTCCTGGAACTCGGGGTGGTACTGCACGGTCCACACCGGGGCGTCGCGGTGGCGCGTCGCGAAGTACCGGTAGTCGTCGGTCGAGGCGATGGCCACCATCCCGTCGCCGGGTTCGACCACCCTGTCGCTGTGGACCGCCGGAACCGTCGGGTTCACCCCCTCGAACAGCGGGTCGTCGGCGAGTGCCGGAGCGACGAGCCGGTGGTCGAGGCCGTGGTGTTCGACCGTCCCACCCAGTGCCTCGTTGACGAGTTGGTGGCCGAAACAGACGCCGAGGACGGGGACGTCGTGCTCTACGAGTTCTCGGACGAACGCGGCCTCGTCGCGCATCCACGGGTACTGGTCGGCCTCGTAGACGCCTGCGGTGCTTCCCCCGACGACCACCCCCTCGACGCCGCGCGAGAGCAGGTCGTCTACCGCTGGGCGACTGCCCGCCCGAGTGTAGTCGTACGTCTCGTACTCGGTGAGCAACGAGCGCAGCGCGTCTCCCAGGTACCTGGCGTCGGGGTCGACCTCGTTCTCCAGCGAGAGGAGCATCGATTGGAGATAGACCCGGGGCGTCGTAACGACTGGGGTCACTATCGGAACGCACCACTGGCTCCGGCAAGTTGAATACCAAGGTCTGAAAAGGGAATAAACGAGCGATCATGTCCGAGGCGCACGACTACCGGGAACTCAAACGCGACACCGAACCCGACAGCGTCGCGACCCTCTTTCTCTGGGTCAAAGGGTCGGCCGTCGGCGCGTTCACGTTCCTCGTCGGCCTCGGGCTCGTCCACTTCCTCGTCAAGATGCGCTACTACGGTGAGGCAGGCCTCGCGGTCGCCGAACTCGGCCGATGGCGGGTGTCAGCGTGGGTGTACTACAACGCCCACATGGTCCCGACCGACGGCGTCACGTTCGGGCCGACGGAGGCGTTCGCGAACTCCGGGAGTACGCTCGCGCTGCTTGCAGCGGCCAACAGCCGGCTGCTCGGACTCTATCTCCTTCCACCCGCGCTACTCGTCGTCTCCGGCTACCTGACCGCGAAGCGCCGCCCGAAGAACACGTCGTGGGTCCGGGGCGGGCTGGCGGTGTTCGTCGGCTACTTCTTCATCGCCGTGGTGTTCATGCTGGTCTCGACCCTGCAGGCCCCGAGTGACATCCCCGGACTGGAGTCCCTCGCGACGGACGAGGTCGGCCCGAACCCGTGGCTCGCCATCGCCTTCGCCGCCATCGGCTACCCGGCTTTCTTCGCGATGCTCGGGGCGACCGTCGGGCGGCGCGCCCCGTGGCGGCGGCGCGGGAAGGACCGCAAACCGAAGCACCGGCAGTAGTCGGGATTCCCCCCGACTGGTCGTCGACCTGTCGACTCACCCGCTCACGTGAGCGGCTGAAAGTACACCGCCACGAGCAACGCCGCCAGGAACACGTAACAGCCCCTGACCAGGAGCATGGTCGCGAGTTCCTCGGTCCCACGGTAGGCGAAGAACGCGACGGGAACGAACACCACGACGGCCAGCGCGGCCGATGGTGGGAAGACGCCGAGTGCGGCGAATCCGAGGACCCCGACCAGTCCCACACCCATGATGCTGAATGCGGCGCGTCGGGCACCCTCGCGGCCGAGGATGACCGCCACGGTCCGCTTCTGGATGGACCGGTCGTACTCGTAGTCCTGGGCGTCGTCGACGACTTTGACGCCGGAGAGCAACACGAGGAAGACGGCGGCGAAGGCGACCGCGACCGTGGTGATGGTACTGGTCTGGACGTAGAAGCCACCGACGATGGCCAGCGCGATACCCAGTGGATAACCGGTCGTCGTCGTCACCGGGTTCGTGTCGAGTTGTGGCGCGTGGTGATAGCCGATGAGCCAGCCGGGGACCGCCAGAACGGCCGCCCATGGCCCGACGAGCAGCCAGAGTGCACCCACCATTCCGGCGAAGCCGAGGGTCGCCCCGGCCAGTGCCAGGCGACAGCCTCTGGCGGTCAGCGGATGGTCGTCGTCCTCACCACGAACGTAGAAGTCGACGTAGCCGTCTTTGACGTGGGCAGTGTAGACGGCGAAGAAGATGGCCGTCATGTGGACTGCACCGAGCAACGGGTCGAATTCACCGGCGAGGATACTCCCGAACCACGAGGCCGCGATGGGCGGGAGCATGAACACGGGGTGGACCTGCGAGGCGAGTGCCTGCGCGTCTGCTCTCGGACCCGACCCGTGACGAGAGAACGTCATATGCGAACCCTTCGCACGAAAATGACATAACTTCGTGGGATGAGGCGACTGACTCGGTGCAGTCTCGGAGTCGGGTCGTGTCAGGGTGGCTCGCCGACGGGCCTCGGCCTACTCCGTCTCCTCCACGAACGCGTCGAGTAGCTTGCGTTCGCCTGCACGGAGGTGTTCGTGGAGGGTCGGTGCGGCGATGTCCATGGCCTCGGCGACCTCCTCTGCCGTGCTGTCGCGGGGCCACTCGTAGTAGCCGGCCGCGTAGGCAGTCTCCAGGGCGGTCTGCTGGCGGTCGGTCAGTCTGTCAGATAGCCCCTGCCGGAAGGACTCGGTCGACTGCACGGAGCGTTCGACCTCGCGCTTCGAGAGCACCGACACGTCGGAGAAGGCGGACTGGACCGCGCCAGCGATAGCCTTCAGGTCGGCGTCGGGAGCGACCTCGGCGACGACTCGTCCCTCACCCGCCTCGACCCGGAAGGTGTTCACCGTCGCACCGACCCCGGAGAGCGTCTCGATGACCGCCCGGCTGACCGTCAGTTCGAACAGAGACTCGTCTCCCTCGGTGACGAGTCGAACGTGGTCGACCGCCTCGTGCTCGATAGCCCGCTCGAGGAGGTCGTCCGCGGCCGCATCGTGTGCCTCGACGAAACAGGTCAGCCCGGACTCGTCGGTCGACGCGACCCCGCGGAGGGCGATGGTCGCGTCCGTCGCCTGCGAGAGCGCGACGACGGGGTCGTCGGTGTCGGTGTGGCGGAACTCCAGTTCGGCGATGGTGTCCGCCAGCAGGAGCTTTTGCTGTTCGACGGCGTTGATGCCGTTCCCGATGTGGTCACCCAGGTCGACGAACACGGATAGCTCGTGGTCGGTGAAGACGTACGACTCGGTCGTGTAGACGACCAGTGCGCCGTAGGACTTCTCGCGGTAGGAGAGCGGAACGACGACCGCGGCGGTCTCGTCGGGGTCGACAGCACCGTCGAACACCGTCGCCGCGTGAGCACTGTCGATGGTGGACAGCACCTGCAACTGCTCGGACTCGACGGCTTCGACGACGCGCGCCTGAAGTTGTCCGTCCAGGTCGGCATCGATGCCGTCGTCGACCGCCCCGGCCGACACCCGTGCCTGCAGCCCGCGGCTGTGTTCGTTGTACCCCGTAACCAGGGCTCCCCGGTAGGCCTCGGTTTCGACCAGTGCGTCACAGACCTCCGTCTCGATGGTCTCTCGCGTCGAGGCCTCGACGAGCGTCCGGTCGACGCTCCGGATGACGTGGTTCACGTGGGCGAGCCGACCGAGCTGTCGCTCGCGACGCTCGATTTCGGCCTCGTGGTCCTCGTAGGTCTCCGAGAGTTCCTCCCGAAGGTCGACGAGGACACCCGCGTCCCGGAGGTTCTCCCGGTCCCGGGTGGAGAGCACCTCCTCGGTCGCCTCCATCGCGAAGTACTCGCGAACGGCCTCGGAGAAGTCCCGCCGCGCCAGGAGGTCCTCGGCGGCGTCCAGGATGTCGGCTTCCGCGACCGGTTTGACGAGGTACTCGTCGAAGGGCATGTCCACGATGTCGGTGTCGGGCGCGACCGCAGTCATCATCGCGACCGGACAGTCGTAGCCGCGGTCGCGGAGTTCCTCCAGCGTCTCGTCGCCGGAGAGGCGCGGCATCCGTCGGTCGAGCAACACGAGGTCGACGTCGTCGTCGATGCGGTCCAGTGCGTCCTCACCGCTGTACGCGGTCTGAACGCTGTAGTCCTCGCCTTCGAGCCAGTACCGGCAGGTGTCTGCGAGGTCCTGGTCGTCGTCGACGACGAGGACTGTGGGCTCTACGGCCCGTGTGTCCGACTCGGAATCCGCGGACAGCTCTGTAGCCATTGGTGAGTCGATACGCGATAGAACGGCAAAGGCGATGTAGCCTAAGTGTATAGGGAGGGTGCGCGCCCCCTCAGCGGACCGCGTCGGTCGCCTCGCGCATGATATCGAGGGCCTCCTCGAGTTCCTCGGTGCTCGTCGCGTACGAGAGGCGTGCGTAGCCCTCGCCGTGCTCACCGAAAGCAGAGCCCGGAACGACGACGACGCCGCGGTCGATGACCTCGTCCACCCAGCCCTCTGGGACCTTCGGCATCACGTAGAACGCGCCGGTCGGCGTCGGGACTTCGAGCCCCATGTCTTCGAGGCCAGAGACGACGAGGTCGCGGCGTTCCTCGAACGTCTCGACCATCTCCTCGACGACCGTCTGGTCGCCGGAGAGGGCGGCCTCGGCGGCGTACTGCGCCGGGGCCGACGCACAGGCCTGCACGTACTGGTGGACGCGGAGCATGCGTTCGATGCGGCGCGAGGAGCCAGTGACCCAGCCCAGCCGCCAGCCGGTCATCGAGTACGTCTTGGAACACGCGGAGACGACGACGACGTTGTCGGACTCGGCGAACTCGATGGGCGAGTGGTGTTCGCCCTCGAAGACGATGTGCTCGTACACCTCGTCGGAGATACAGAGCACGTCGTGTTCGTCCGCGATGCGGGCGAACTCGCGCATGTCTTCTTCGGACTGGACCGCGCCCGTCGGGTTGCCGGGGCTGTTCACGATGAACGCCGCGGTGTCGTCGGTGATGTGCTCCTCGACGGTCGCCGGGTCGAGCGTGAGGTCCTCGCGGAGCGGCACCGGCTTCGGTTCGCCCGTCGCGATGCGCGTGAGAGCGTCGTAGGCGACGAACCCGGGGTCCGGGAAGATGACCTCCTGACCGGGGTCGACGTGGGCTTCCATGGCGAGGTGAAGCGCCTCGGAGCCGCCGGCCGTCGCGATGATGTCTTCCGGGTCGACCTCCATGCCGCGGTCCTCGGCGTAGCGGCCACTGATGGCCTCGCGAAGGGATTCGGTCCCCTTGTTCGACGTGTAGGCGTCGGCGCGGCCGTCCTCGATGGCCGCGATTGCCCCCTCCCTGGCGTGTTCGGGCGTCGGGAAGTCCGGCTGGCCCAGCCCGAGGTTGATGGCGTCCTCGCCTGCGGCCTCGAAGACCTTTCGGATACCACTGATGCTGACCTGCTCGATGCGGTCTGAGAACTCCGTCATACTCTAGAGCGCGCAGGGCGAGCGGATAACTCTTGATGTGAGTCGTGTTCCCACGTGTGTCACACCGCGACAGAACCAGCAACAACACCCGCTATCTATGAGGCGTTTCCCAGTGGGCACCCGGCCGAGAGCCCTCGAAATCGCCAGCAGGCATCGGCTAACGTGTCGGTTACCGGGCCGAACTCGCTCACGGTGGTAGTTACCGTGGCCTTTGCGGAATTAAGCCTGGACGGTCAAGGCGTTCGAAATGAGTAGTTTCGACGGCTCGCATCTCTCTCGGCGGCGGTTCGTACAGGCGACAGCAGGCACTGGAATCGCAGGACTCGCCGGCTGTGTCGGCGGTCTCACCGGTGGCAGCGGTGGTGGGGACCCCCTCAACGTCGCGTACATGCCTATCTACCCCGATATGCAGCACTTCGTGATGGACCAGCAGGGGTACTACGACGACCTGTCGGTCCCGGTCGAGGCGGAACTGTTCAGCGACGGCCCGAGCATCGTGCAGGCGTTCGCAAAGGGGAGCTACGACGTGGCGCTGTTCGGCGTCGTCCCGGCGATGATAATCGTCGACAAGACTGGCTTCGCGAAGGTGACCGGCGCGAACATCGAGGAAGCCATGCTCATCATGGCGAGCGACGAGTTCGCCGCGCTCTACGACGAGCACGGCGCGGACGCGTTCGCGAAGTTCGAGGCGCAGAAGGGCCGGAAGTTCACCTTCGGGACCTTCCCGCCGGGGTCGGTCCCGGACATCCTGCTCCGGTACTGGCTCGACAGCGAACTCGGCCTCGACCCCGAGAGCGACGTGAACATCAAGTCCCTCGGTGGCGCGGGCCCGGTCCGGCAGGCGCTCGTCGCGGGCAAGATAGACGGGACGAGCATCATGGAGCCGGTGCCGACCATCGTCCAGTCCAAAGACGCCGGCTACCAGAACATCGCGTGGGCAGGCGACTTCATGTCCGGCCAGCCCGCCGCCGTGACGATGATGCACGACCGCCTCCGGAACGACCGGCCCGAACTCGCGAAGGACTTCCTCCGCCAGCACCGGAAGGCGACCGAGTTCATCAACGCGAACCCGAAGGAGGCAGCCGAGGACGCCGCGACCGTCATCGGCAAGGACGTGCTCCCGGTCGACATCGCCCAGCAGGCCATGGAGTCGAAGGGGGCGAACTTCATCTCGGACCCACACCGCATCGAAGGTGGCGCGAAGATATTCGCGGACTACGCCAGCCGCCTCGGCAAGACCGAACAGAAGTTGCGCGTCTCGGACATCTTCGATTACTCCCTGTACGACGAGGTCGCGAACGAATGAGCCTGGAGACGTCCGAGGCAGCGACGACGACCACCGAGGACACCGGGTCGGTCCCTGGCGAGACCGGGGACCTCCGGGCCCGTCTCGACACGCGGCGGCTGGGTGCGGGTGCCGCCGGGACGCTCGCGTTCCTCGTCCTCTGGCAGGTCGTCGCGATGCCGCTCAAGCCGTTCATCCTCCCGACGCCGGTGGAGGTCGGTGGCGCGCTGTACGGCCAGCTCACCACGGACGCCACCTACACGCTGCCGCTCACGAGTACCGACGTGTCGCTCCCCAAGCTGTTCGTCCGGCTGTTCCAGAGCCTCCAGCACTACCTGCCCGGGCTGGTCATCGGGTCGACCCTGGGAACCACGACCGGCATCGCGATGGGCTGGTTCACGCTGGTCGACGACGCGCTGACGCCGGTGACCCGCATCCTCCGGCCCATCCCGCCGCTGGCGTGGATCGCCTTCGCCATCATCTGGTTCGGGACGGGTCACATGGGCGCGACGTTCATCGTCGCCATCGGCGCGTTCTGGATTACCTTCTACAACGCCTACAGCGGCGTCGAGGCCGTTCCACAGGACCTCAAGGAGGTCGCCGCGAGCCTCGGCGTCGACGACGACCTCACCATGATTCGGAAGGTCGTCGTCCCGAGCGCCATGCCCGAGATATTCACGGGCATCCGGACCAGCATCGGGCAGTGCTGGATGATCGTCGTGGCTGCCGAACTCGTCGGGCCGCCGGGCGTCGGCGAGCAGATACTCATCGCCGCCCAGAACCTCGCGCTGGACGTCAGCGTGGCGTACATGCTGGTCATCAGCGCGGTGTTCCTGATGAGTGACGCCGCCTTCCGCAAGGTCCAGCAGGAGGTGCTGGCATGGCGAGCGTGAACGACTCCGACGCGAGCGCCGAGGAGTCGACCGCCACCGTCGCGGTCGATGGCATCGGCAAGCGCTACGAGACCGGCCGCCAGGACGTGCAGGCCATCGCCGACGTGTCCTTCGCGGTCGAAGACGGCGAGTTCGTCTGCATCGTCGGCCCCTCGGGCTGTGGGAAGACCACACTGTTTCGCATCATCGCGGGACTCGAAGACCCGACCGCGGGTGGTGTGTTCCTCGGTGGCGACCGCGTCGAGGGGCCTGGCACCGACCGCGGGATGGTGTTCCAGGAGTACGGCCTGTTCCCGTGGCGGACCGTCTCAGAGAACGTCGCGTTCGGGTTAGAACAGCAGGACGTCTCCGAGGCCGAGCGCGAGACCCGCGTCGCCGAGATGCTCGACCTCGTCGGCCTCTCGGAGTTCGCAGACGCCTACCCGAAAGAGCTCTCTGGCGGGATGAAACAGCGCGTCGGCATCGCCCGGGCGCTGGCGGTCGACCCCGAGATACTGCTGATGGACGAGCCGTTCGGGAGCGTCGACGCCCAGACGCGGAACATGCTCCACGACGAACTGCTCGACGTGTGGGCCGAGACCGAGAAGACGGTCCTGTTCGTCACCCACGACGTGGAGGAGGCGGTGAAACTCGCGGATAGAATCGTGGTCCTGAGCGAGGGCCCCGGCAGCGTCCGGGAGATAGTCGACGTGGGTCTCGACCGACCACGCACCCGGACCGACGAGGCGTTCGTCGAGCACGCCGAACACGTGCTCGACCTGCTGCACTGACGGCTCACGCCGCCCGCCCGTTCTCGCTTACTGGTACATCCGGAGCGGCTGTGCCTGCGAACTCTCCTCCTCTTTCGCTTCCTCCATCCGCTTTGCCAGCCGTTCTTTCTGCTCGCGAATCTCTTCGGCCCGTTCGACCAGTTCCGAGATGTCGACGTCGATGCCCGTGAGCTTGCAGATGCCGTCCTCGATGAGGACGCGTGCGGCCTCCGGGTCGGGGAACTTCGGGTCGGACTCGACGACCAGGCCGACGCTGTCGAGACCGGTCTCGACCGCCCGGTTGAGCAACGCCCCGGTCGGGCCACTGACGACCCCGTTCTCTGACGGGAGTGGGATGTCCGTCTCCTCCAGCATCGCCACGCCGCCCGCGGTGCCGACCCCGTATATGGCCGGCTTGCCATCTCGCTTGGCGGGCAACCCGCTGAGATAGATGGGCGTCAGGCCAGCGCTCTCGACCCAGCCCGTCATGCAACCGGAGAACTCGCTGACGGCCTGGGCGTCGACGGGGACGTCGCTCTGGAGGGCCGCGAACCCGCTCTCTTCGTCCGCGTAGATGCGGACCGGTGGCTCCAGCTCGCGCTGGTCCTCGTGGTAGATGCCGATGCGGGCGAGTCCCTCGCAGTGACACGTCCCGTAGAGTTCCATGTCGAAGGTCTCGATGAGGTGGTCGGTGGCGATCTTCCCGACCAGCCCCACGCCCGGGAGGCCTTCGATGAGGAACGCACCGTCGAGGTCCATGTCTGACCGCTTCTTCACGTGTGCCATAGGTAACACGAGACACCGACCGGATTAAAAAGCACCCCCCGCTTCGAAAGCGACAAACCCCCGTCTCCCGAAGCGGGCGGCATGGAGCCGTTCGAACGGTATCGAGACATCGTCGACGATTTCGAGGCGTTCCTGGCCGCGTGCGAACGGCCGTTACCGATGGCGGTCCGGGTGAACACCCTGAAGACCACCACAGAGCGCGTCACACGGGCGTTCGACGAGGCTGGCATCGGGTACGAACAGGCGGACTGGCACCCCCACGTCCTCACGCTGGAGACGGACAAACCGGGGTCGACGTGGCCGGGCTTTCACGGCTGGACCACCGGGCAGGAGGAGGTGTCGGCCATCCCGCCGACCGTCCTCGACCCGCAACCGGGTGACCGCGTGTTCGACACCTGCGCCGCGCCGGGGTCGAAGACCACACAACTGGCCGCCGAGATGGAGGATACTGGCACCCTCGTCGCGAACGACAACAACCTCGGCCGCCTCTCTGCACTGCGGTTCAACTGCGAGCGCCTGGGCGTGACGAACGTGGTCGTGACGAACCAGGACGCGAGGAACTTCTCGCTGAAACCGTTCGACGGCAAAGAGTTCGACCGCGTCCTCGTCGACGCGCCCTGCTCGTGCGAGGGGACCATCCGGAAGAACCCCGACGCGCTCGACAACTGGAACATGGGCCACGTCACCTCGGTCGCGGGCATCCAGAAGGGCATCCTGAAACGGGCCCTGCAGGTGACTCGCGAGGGCGGCACCGTCGTCTACTCGACGTGTACCTTCGCACCGGAGGAGAACGAGGCCGTGCTGGACCACGTCCTCGCCGAGGAAGACTGCCAAGTCGTGGACTACGACCTCGCACTGGACCACGTCTCCGGCATCACCGAGTGGGAGGGTGAGGAGTACGACCCACAGGTCGCGAAGGCCAAGCGCGTCTACCCGCACCACAACGACACGGGCGGGTTCTTCACCGCGAAACTGGAGGTGACGGCATGAGCGAGCAGACCAACCAGGGCCACCGTTTCGACCGCCTCCCGGCCACGGCGGACGACCGCGAGGTCGAGGGCCGCGCTACTCGCGAGGAGGTCGTCGGCTGGTGGGAAGAGCGGTTCGGCGTCCCGCCGGAGACCTTCGCGGACCACACCTTCTACGAGAAAGGCAAGGGCAAGATCTGGGCCTTCGCCGGGGACGTCCCCGACCACATCGAGGTCGAGGGCGTCGGGATGACGTTCCTGCGCACCCGGCAGGAGCACTGGAAGCCGACCACGGACGCGGTCCAGCGCTTCGGAAAGCTCGCCACGAAAAACGTCGTCGACCTCACCGAGGTGGAAGCCCGCCGGTTCGCCGACGGCGAAGACCAGGAACTCGACTACGACGGCGACTGGGGCTACGTCATCGCCGCCCACGAACTCGCCGGCGAGCGCGAACCACTCGGCGTCGGCCTGTTCCTCTACGGCGAGCTCCGGTCGGTGGTACCGAAGGGACGTCAGCGCGACGTCTGAGGGGCCACGCTCTTCTCATCAGTCGCGCCCCAATCACGTGAGACATCGCCACAGTGTGGCTTGCTAACACATATCGTTGCGTCCGGCCTAGAGAGAGCAGACGCCGGACGACCGGCGTCGGGGAGTACACAATGCCATCGTTAGACATCGCTCGACAGAAGGACGCAGTCGTTACAGCGACTCCCGACACGCCAGTCGGTGACCTCGCCAAGACGATGAAGAACAAGAAGGTCGGGTCGGTCGTCATCCACCAGAACGAAGAACCCGTCGGCATCGTCACCGACCGGGACATCGTCGTGAACCTCGTCGCCGAGGGTAAGGACCCGAAGACGACGACGGCGAACGACGTGATGGAGAAGGACATCATCACCGTAGACGTCAGCACCGGCATCAGGGAGATCTGTGCGAAGATGCAAGAACACAGCGTCCGCCGGATGCCCATCACCGAGAACGGGAAGATAGCCGGTTTCGTCACGCTCGACGACCTCGTCGTACTCATCGACCAGGAACTGCACGACCTCTCGGAGGTCATCAAGACCCACTCGCCACCGTACTAGGGTTCAAACGCAAACGGGCAGCAATGCCCGTCGTGACCTGATCATCGCCCCGTGGCGGGCTGCGGTTGCACGGCACGCCGCCACGGGACCAGTATCGACAGTGCCGTCTGCTCGCTATATCCACCCACCTGCCGTTCGGTCGAGAACGGACCTGCATTTCAGTCCGTCGTGTGGAGGGTGCCCCCACTCAAACCCTCCCACTCGACGCGATAGCCAAGTCTCGCTAGCACGGCGCTCGACTCGTCGATTCCGCAGGCTGCCAGCACCGACTCGGCGTCAGCCAGCGACATCCCGGCCGCGAGGTCGTCCGCGACCGCGTCCAGCACGGCCGGACGAACGAGCGTTCGTCCCACGCGCTCGTGCGCGGGGAACGTCTTGGATTCGATTACGTCCTCACTGACACCGTGTCGCTCCGCGAGCGACGCCATCGTCACCACGTCGTCGCCCGGTTCGAGTCGGTCGGGGAGCGCGGCCGCACTGGCAGCGACGAGTTCGTCCTCGTACCGCCGGAGTGCGTCCCGGACGTCTTTCACCCGGATTCGTCCACCCGAGTAGGGTATCGTCCGGTGGTCGAAGGACTCGATAGCTTCGCCGACGCCCAGTGACTCGTCGACCGCGACCAGCATCTCGACGTCTTCGAGGTCGGCCAGCTGAGAGAGTTTCTTCTCGACGTACGCAGGCGTCCAGAAGCCCATCACCTCGAAGTAGACCCGAAAGTCCGCCGCGTCCGCGTCCCGGCCGGCCGGCGCCCAGTCGAACGCGAAGTCCGGAATCATCACTCGCGTCCCCGTCGCGAGCGGTTCCGGCTCCCTGACGAGGTCCCAGTCGAGGTCGAGCGAGGTGAACCGGGTCGCGAAGTCGGCCTCGACGTCGCTGTCGTAGCTCACCTCGGCGACGGGGTCCGTGCCGGGAACGCGGACCGGGTCGCCGTCTGAGAGCACCAGCCGTCGCTCCGTCCCCCGGTCGTCGATGGTCGCGACGAGCCGCCAGTCGTCGGTCTTCGCGACGGTCCGCAACAACCGCGCGAACCGCGTCCCGTAGCGCCGCGAGTTCCGGAACAGGCTGTCCGGCCCGGTGACGACGACCTCGCGACCCTCTGGCGTCTGCTCGATCTCGTACATGAGCCGGAGCCGCTTGACCGCCGAAACGAGTGCCTTCGGGTCAGACGACCGGACGCGCACCGTCGTCGCGTCGAACAGCGCCGTCTGGGCCAGTGAGAGGTTGTACTGGGCAACCAGTTCTGCCGGCGTCCACGGCGCATCGACCGCCGTGACGACCTGGTTCTCCGGCAGGTCGGCGTACAGCGACTCGGCGACTGCCTCGGGCGTCGACCCGAGAGCCGTCGCGGCCTGCGCCATGGCGGTCTCACGCTCGGCCTTCGTTACCACCCCACCCGGTTCGGCCGCGGTGAACGCGGCGCGTCGCGCCCGGTCCGGCGGAATCGGTGCCGTCGTCTCGACCGTCGCCTCGCGCTCGACCAGCTTCGCGAACCCCCGGACGAGCTTGAAGTCCGCCTCGTCACCCTCCAGGTCGGTCAGCGCGTCCTGAAGGTCGCCGTAGGACTCGCCGACGTGGCCCTGGAACACGCCAAGGACGCGCGCAGCGACCGCTTCAGCCTCGTCGTCGACGAACCGGGGCTGGTATCCGCCGCCAGCACGCGAGACCCGAAGCAGGTCCTTGGTCAACATGGTCTCACGTCGGGGCGCGGCCCGCAAAAACCTGTCACCCGGGCCTGTTGCGAGACACAAGGGTTTCCTCCCCCCGTGCCGAACCGAGGCTCGATGCAGCGCCGCGCCTTCTGTGTCGCCGTCGGGAGCGTCCTCGCGGGGCTCGCCGGCTGTACGGGCCGCCTGCCGGCCGACCAGCCCGGAGCGAAGCACACCGCACCCGGGAGCGATGGCTACGAACAGCCGACGGCGGACCTGTCCACGCCGACCGGAACCCAGGCGGTCGCGCCGAACGTCGCCGTCGAGTTCGCGTTCCCCACCACGTCTGAGGGGTTCGCGGTCGACGTCGTCGTCACCAACGAGGGGGCAGAACCACTCGAAGCAGTGCTCGTTCTCACGTGGTCCACGGACGAAGCGGTCGAACGGCAGCGGACGCTGGTAGAACACGACCCAGGCCAGACGCAGACCTACACGTTCGAGTTCCCGACTGCCGGAGACCTCTCCGTCGACTGGGAAGAACCGTGACTGGCTGGGACGCGGGTCGTCTCAGCCTCGCCGACGGTCCGCCACTCGCGTCTCGGCGGTCTCTCGACTGATTATCTCGTAGAGAAGCGCCCGCCCGCCGTCTTCTTTCGGTCGAAGGATTCGACCCAGTCGCTGGGTGAACTCGCGTTCGCTGCCACTCCCAGAGAGGATGACGGCGACGTTCGCGTCCGGCACGTCGACGCCCTCGTCGAGGACGTTCGAGGTGACGACGCGCGAGTACCGCCCGTCCCGGAACCGCTCCAGGATGTCACGTCGCTCGTTCGTTCCGGTGTGGTGCGTGACCACAGGGACGAGAAAGCGCTCAGAGATGTCGTACGCGAGGTCGTTGTGCGCCGTGAACAGGATGACACGGTCGTCCCGGTGCCGACCGAGCACGTCCGCCAGCGCGTTGAGTTTCGCTTCGCTGCCCATCATGATGCGCCTGGCTTCCTGTTTGGCGAGTAGTGCCCGCCGTGCAGCCGGGTCGGTCCCCGAGCGTTTCACCAGTTCCTGGTAGTCGCTTCCGCTCCGAAGCTGGATGTTGCTGCGGGCGAGATAGTCGGTGAAGATGCCCTGCTTCTCCTCGTAGCGCTCGCGTTCTGCGGGCGTGAGTTCGACCCTGAGTCGCTTTACGTCGTAGTCCGCGAGGTGGTCGCCGGCGAGGTCGTCCACCGAGAGCCGGTGGACGAGCGGCCCGACGAGGTCCTCGATGGTCTCGTGTGCCCCGTCGGGACGCTCGAAGGTCGCGGTGAGGCCCAGTCGGTACGGGGCGGCCAGCAAGCGGGCGATGTCCTGGTAGCCCTCACCCCCGAGGTGGTGGACCTCGTCGAAGACGACCAGTTCGAACCGGTCGCCGATGTCGTCGGCCCGGAGGTACGCCGAGTCGTACGTCGAGACGGTGAGCGCCTCGAGGCGCTGTTCGCCGCCACCGAGTTGCCCGATTGGCTCGTCGAACTCCGCGGCGAGTTCCGTCCGCCACTGGTCGACGAGGTCGAGCGTCGGGACTACGACTAGCGACGGCGTCGAGCACTGTTCGATGGCCGCGATGGCGATGACGGTCTTCCCGCTCCCCGTCGGGAGTTCGAGGCAGCCCCGTCGTGAGAGACCTGTCCCGGACGTGTCACTGGCCCAGTCGTCGAGTGCGTTTCGCTGGTACTCGCGAAGTTCGTACGTCGAGTGAAGCGGCGGTACCGGGGAGAGGTCGAGGACGTCGTCGGTGCACTTCTCGCCCGCCTCGTCGAGGGCACGCCTGAGTGCCGCGTACTCGTACGCCGGCACCCGGCCGGTCCCACTTCGCGGGTCGGTCTCCACGCCCGGGAGGGGTCGAGAGTCGTCGCTCTCGACACGAACCGTGCCGTTCTCGTACCGGAGCGTGGTCGGCATCGGCCGGAGGTTGCCACGCAGGCGCTATAAGCGGTGTGGGACCACACCAGTGGTCCACACGTGGCCAGTCGAGAGCAGGGTCGTACCTGAACCCTTTTGGTGTCTGGCGGGTTTTGTTCCGCACATGGACGAAGACGAGGACACGGAGACGCCGACCTCCGAGGCAGGCGAGGAGGTCGAAGACGTTCCCGAAGCAGAGGAGACGCCCTCCGTCGACGCCCCCGAGCAGACAGCGGACGAGGCAGCGGAGTCAGACACAGGCACCGAAGACCCCGCTGTCGACGAGGCCTCGGAGAAGACAGCCGAGGAGAAGACAGCCGAGGAGAAGACAGCCGAGGAGAGCGACGCCGAGTTCGAATGGACCGCCGCCGATTCGGACGCCACTGATTCGGACGCCGCCGAGACACCGGTCGGTGACGACCTCGTCGAGCGCGTCAGCGCCGTCGACGAGGAACTCGGGGCGGAGGTCGAGACGCTCATCCAGCGCGCATTCGAGCTCAAAGACGAGGCCGAGACGCTTCGGGAGACGGTCGAAGACCTCGAAGCAGAGCGTGACGACCTCCGCGACGAGCGCGAGGACCTCAAGCAGCGGCTCGTCCGCAAACAGGCCGACTTCAAGAACTACAAAGAGCGAGCGAAGAAGAAGCAAGAACAGATTCAAGAACGTGCGACAGAGGACCTCGTCGAGCGCATCGTCCCGGTCCGGGACAACCTCGTCCGCGCGCTCGGGCAGGACGAGGGTGCCGACATCCGCGACGGTGTCGAGGCGACCCTGCGCGAGTTCGACCGTGTCCTCGAAGACGAGAACGTCGAGGAGGTCGCTCCGACCCCGGGCGCCGAGGTCGACCCCCAGCGCCACGAGGTGATGGTCCGGGTCGACAGTGCGGAGCCTGAGGGTGCCATCGTGGACGTCTACCGCCCGGGTTACGAGATGGGTGGGAAGGTCATCCAGACTGCACAGGTCACCGTCAGCAACGGCTCCGACTACGACGACAGTGACGAGGCCGTCGCCCTCGGTGGGGAAGTCGAGGAAGCCCAACCTGCGAGTGCCGATTCTCCAGCATCTGACGGTGGTGAAGTCGACGAAGAATCAGGGGAAAGCGCGGAGTCGACCGACGACGAGGTCAGTGAAGCTATCGGGGGCGAAGAGTAAACCTAACTCGTTTCAACGCGAAAATTACCGTCTCGACCGGTTCTACGTCCAGTCGACAGCTTTAATTCGTCGGATAGTCAAGTAAAGCAAGTTTTAAACCGGCGAGGGAGGTATAACCCCGTAACATGGCGAGCAACAAGATCCTCGGTATCGACCTCGGGACCACGAACTCCGCCTTCGCCGTGATGGAGGGTGGAGACCCCGAGATTATCGTGAACAGCGAAGGTAACCGCACGACTCCCTCCGTCGTGGCGTTTACCGAAGACGGTGAGCGTCTCGTGGGCAAACCGGCCAAGAACCAGGCCATCCAGAACCCCGAGCGCACCATCGCGTCCATCAAGCGACACATGGGCGACGACTACGCGGTCGATATCGACGGGGAGGAGTACACGCCGGAGCAGATCTCCGCGATGATTCTCCAGAAGCTGAAGCGTGACGCCGAGGAGTACCTCGGTGAGGACGTCGAGAAGGCGGTCATCACGGTGCCCGCCTACTTCAGCGACCGTCAGCGTCAGGCGACCAAGGACGCCGGCGAAATCGCCGGCTTCGAGGTCGAACGTATCATCAACGAGCCGACCGCAGCCGCCATGGCGTACGGACTCGACGACGACTCCGACCAGACCATCCTCGTGTACGACCTCGGTGGGGGTACCTTCGACGTCTCCATCCTCGACCTCGGTGGCGGTGTCTACGAGGTCGTCGCCACGAACGGGGACAACGACCTCGGTGGTGACGACTGGGACGAGGCTATCATCGACTGGCTCGCCGAGGAGTTCGAGGACGACCACGGCATCGACCTCCGCGACGACCGCCAGGCGCTCCAGCGCCTCAAGGACGCAGCCGAGGAGGCCAAAATCGAACTCTCCTCGCGTAAGGAGACCGAGATCAACCTCCCGTTCATCACGGCGACCGACGACGGCCCCATCCATCTGGAGAAGAGCCTGACTCGTGCGAAGTTCGAGAACCTGACCCAGGACCTCATCGACCGCACCGTCGCCCCGACCGAGCAGGCACTCGAAGACGCCGACTACGAGATGGACGACATCGACGAGGTGCTGCTCGTCGGTGGCTCCACCCGTATGCCGCAGGTCCTCGACAAGGTCGAGGAGATGATCGGCAGCGAGCCGAAAAAGAACGTCAATCCCGACGAGGCCGTCGCGCTGGGCGCGGCCATCCAGGGTGGCGTGCTGGGCGGCGAGGTCGACGACATCGTCCTCCTCGACGTCACGCCGCTCTCGCTCGGTATCGAGGTCAAGGGTGGCCTGTTCGAGCGTCTCATCGAGAAGAACACGACCATCCCGACCGAGGAGTCGAAGATATTCACGACTGCCGCGGACAACCAGACCTCCGTGCAGGTTCGCGTCTTCCAGGGCGAGCGTGAGATGGCACAGGACAACGAACTGCTCGGGGAGTTCCACCTCACCGGCATCCCGCCGGCACCGGCAGGCACCCCGCAGATCGAGGTCACCTTCAGCATCGACGAGAACGGCATCGTGAACGTGTCCGCCGAGGACAAGGGCTCTGGCAACCGCGAGGACATCACCATCGAAGGCGGTGCCGGCCTCTCGGACGCCGAAGTCAAGCGGATGCAGGAGGAAGCCGAAGAACACGCCGAAGAGGACCGCCAGCGCCGTGAGCGCATCGAGGCGAAGAACTCCGCCGAGGCGACGCTCCAGCGCGCCGAGACCATCCTCGAGGAGAACGAGGAGAACGTCGACGACGACCTGCGCGACGCCATCGAGGCCGAGATGGAGAACGTCGAAGACGTCGTCGCAGACTCCGACTCCTCGAAGGAGGACATCGAGGAGGCCACCAAGGCGCTCTCGAAGGAACTCCAGGAGATCGGCAAGCAGATGTACGACCAGCAGGCCGCCGCGAACGGCGGTGGCATGGGTGGCGGCATGGGCGGTGCCACGCCCGGCGGTGCGGCACCCGGTGACGACGACGAGGAGTTCGTCGACGCCGACTTCGAGGACGTAGACGAGAAAGAAGAGTAATCTCCTTCTCGTCTGCCCACCAGAACGCTCCGCGTTCTGGGGACGTAGACGAGAGCGAGGAGTAACTGCTCGGCCGCCCGCCATCGGTTCGAACACTCGCCGACCGAACCCGTTCTTTTCAAGTGGTTCAATCCTCTATCGACCAGTAACGAATGAGCGAGGACTTCTACGATGCCCTCGGCGTGAGCAGGGACGCGTCCGAGGACGAGATCAAGCAGGCCTACCGAAAGAAGGCCGCCGAGTATCACCCCGACGTCTCCGACGCGGAAGACGCCGAAGAGAAGTTCAAGCAGGTGAAGAAGGCCAAGGAGGTCCTCACCGACGAGGAGAAGCGCCAGGCGTACGACCGGCTCGGCCACGACCGCTTCAAGGAAGCCGAGAAGCGCGGTGGCTTCGACGGCCGCGGCGGCATGGGCGGCGCCGGTGGCTTCGGCGGCGGTGGGGGCGACCCCTTCGGTGGCGCCGGCGGCATGGGCGGCATCAACGACATCTTCGAGCAGTTCTTCGGTGGCGGTGGCCAGCGCGGACAGGGCCAGCGCGACCGGGGGCCGCGACCGGGTCGAGACCTCCGGACGCGGGTCACCCTCGATCTCGAAGACGTGTACAACGGTATCGAGAAACAGGTGACCATCACCCGGCCGGAGCACTGTGACACCTGCGAGGGCCACGGACACCCGCCGGACGCCGACTCCGAGACCTGTTCGAACTGCAACGGCCAGGGTCGCGTGACGCAGGTCCAGCAGACGCCGCTGGGGCGCGTCCAGCAGACACAGACCTGTCGACAGTGCGAGGGCGAAGGTGAGGTGTACGACGAGACGTGTGACGACTGTCGTGGCCGTGGTATCGTCGAGGCTGAGACGACGCTGACCGTCGAGATTCCGGCTGGCGTCAGAGACGGTCAGTCAGTCCGCCTCGGGGGCGAGGGTGCACCAGGTGACCCCGGTGCGCCGAAGGGCGACCTGCTCATCGAGGTGTCGGTCGACCAGCGCGGAGACTTCGAACGCGACGGCGACGACCTGTACTACCGGCTCCCGATCTCGTTCCCGCAGGCGGTGTTCGGTGATACGATCGAGGTCGAGACGTTCGGCGGCACGGTCGAGGTCGACGTCGACGCGGGCACCCAGAGCGGTGAGACGTTCCGCATTCGCGGTGAGGGGATGCCGCGACTCCGACGGAGCGGCCACGGCGACCTCTACGTTCAGGTACAGGTCGTGACGCCCGACGAACTGAACGACGAACAGCGCGAGGCGCTAGAGGCGTTCGCCGAAGCTGGCGGTGAGGAAGTCGAGATCAAGAAGGGCTTCTGGAAGAAGATAAAGAACTCGTTCTAATCGCCGGCTCCGGGCGTCTCTGCGTGTTCCGTCGCCGATTCTGCAGTCTCGTTCGCGTCCGCGGTCTGGGCCGCCTCTGCAGTCCGTTGGGTCGTGGCTGCTCTGTGCCCGGTGGGGTGGCCGTCGTACTTCTCCATGAGTTCGAACACCTTCTGGCGTATCTCGTGTGGGCTGTCGGTGTTGTCGAAGTCGATGTAGCCGATGGAGCGGTTGGTCCCGGCCGCAAGGAACGACACGTCTCCGAAGCCGAGCAGCGCCTGCAGTCGACCACGCCGGAGTTCGACCCCGCGGACCTTCGAGAGGGGGAGTTCGCGCGACTTCTCACTGTACAGCAGGTCGTACTCGCGTCGGACGGAGTCACGCGTGATGACGTACTCGGTCCGGCGGAGGACGAGGAACTGGATGGTGAGACGGACGAGCCCGATGACGGTCAGGAGGACGATGACCCACCCCGCGATACCGCCGTAGCCCTGCTCGCCGAGGGCTTGCTTGTTCGTGAGGAAGTACAGGCCGAGTCCGGTCCCGACGACCGCGAGGACGCCGATGTAGACCAGGACGAGTTTGGTCGTCGGGGTGGCCCGCATGACCATCTTCGACCCGAGTCCGTGTTCGCGTGCCGATGCACCCTTGCTGTGTGTATCTCCTGTCATGTTAGACTGCTCCGTAGGTGTTCGCGAGGATGATTCCGACGACGTACAGCGCCGGAGCGGCACCGACGGCACCGATGACGAGGAGTGCCGTCACTCGCGACGTGCCGTGGTTCAGGCGAGCGCCGAGGTACAACGAGTAGAGGTAGTACAGCAGCGAGAGCACCAACCCGGCGATGACGAGTTGGCCCTCCTGTGTGACGTTCGTGAGGAGTATCTGTTCGGGTCGGCCCTGTGGTAACTCCAGATTCGAGCCGAGCGTGTCGATGAAGAAGTAAAAGAACGCCTTCTGGACGTTGATGACCAGGTCGTCGGCGACCTGGATGGTCGGACTCGTCGAGAGGTGCATCACGAGCGAGAAGATGATTGCCAGATACATACTGGTCGTGTAGACGACGGTATGCATGGTCTGGAGGATACCGCGGGAGCTCAACAGGAGCGCGACCGCGGCGTGGTAGTTGATCAGCGTGATGATGAGTGCGACCGTGATGAACGAACAGTTCTCGATGAGCGCCGTCCAGAACTGCCACAGCGGTGTCGGTTCCGCGAACGCTGCGAACACCGAGTTCGCGAACCACTCGGGTGCCGGTTGACTTTTCTGGACACCGACACCCGCCAGTGTGAGCGGAATCGCGTACAGGAGGAGGTTCGCGATGTACACGACCACCAGGCGATTCGCCTCGACGACGGTCCCGACCCGCGACTGGGTGTACGAACTCGTCCGAGCCTGCACGAAATCCGAGGGCCTGAACACCGCATGGTACAGTTCGCGTACGATACCGATTGTAATCCGTCGTGACATTGGCTCCTATACAGGCCAGTTGCAGAACGACTACTAAACTGTATTGGCCCCGATATGAATGTCCGCGTACCTTCGCTCGCGCGAATCGTTATCTCGCTCCCCGACGTATCAGTCGCATGCAATTCTCGGAAACCCTGCAGGCAACCGTCGAGAACCTGCGCGACAGCGCCCACGTTCGGACGGTGTACGGTGACCCGGTCGAACACGGTGACAGGACTGTCGTCCCCGTCGCCCGCGTGGCGTACGGGTACGGTGGTGGATTCGGCGAGGGCGATGGATCGGACGGAACGGGAAGCGGTGGTGGGTTCGGCGGTGGCGTCGTCACGACCCCGGTCGGTGCACTGGACATCTCGGCGGGAGAAACCCGGTTCGTCAAGTTCGACGAGCGTCGGAACGTGGCCCGCGGGGTGCTCGCTGGGCTCGTCGTAGGGGTCGTGCTCGCAGCGACGATTCTCACCCGGGTCGGCGGGCGAGGACGCAGCGGGGCGGACGACGCGTCCGAATCGGGGACGGACGGCACGTCGGTGGTCCGCGTCGACGTCGACTGAACGGGGTGTTTTTGGCGAGGTGTGCCGAAACGGGAGCATGGAGACTCTCGCCGACGTACTCGCTCGTGACCGGAGGAGCGACGCGCCAGCCCTGTACGCGACCGGGGCTGGCATCCAGCGCTACGACTACCGTCGGTTCCTGACGACCGCGTGGAAGGCCGGCAACTTCATGCACCACCACGGGGTCCGGACGGGGGCGACCGTCGCAGTCGTCACCGAGCCCCGGGCCCAGCCGGTCCTCGCGTTCCTCGGGGCGTCCCTGCTCGGTGCGCAGACTCGGTTCGACCCGCCAGCGACGGTCGACGCGAAGCTTCTGGTCGCACCGACGCCTCGACTCGACGACTTCGACGTGCCAGCCGGAACACAGCGTATCGGCTACGGGGACGACCCCGAGGACCCGGCGTACTGGTACTGGGAGGGTGGCGTCTGGAGCGAGAACCCCACGATGCCACCAGAGCCGTGTCGGCCCGACGACGGCATCCTGTGGACCGAGGACCGAGTGTACACGCACGCCGACCTGCTCGCTGGTGCCAGACAGGCCGTGGACGCCCTCGACCTGACGGGAGACGAGCGTGTCGCGGTCCGAACACCGCTCGCCGACCCGCGGACCGTCGCCGCAGGTGTCCTCGCAGCGTTGCTGGCCGGGTCTGAGATACTGTTCCCCGACGGAGAGACCGTGGGAGATGTGGCGGTCGTAGACGGTGACGCACCCGAGGCCACGGTGTTGTCACTCGCGGACGTGTCGCTGTAAAAGATCGTACTGCACGTCCTACATCGGCAACAGCGTGATGCCGACGATGACGATGACACCGGTGCCGAACAGGACCATGACGCAGTACCCCATGATGTCTCGCACCGAGAGCCCGGAGATTGCCAGCAGCGGAATGGCCCAGAACGGCTGAATCATGTTGGTCCAGGCGTCGCCCCAGGCGGCTGCCATCGAGACCCGAGCGACCGACGTGCCCGAAGCCTGGGCGGCCTTCACCAGCGGTTCGCCCACGACGGCCCACTCGCCACCACCGCTGGGGACGAACATGTTGACGAGCCCGGCAGTGAGGAACGCGATGGCAGGAATCGCGCCCTCGGGTGCCAGGACGACCATCCCCTCGGCGATCTGCGTCGCCAGCGAGACCGAGCCTTCGGGGGCGAACGCCATGATACCCATGATGCCGGCGTAGAACGGGAACTGGAGGATGATGCCCCAGACGTTCTCGACCGCCTCTTTCATCGCGTCGATGTAGGCGGCGGGCGTCCCGTGGAGGCCCAGACCGAGGAACAGGAACGTGAAGTTCACGATGTTCAGGTCGAGGTTGTTCCACGGCATCGTCCCGTTTCGGATGCCGTTCGCGAAGTAGAACACGACAGCGAGGATTCCGACGAAGCTGACCGCCCAGGCGATGGCGTTCGAGTGCTCGATGCGTTCTGCGGGCGAGTCGTACCCGGCGGTCGCGTGCGGGGTCGCCGTGCCCGCTTCGCCACCGTCGGTGACGGCCTGGTCGTCCTCGAAGGTATCCGGGTCGATTGGTGTCTTCTTGTCGTCGTCCTCGGGGTACATCAGCCAGAACAGCGTCGGCAAGAACACGAGGCCGACGACGACGAACAGGACGAGGTTCGCGACGGTGAAGATGGTCTCGCCGGTCCCGATGGTGGACTGGAGTGTCCCCGACGCGAGCAGGAAGTTCCCACTGTCCGCCCCCGAGTTCAGGAGCAGCGGAATCGACCCGGCCAGTCCTCCGTGCCAGACCACGAAGCCGGAGTAGGCACCGGCGACGATTATCGGGAAGTCGATGGTCCGGATCTGCTTCGCCACCTTCCGGGCCAGCAGGGCACCGACGACCAGACCGAGTCCCCAGTGGACGAACGAGGCGATGGCCGCGACGAGCGGGACCATCGCGGCCGCACCACGTTCGGACGAGGGAATCGCAGCGACCCGCGACAGGATACCGTCGACGAGGTCCGTCTGGGCCAGTGCGTACCCGGTCATCAGGATGAGCGTCATCTGCATCGCGAACCCGATGAGCGCCCAGAATCCACCGTACCAGCCGACCCTGAGCAGGTCGACGCCGTGGTCGAGGTAGCCGCCAGCTGGTTCGACGAAGACGAACGCGAGACCGTACGCGACGAACGTGAGCAAGATAGCGAACAGGAAGGCGTCGGGCAGATACCGTTCGACCAGCCGCGAGCTTCCCTCGGCCATCCGTCTGACTACATTTGACATGGCTCGACGGGTACAATTCGAGGGGCAATATTAACAGTATTTATTGATAAAGGGTATATCAGCACTGTAAGAATTTTGTGGCCGTTCACGCTCGACAGAACTCGAACCGTGCGCCCCCGCCCTCGGGGTTCTCCGTGACGGCGACCGACCAGCCGTGTGCTTGCGCGATTCGCTTGACGATTGCGAGGCCGAAGCCCGTTCCGGACTCGGAGGTGGTGTAGCCCGCGTCGAAGACGTGCTCGCGGTCGTCCTCGGGGATGCCGGGGCCGTCGTCGGCGACGAAGAACCCCCCGCCCTGGAGATTGCCGACGACGACGTGTGTCGACGGCCCGCCGTGGTCGAGCGCGTTCCGGAACAGGTTCTCGAACAGCGTGCGAAGCCGTGCCGGGTCCGCAGTGACCACGCCCGTCGCCGTCACCTCGATGGTACCGTCACGCGTGTGGGTCGTCTCCCAGGCTTCCCGTGCGGTCTGGGCGATGTCGACCGATTCGAGGTTCTTCACTTCCCCACCGTCCCGGGAGAGCGTCAATACGTCTTCGATGATCGCTCGCATTCGGTCGTGTGCCCGGCCGACCGCGTCGAAGTACTCCTGGTCTCCGGTCTCGCGTGCGAGGTGTGTGTTGAGGTCTGCCACGGTGAGTGGATTCCTGAGGTCGTGGCTCACGACCGCAGCGAACTCGTCGAGGCGTTCGTTGGCGCGTTCCAGTTCGCGTGTTCGTTGTTCGATTCGGTCCTCGTAGATGCCAAAGAGGAGACCGCCGCCCCCACCGATGATGGTCGCAAAGAGGACGTCGATGAGGATGAGCTGGCCGAGGAACGAGGTGTCGAGGCTGACGACGTTCTCGAAGAGAAACTCGAGCAGGCCGGGGCCGAGGAACGTGAGCGCGAGGAGCAAGATGACGCCGACCGTTCCGAAGCCGGCGACCGCCGAGCCGAACAGGACCCACCGTGTTAGACTCCAGACCCGGTCCGGTTCCGAGTGGCGTTTCCTGACGTGGTATCCCGTGCGGACGATCCAGAGACCGACGAACGACGGAAGCAGTGCGACGAGCGCGTCGAAGATAGTCGCGTCCTGCCCGAGGGCGTAGCTACCGACAGAGAGCAGAATCGCGACAGCGCCGACGATGGTGAGCGACCACAGCTTCACCTGCTCGACCAGTGACCCCGCCTCGACTGACGTTCCGTCCACGTAACCTCTACGGGGCGAGAGCGTTATAACGTGGCGCGTGAAGGTGTCAGCGCGCCTCTTCGAGGTTCTCGAGCGCCTCGGGGTTCTCGATGCTGGACATGTCGCCCAGCTTCTCTCCCTTGTAGGTCGCACCGATGGCCCGGCGGATTATCTTCCCGGACTGAGTCTTCGGGAACTCGTCGACGAACAGCACTTCGCGGGGGCGGAACGGCTTGCCGAGTTCCTCGCCGACCTGTGCGCGGAGTTCGTCCCTGAGGGCGTCGGTCTCCTCGACGCCGTCTTCGAGGATGACGTAGGCGATGACGGCGGTTCCCGTCGTGTCGTCGGGGGCACCGACTGCGGCGGCCTGGTTGACTGCCGGGTGGTCGATGAGCGCCCCTTCGACCTCGGCGGGCCCGACCTTCCGGCCTGCCACGTTGAGCGCGTCGTCGGCGCGGCCGTGGAGGAACCAGAAGCCGTCTTCGTCCTTCTGGGCCCAGTCGCCGTGGTCCCACATCGGCGGGTCCTCGAACGAGGACCAGTACTCCTCGAGGTAGCGCTCGTCGCCTGACCAGAGGCTCTTGGTCATGCTCGGACAGGAGTCACGCGCCACGAGGAAGCCGCGCTCGTGGGTGTCCGCGATGGACTCGCCCGCGGAGTTCACGATGTCGATGTTCATGCCCAGCCCCGGCCCGCCGAGGGTACAGGGCTTGAGGTCGTTGATGGGCATCGGCATGAGGAAGCAGCCACAGATTTCGGTGCCGCCGGAGATGTTGATGATGGGTGCTTCGCCGCGGCCGACCTCGTCGATGAACCACTGCCAGGACTCGGGGTCCCACGGTTCACCGGTAGAGCCGAGGATGCGCAGGCTGGAGAGGTCGTGGCCCTCCAGCCACTCGTCACCGTGCTTGCGCAGGGCGCGAATCGCGGTCGGGGAGATGCCGAACTGGGTCAGCTTGTGGCGGTCGACCATCTCCCAGAACCGGTCGGGCTCGGGGTGGTCCGGCGCGCCCTCGTACATGAACATCGTGTTGCCGAAGCTGTGGTTCCCGATGAGCGTCCACGGGCCCATCATCCAGCCGATGTCCGAGACCCAGAAGAACCGGTCGGCGGGCTTCAGGTCGAAGCCGAAGTAGAGTTCCTTCGCACACTGCAGCTGGACGCCAGCGTGGGTGTGGACGATGCCCTTCGGCTTGCCGGTCGTCCCCGAGGAGTACAGCAGCATGGACTCCTGGCTGGCGTCGAGTTCTTTCGTCTCGTAGTCGTCGTCCTGTGTCTCGACCGCCTCCTCCCACGTCTCGTCACGGTCGTCGTCCCACGGAAGTTCCTCGCCGGGTTCGTGACCCAGACGCTGGAAGGTGACGGTGTGTTCGACGTGGCCGGCCTCCTCGATGGCCTCGTCTGCTGCACCCTTCAGGGTAATCTCGCCACCGCGGCGGTAGAAGCCGTCGCCGGTGAACAGCACCGAACACTCCGAATCCGCGATGCGGGTCGCCGTCGCGTCGACGCCGAAGCCCGAGAAGATGGGCACCGCGATGGCCCCGACCTTGAAACAGCCATAGAGGATGGAGATGACCTCGGGCACCATCGGCATGTACAGGCCGACGGTGTCACCGGTCTCGATGCCCGCCGATTCGAGGTAGTTCGCGACCTTGTTCGCCTGCCGGTGGAGTTCGTGGTACGTGACCTCGCGCACGTCGCCCGGTTCACCCTCCCAGATGCAGGCGACCTGGTTGCGTGTCGGCTCGTCGACCTCGGCCCAGCGGTCGAGCGTGTTGTGTGCAATGTTGATCTTGCCGCCGGGGTACCAGTCGGTGAACTGTGGGCCGTCGCTATCGTCACGCACCGAATCGTAGTCCTCGTAGAACTCGATGTCGAGGTAGTCGACCAGTTCGTCCCAGAACCAGTCGACCCCGCTCTCGTCGACCCCGTCGACCTCCTGCGTGGTTCGTTCGATGAGTTCGTCGTAGTCCGCGATGTCGTACTCCTGCATGAACGCCCAGACGTTCGTCGACTCGACGAACTCCTGAGACGGTTCGAACGCCACCTCGGATACGTCTTCCAGGGATTCCATCTCGTCCGGAGAAACTCGCGGGGGTGACAAAGAAATTGCCCTCTTCTTTCGTGATGCTTTCGCGGCCGGGTCGTGACCCTTACCCCGCTGGCGGGCCACCACCTCACCATGCCCGAACTTTCGCTCCCCGACGAGACGCGTGTCGGCGAGCCCTTGCCGATTCGACTCTCCGGCGGCCCCACCATGGACGAGGTGTCGGTCCGACTGACCGTCACCGACGACGCCGGCCGCGAACTGAACGCACAGACCGTCTACCGGACGACCACCGACGGCGAACTCGACACGACGAAAGCGAACGTGGTGCGGGGGGCGGACATCGGCGACCGGCTGCCACTCTCGCAGGTCCGGCCCGAGGAGGAGTACCAGTTCCCCTATGCCATCTTCGACGAGTCCGACCAGGTCTCTATCGCGGTCTCGGCGAAGGTCGACGACGAGCTGTACCGCGGCGACACGACCCGGACGCTGGTCGATTCAGGCGTGACGACGGAATCGGTCGATATCGGCGAGGGTGTCGACGCCGAGTTGTTCCTGCCACCGGGCGACGGCCCGCATCCGGGTGCCGTCTTCCTGCACGGTGCCAGCGGGGTCGAGAGCCGGCGGCGAATCGAACTGCTGGCGACCGCCGGGGTCGCGATGCTGGTCCCGGACTATCTCGGGTCGGTTCCAGAACGCGAACTGGTCGAGGTTCCGCTCTCGACCATCGAGGAGGCGGTCGACCTGCTGGCCAACCGTGACGACAGCCGGACCCCCGTCTCGCTCGTCGGTTCCTCGCGCGGGTCCGAGGCCGCGGCGCTCGTCGGGGCCAGCCACGATGCCGTCGACACGGTCGTCGGCTACGCACCCTCGGCCTACGCCTTCCCGGGACTCGTCGACGACGACGAAGGCGAGCCACGTAGCGCGTGGACCCGCGACGGCGAACCCGTCGCGTTCGTGCCGGTCCCCGACGACCTCCCGGACGCAGACGACGCCGACAGCTCGTCGTTTACCCGATTCCAGCACGCGCTCGTCGAGGCGACCAGCGACGACCTCGACGCGGCTGCCCTCCCCTGGGGCGAGGTCGACACCGTCACCGTCATCTCTGGCGGTCACGACACCGTCTGGCCCGCAACTGCCTTCTGCGAGCGCATCGCGATGTGGCGCAAACGAGCCGACCGCGAGACGACCCACGTCGACCACCCCGATGCGGGTCACGGCGTCCTCGAACCGTATCGTGACTACCGCGAGCGAGTCGCTGGCCTGGGCGGCTCGGCACTGGGTGACGCCGAGGCAGGTATCGACGCCTGGCCGGCCGTCCTCGACGCGCTTCGAGTCGACCGCTGACGGTGAATCCCCAACCCGGTACCGTTTTGGGGACAAATCCTATGCCCTTCGGGAAGCTACCAACTACCATGTACGTCCGGGACGCGAAAAACAGAGACGAAGTCTGGTTGCTCGACCGCATCGAGGAGATGGGGCTCGACGACACAGCGTTCCGGTCCCGCGATTACGTCATCGCCGTGGACGAGGACTCCGGGTCGAAGGCGGGCTTCGGCCGCATCCGCCTCCACGCGACCGACGAGGGCGACCGGAAACAGAGCGGCCGCCGCGAGGTGGAGGTCGCCGAGGACATCTGCGAACTGACCAGCATCGGCGTCCTCGACGGCTGGAAAGAGCAGGGCGTCGGTGCCCACGTCGTCGAGCGGCTCATCGAGTACGCCCGTGACAAGGGCTTCGAGACCGTGTACTCGCTGACCGACGAAGGCGGCTATCTCGCGCAGTTCGGCTTCACCGCCATCGGCGAGGACGAACTGCCGCCGGTGTTGCGAGCGCGCCTCGCCGAGAAGCGCGAGGAGACCGCACCGAAGGCTCGACCGATGAAGTTACGAGTGAGCCAGTTCCGGATGCCGGACCGGCTCCGCGAACGGTTCAAGCAGGCGTCGAAGGCCGAGGTCGTCCCCGACGAGGTCTCGCCGGAGGACTTCGGCATCGACAGCGAGACGGCGACCTACAAGTACGACACCGGAAGTTAACGACGGTCGCAGACAGAGGGGACCGGAGAATCAGGCGTCTTCGACCGCAGTCGTTCGCTCGTCGTCTTCCTCGTAGTCGTAGTGCTCGTTATCGTTGATGAACCCGTACTTGAAGGCGATCCAGCCGAGGAAGCTGATGGCGAGAATCGGCGGCAGTATCATGAACCCCCAGAGCGGGTCGAGTCCCCAGCCGAGCAGGAGGACCACGTCCGCGAGGCCGAGCAACAGGAACGGGAGGATGAACAGGAACGCCTGCTTGCGCGAGACCTCGTCGTCGTCGGGGATGGGTGCGCCAGCCTGTCCCGACTCGGTCCCCTCGTCCTCGTCCGGCAATGGCGCGTCCATGCACGAAAGTGGGGTTCGGACGTGCAAAAAGCGTGCGATACCGGTTTAGGATTCGACGACGAAACTACTTGTATGGACGCACAGACTGGCGAGACCGATACGAAGCGCATGTGGCTGGTCGAACGGACGTATTCTGACGACGAACAGAATATCGTCATCCTCGTCTACGCTACCGAGGACGGCCGGTTCTACCACCGGCGCGAGCGGGCCCTGACGAGCTTCACGGGAGACCATCGCGTGACCAGAGCGGCACTCGACGTGCCCGCAGACAGCTACGGACCGGTCGACGACTCCGAAGAGCGCGACCAGTACGCGACCGAAGCCCAGCGGATGGCGACTGCGCACGACCCCGACGACGAGGTCTGAACGCCATCTATGAACTTCCGGGGCTGTCACGGACGTTCGTGAACAGTTAAGGCCGGGGTGGCCCTCGGTTTTCGTATGTTCGACGAGGACGACCTCGACGCGATACGCTCCGGGAAATCGGAGTGGGAGACCGAGTCGGTCGAGCCGGTGGTCGACCGCTTCGGCGAGCGCAAAGAGGAGTTCACGACAGACACGGGGGGCCAGGAAGTCGAGCGCCTGTACACGCCGGCCGACGTGGCCGACCTCGACTACCAGGACGACCTCGGCTTCCCGGGACAGGACCCGTACACCCGCGGCGTCTACTCCACGGGCTACCGCGGTCGCCTGTGGACGATGCGCCAGTACGCCGGGTTCGGGACGCCCGAGGAGACCAACGAGCGGTTCCACTACCTGCTCGACCAGGGCCAGACCGGGCTCTCGATGGCGTTCGACCTGCCCACCCAGATGGGCTACGCCTCCGACAACGCCATGTCCGCGGGCGAGGTCGGGAAGTCAGGTGTCGCCATCGACACGCTGGAGGACATGGAGACGGTGTTCGACGAGATTCCGCTCGACGAGGTCTCCACGTCGATGACCATCAACGCGCCCGCCTCCGTCCTGCTCGCGATGTACATCGCGGTCGGTGACAAGCAGGGCGTCGACCGCGAGGAGTTGCGCGGGACCATCCAGAACGACGTGCTCAAGGAGTACATCGCCCGGAACACGTACATCTACCCCCCGGAGCCGTCGATGCGGGTCATCACGGACATCTTCGAGTTCTGTGCCGACGAGACGCCGAAGTTCAACACCATCTCGATTTCGGGCTACCACATCCGCGAGGCCGGCTCCACGGCCGCCCAGGAACTCGCGTTCACCCTCGGCGACGGCATCGAGTACGTGGAGGCCGCCCTCGACGCCGGCCTGGACGTTGACGACTTCGCCCCCCAGCTCTCGTTCTTCTTCAACGCGCACAACAACATCCTTGAGGAGGTCGCCAAGTTCCGCGCCGCCCGGCGCATGTGGGCCAAAATCATGGAGGAGCGCTTCGGCGCGGAGAACCCCAAATCGAAACAGCTCAAGTTCCACACCCAGACCGCCGGCTCGACCCTGACCGCCCAGCAGATAGAGAACAACGTCGTCCGCGTCGCCTACCAGGCACTCGCTGCGGTCCTCGGCGGCACCCAGTCACTGCACACCAACGGGAAGGACGAAGCGCTCGCCCTCCCGACCGAGCAGTCCGTGCGGACCGCCCTTCGCACCCAGCAGATTCTCGCCCACGAGTCGGGCGCGGCCGACACCATCGACCCGCTCGCCGGCAGCTACTACGTGGAGGCCCTCACCGACCAGCTGGAGGAGGAAGCGTTCGACATCCTCGACACCGTCGACGAGAAAGGCGGGATGCTCCCGGCCGTCCAGAACCAGTGGGTCCAGCGCCAGATTCAGGACACCGCGTTCGACCGCCAGCAGGAGATAGAGTCGGGCGAGCGCGTCATCGTCGGCGTCAACGAGTTCGAGGTCGACGAGGAACCCGAGATGGACATCCAGGAGGTCACCGAGGAGGACGAACAGCGTCAGATTCGCCGCCTCGAAGACGTTCGCGAGGCTCGCGACGACGAGGAACTGGACGCGAAGCTGGAGGCGCTCCGCGAGGCCTGCGAGGGCGAGGAGAACGTCATGCCGTACATCGTCGACGCCGTGAAGGCCTACGCGACGGTCGGGGAGGTCTGTGACGTGATGCGGGACGTGTTCGGGGAGTACCACCCCGGCGGCACGGTCTGAGGGCGTCTCTTCTCCGTTTTCAGAACGCGTCCAGCAGCGCGTCCACGTCGTCTCGCGTGTTGAACACGTGCAACGACGCCCGGACGACGTTCGCGGTCGGGATAGAGCGAATCTTGATGCCCTGCACCGCGGCCTGCTCGACCACGGCTTCCGGGTCGGGGTCCGAGAACGACACCAGCCCCGAGTGGTACTCGCGGGGCGAGACGAGCCGGTCCTCGCCGAGTTCCTCCTTGAAATAGTCCGTGAGGTCGGCGATGTGGTCCTCGATGGTGGCCATGCCGATGTCCTCCATCATCTCGATGGCCTCCTGCAGGCCGGCGTAGGGGGCCGGTGCGACGGTCCCGAACTCGAAGCGCTTCGCGCCCGGCGCGTACTCGTAGGGGTCGGCGTATGGGTCTTCGAGGTTCCGGTAGCCCAGCTGGGCCGGTTCCAGGGTCTCCGCGAAGTCCGCCTCGACGTAGAGGTAGCCCGCGCCCCACGGCCCGAGCAGCCACTTGTGGGCCGAGCCGGCGACCGCGTCGGCCCCCCACTCGTGGATGTCGAAGTCGTGCTGGCCGGTCGACTGGACCGCATCCACGAGGACGCGAGCGCCAGCGTCGTGGGCGATATCTGTGAGTTCGCGCACCGGCGCGAGGGTACCAGAAGTCCAGCAGATAGAGGAGAAGGTGGCGAGGGTCGCACCGGAGACGGCGTCGGCCCAGTCGTCGGGGTCGATGCGGCCGTCGTCGGTCTCGACCACGCGGACCTCGACGCCGTACTCGTCACGGAGCCGTCGCCAGGGGAGGATGCCCGCGGCGTGTTCGGCGTCGGTCCGGACGACAACGTCGTCCGAGTCCCAGTCCATGGCGAGGGGGAGGCGGCTGATGCCGTCGGTCGTGCTCCCCGTGAGAGCGATTTCTACAGGACGTGCGCCGACGTGGCCGGCGACTGTCTCGCGCACGTCGTCGAACAGGTCGAACGCGGGCATGTACATCCCCTCGCCCGCCGGTGATTCGAACTCGTGGAACTCGTACCACGACTCGACGGTGTCGGTGACGCGGCGCGGGCTCGGGCCGCTCGCGCCGGTGTTCAGGTAGACGGTACGGTCCAGAACTGGCATGTCGTCGCGGAGGTCGGCGGGGTGCATGTGGTGGAGTGTGTGTCGTGGGTAGGAGTGTGTTTCTGCTCGTGGAATCCGGAAAACAGGACGTGCTGAGGGGTTGCGGCGTCGTCACCGCAGCCGGCTCACTTTGCGCGCCGGAGGGTTCGCATTCCGACCAGCGAGTAGGCCGGGCAGGACTGCGTGTAGCCAGTGACGAGCATGACGATGCCGACCACGGCCAGCAGGAGCGGGATGCCGACCGTGGCGGTGGTCCCGCTACCGACGCTGAAGACGCCGGCACCGACGACGATGGCTGCGACGAGGAGTACTACGCCCAGTGCGAGGCGGACGAGCCGATCTGTGGAGCCGACGTTTCGTTCCATAGGAGTAGTATTGTCCGCTAAACTCATAAAGATGCAAGACTATTCCCGACACCCGAGAATCACGCGAGCAGCCCCGTGGGCCGGTCGGACCCGGCTCTATCCGCGTCGAAGTCGGTCTCACTCGCATCGGACTCGTCTCCGACCGCGTCGGCCCGTCCACTCCATCCCGGCCCCCGGCCCGGATTCTGTACCTTCTTGTCCCTGCCACGTGTCGGTGTTCGCATGCACTTCGACCACGCCGGTATCGCGACGGAGGACGCAGCTTCCATGGCCGAACTGTACGCCGACCTGTTCGGGTTCGAGGTCGCACACGAGGAGGAGTTCGACGGGATGCGCGTCGTCTTCCTCGATGCAGGCGACGGCTACTTCGAACTCCTCGAACCGCTCGCGGACGAGGGAACCATCGCCCGATACCTCAACAACCGTGGGTCAGGCATCCATCACCTCGCGGTCGCGACCGACGACATCGAGGCCGCCATCGAGACGGCCCGGGACCACGGCGTCCGTCTCATCGACGAGGAGCCCCGGACCGGTGCCTGGGGCCACGACGTGGCCTTCATGCACCCGAAAGACACCGGCGGCGTGTTGCTGGAGTTCGTCCAGCACTGAGCCGTTACGGCGACTGGAACTGCCCAACCGCCGGTTCGAGATGCCGGTTCAGGTTCTCTGGCGGTGACTCGAACCACCGCGCCTCGTGGAGTTCTTCGGTCTGGACGTCCAGTGCCGTCTCCCGGGTCGTCCCGGCGAAGATGGGCCACTCACCCGTGACCGTCTCGCCATCGTGTTCGAGCGAAAACCGGTTGATGGCGAGCAGGTCGGTGAGCGTCACGTCGAGGCCGACCTCCTCGTCGGCCTCGCGGCGGGCCGTCGCTTCGAGCGAGTCGTCTGTCGGCTCGCAACGCCCGCCGACCACGTCCCAGCCGTCGAAGTCGTCCCTGACTCGGCAGAACAGCAGGCCAGCCTCGCTTTCCACGAGGACGCGGCCGCCGCCGAGGATGCCGCGCCTGGCCGCTTGCCTGGCCGACGCGAACCGGTCCGCCTCGACCACGAAGGTCTCCCTGTTGACCGGGCATTCGTCCCAGTCGTGCGAGAAGGCCGTCACGAGTCCGCTCGCCTGGCCTCCCAGTACCCGGGCCAGAACTCGAGATTCGGGTGGAGTTCGGTCGGCAGCTCCGAGAACCACGCTGCACCGTTGAGTTCACCCGGTTGCACGTCGATGCTGCCGCCGACGTACTGGCCGCCGAAGATAACGTACCCGAGATGGACCTCGTCCTCGCCATCGGGGTCTTCGACGACCAGTCGGTCGACTGTCACCGGCCCCTGCACCTCACATTGGACTCCAGTCTCCTCTTCGACCTCGCGGACCGCTGCTTCCTCGAACGTCTCGCCACTCCCCGGCTCGTCGGGGTCGAAGCCCTCCAGGCCACCACCTGCCGGACCCCAGTGGTTCGACCCGCGGCCCATCCCGAGCAACACGCGTTCCTGGTCACCGAACGCGTCGTCTGGCATCGACTCCGTGAGTTCGTGGGCCTGCGCTGGCTTCCGGACGACCCAGGCGTACGCGCCGCCGATGTAGCCATCCTCGGCGTACTCCCGAAGGTCGGTGAACGTCCCCATCGGCTCGTCTCGCTCGCGCTCGACGTGCACCTCCTCGTACGTCTCCTGTAGCCGTTCGATTCGGCGTGTCACCTCGTCGGCGTTGTACCGTGTGGGCGGCATGGACTACGTACGAAATCAGGCAGCAGGCAAGAAACTACCTATCTGGCCCACTCACACCGACCAGACCGCGGCCCGTCGCTGGGCGAAGTAGTGCAGGTTCGGCGGCAGGTCGGCGAACCACGCGGCACCGTTCAGTTCTTCGGGTTCGATGGCGACGCTCCCCTCGCGATAGGTCGCGTCGAAGACGACGTAGGCGAGGTGGACCTCGTCGTCGCTGTGCGGGTCCTCGACGACCGCCCAGTGGACGAAGACACACTCGGTGAGGCGACACTCGATACCGGTCTCCTCGCGCACTCGCCGCCGCGCGGTCTCCTCGAAGGACTCACCGCTGCCCGGTTCTGTGGGGTCGTATCCCTCGACGCCTCCGCCCGGCGGGCACCAGCTGTCGCGGTCTCGGCCCATACCGAGGAGCACCCGCGTCCGGTTCTCGTCCTCGTCGCCGTCGCTTCCCCGGTCGTCACGTCGGGTGGTCCAGCAGTACGCGCCACCGATGTACCCCTCCTCGGCGTGTCCCCGGAGTTCGTCGAAGTCACTCTGGGGCTCTTCTCGTTCCGTGATGACCGTCACGTCGTCGTACTCGTCGGTGAGGCGACCGACTCGGCTGGCGACCTCGTTCGCGTTGTAGCGGGCGGGCGGCATTACCTACCTTCGCACTCGGTGAACGACCCAGATGAACCTGACGGCCTTCGGGAGTACCGTTAGATACCTCGCCCCCGACAGGTCACCTATGGACAGCCCAGTCCTCGTCACCGGCGCGACCGGAACGGTCGGCGCACCGCTGGTCGACGAACTGCTCGCCCGTGACGTGTCGGTCCGTGCGGCCGTCCGAACACCCGCGGCCGCGTCCGTCCCGGTCGATGCGGAGACCGTCACGTTCGACTTCGAGAAGCCCGAGACGTGGGGGTTCGCGCTGGACGGCGTCGAACGCCTGTTCCTCTTGCGGCCACCGACTGCGACCCGTGTCGGGAAGGACGTGCTCCCGTTCGTCGAGGCGGCGGCGCGTGCGGGCGTCGAACACTGTGTCGTACTCTCCGTCCTCGGCGCAGAGAAGAACCCACTGTTGCCCCACCGACGCATCGAGAAGGCGGTCGCCGACGCGGGGATGCGCTATACGTTCCTCCGCGCGTCGTTCTTCATGCAGAACTTCCTGACCACACACCTGCACGACGTGGTCGAACACGACGAGTTGTTCGTCCCGGCTGGCGACGGGGCGACGAGTTTCGTCGACGCCCGTGACGTGGCCGCCGTCGCTGCCGAGGCGCTCACGACGACCGGGCACACCGACCGCGCGTACGACGTGACCGGCCCGGTCGCACTGACCTACCACGAGGCGGCCGAGGTCTTCACGGAGGTGCTGGACCGGCGCATCACCTATCCCGACCCGTCCCCGTTCACGTTCACCCGGCGCTGGCTCGCCCGCGGCGAATCTCCCGCGTTCGTCCTCACGATGCTCGGTATCTACACGACCGCGCGACTCGGACTCGCTGGCCGGGTCACCGACGACGTCGCGCGTGTACTCGGGCGTCCGCCGCGGGACCTCGGCACGTTCGTCTCGGACCACGCCGACGCGTTCGCGCGGCGGCGAACCTGAGTACCCGCCCCATCGAAACGGAGTTGCCCCAGGCGGCCGTCCCCGTCGACATGTCCGACGACCCAGCCGTGAAAGAGATCGGTGAACTGGCACTGCGCGTGGACGACCTCGACGCGATGACGACCTTCTACCAGGACGTGGTCGGGCTCGAGGTGCTCGAACGGTTCGAGACGAGCACGTTCTTCCGACTCCGCGAGGGCCACGGCGGCCACACGCAGATTCTCGCCCTCTTCGACCGCACCGGAAGCGACGAGTACGTGGCACCCGACCCCGCCAGGACCACGGTCGACCACTTCGCGTTCACCATCGACGAGGCGGAGTTCGAAGCCGAGCGCGAGCGACTCGAATCACTCGGCGTGGACCTCGATTTCGCCACCCACGAGTGGGTGTCGTGGCGGTCGCTCTACTTCTCCGACCCCGAAGAAAACCGCGTCGAGTTCGTCTGTTACGACGAGACCGTCGGTGAGTGACCCACCGTCCGGCTCGACCGACGCCTACTCCAGTTCGGTGTCGACCATCCGGGTCCGCCGCCCGTTCACCTCGTGGTCGACGACCACACGCTTCGGGTACGCGTTCTCGAACCGCATCCGGGACTGGTAGGGAACGTGCCCGATACACTGGATGCAGGCCGCGTCGGTGGACTTGGAGGCACCCACGGTCAGCGTCAGGACGTCGTCTTTCAGTTCCGTCCCGACGACCTTCGCCGTGTAACACGGGGTCGGCGTCAACACGCGCCCGTCGACGACCACCTCTTCGTTCTCGCGGATGACCTCTGCATCCTCCAGGGTACCACAGGTCCCGCTCTCGGCCGTGAGAATCGTCTCGACGAGTTCGGCGCCCGGACAGCCCATGCGCGTCGTTTGCGTGGCCGACTCCACCGTCCCGTCCGGCGCGACGCGGATGGTCGTGGTCGCGACGTTACAGTCGAACGTTCCGATAGTGCTCTCGCCACCGAAAGAGCCGTCGACGTCGACGGCGACGACGTAGTCTTTCGGCTGGTTCAGCGTTATCTCGAGCCACCCATTCGGGGGGAACTCGCGAATCTGCCAGAGCTGGATTCGCTCTTCGTCCCTGATTCGGACGCCGAGAGTCCGCGTCTCGTCGCTATCGTTCCAGAGTTTCACGGTCCGTTCGACCTGGTTCTCCGGGAAGTCGACACCGTCGCGCGTGCCGAGCGTCACGCGCGCGAACGGTTCGCTCTCCGTCGGAAAGCCGTCACCCTGCGGTTCGGTCTCGAGACCCGCCTCCAGCCCGAATCGGGACCGGTAGTACCGCCGTCTGGCGACTACGCGGCTGGCTCTGTCGCTCCCCATGGCTCCCCCAACGGAGCCAACAGCTGCGAGTGATGCAGTACCACCGATTGCGGTGAGCAGTTGTCGGCGTCGCATAGAGCCCTATTGGCATCCCTCATAAAAGACCGTTAGGGAACCTGAAACGCCGAATTCAGCAGTCTTTGAGTGGTAAGGCGCTAGATTTCTCGTTCCGACAGTGTGAGCTTCTGACCGGTGGTACCGGCCGGTACCTCCCCGTCAGCCGAAGCTCTCGACGTTCGCCTCGTCGGGGTCGACTCCCGCGTCAGCGAGGGCGTCCGTGACCAGTTCACAGAAGTCCTGAAAGCCGAACACGTACAGTTCGCCACGGTCGGCCGCAGCCGCGACCGCGTCGCCGACCGCCTCGTCGTCGTCACCGAACACCTGCACCAGCGCCCCCGCGTCCTCGAGCGCCGCCAGGCGGTCTTCGTGTGCCGGTTCGTCGTCCTGATAGACCACGGACGCCGCGTGCCCGTGCTCGACCGCGCGCTCGGCGATGGCGACCGCGGCACCGATGCCGGGGCCGCCCGCGACGACCACGACGTCGCCCTCGTCGTCGTAGCTCACGTTGCCGAACGGCCCCTCGATGCGAACCTCGGCACCTTCCTCGAGGTCAGCGAGCCACGGGGTGAGGTCACCCTCCGGGTCCACGCCGACGGTGATTTCGAACGTCTCGCCGACTGTCGGCGACGACAACGTGTAGTATCGACTCAATTCCTCGCCGTCGATGTCTGCGCGCAGCAACACGAACTGACCCGGCAGTGCGTCGAAACCGTCGGGTGTCTCGAGGTCCAATGCGACTGTATCGGGACCGACCGTGCGAACGCCACCCACGGTCACGACCGTCTCGTCCATAATTCTAGTTGTTACGGTCGCGAGTAAATTCCTTCCGTTCCGGCGCGTTCCCCCGTGTTTCAGAACCCTTTTACTCCCGCGAGGGGTAGCCCCGCACCAACATGGCCGAGGACTTAAACTGGGCAATCGGCGGGGAGGCCGGCGACGGCATCGACTCCACCGGGAAGATTTTCGCCCAGGCACTGTCACGTGCTGGACGACACGTATTCACCTCGAAAGACTTCGCGTCGCGGATTCGCGGCGGCTACACCGCCTACAAGATTCGCACAGCCGTCGACCCCGTACAGAGCGTGGTCGACCGCCTCGACATCCTCGTGGCGCTGACACAGCGGACTATCGACGAGAACCTCGACGAACTGCACGACGGCAGCGTCATCATCTACGACGGTGAGCGTTCGTGGGACGCGGAGTACCCCGACGAGATCACCGGCGTCGACGTGCCGCTGAAGTCTATCGCAGAGGACGCTGGTGGCGCAATCATGCGAAACGTCGTCGCACTGGGCGCAGCCTGTGAGATAACCAACTTCCCGATCGAGAACCTCGACGAAGCGCTCCAGAAGCGGTTCGGCTCGAAGGGCGAGAAGCTCGTCGAGAACAACAAGCAGGCGGCCCGCATGGGCGCCGAGTACGTCGACGAGAACTACGACCTCGACACCGACTACGACCTCGACACGACCGACGAGGACTACGTCCTGCTCAACGGTGACGAGGCAATCGGGATGGGTGCCATCGCGGCCGGCTGTCGGTTCTACTCCGGCTACCCCATCACGCCCGCGACGGACGTGATGGAGTACCTCACGGGCCGTATCGACAAGTACGGCGGGCACGTCGTTCAGGCAGAAGACGAACTCTCCGCGATCAACATGGCCCTCGGCGCAGCGCGCGCCGGTGCCCGGTCGATGACGGCAACCTCCGGCCCCGGTATCGACCTGATGGCAGAGACGTTCGGCCTCGTCGCCACCAGCGAGACCCCGCTGGTCATCGTCGACGTCATGCGCTCCGGTCCCTCGACCGGGATGCCGACCAAGCAGGAACAGGCCGACATCAACATGGCCCTGTTCGGCGGCCACGGCGAGATTCCCCGCTTCGTCGTCGCCCCGACGACCATCGCCGAGTGTTTCTGGAAGACCGTCGAGGCGTTCAACTACGCCGAGAAGTACCAGACGCCCGTCTACCTGCTCGCAGACCTCTCGCTCGCCGTCACCGAGCAGACGTTCACGCCGGACACGTTCGACATGGACGCCGTCGAGGTCGACCGCGGCAAGGTCGTCGACGACGACACCATCGACGAGTGGCTCGACGACGAGGGCCGCTTTACGCCCCACGCCAACACCGAGGACGGCATCTCGCCGCGCGCGTTCCCCGGCACGGAACAGGGCGCACACATGAGCACCGGTCTCGAACACGACGAACTCGGTCGCCGGACCGAGAGCACGGAAGTGCGCGTCGAGCAGGTCGACAAGCGCAACCGCAAGGTCGAGACCGCGAAGGAACAGGAGAACTTCGACTACCGCGAGTTCGGGAACGAGGACGCCGACAACCTCGTCATCTCGTGGGGGTCGAACGAGGGCGCACTCGTCGAGGCACTCGACTACCTCGAGGACGAGGGCGTCGACGTCCGCGTCCTCTCGGTCCCGTACATCTTCCCGCGCCCCGACCTCACCGAAGAGGTCGAGGCCGCAGACGAGGTCGTCGTGGTCGAGTGTAACGCGACCGGCCAGTTCGCGGACCTCATCGAACACGACGTACTTCAGCGTGTCACCCGTATCAACAAGTACAACGGCGTCCGGTTCAAGGCGGACGAACTCGCCGACGACATCAAGGACGCGATCTCCCAGGAGGCAGACCAATGAGCTCAGACGTTAGATTCACCGACTTCAAGTCCGACAAGCAGCCCACCTGGTGTCCCGGGTGTGGTGACTTCGGTACGATGAACGGCATGATGAAGGCCCTGGCGAACACGGGCAACGACCCCGACAACACGTTCGTCGTCGCCGGTATCGGCTGTTCCGGTAAGATCGGCACCTACATGCACAGCTACGCGCTCCACGGCGTCCACGGCCGCGCGCTCCCCGTCGGCACGGGCGTCAAGCTCGCCAACCCCGACCTCGAAGTGATGGTCGCGGGTGGCGACGGTGACGGCTACTCCATCGGTGCCGGCCACTTCGTCCACGCCGTCCGGCGCAACCCCGACATGACCTACGTCGTCATGGACAACCGCATCTACGGGCTGACCAAGGGCCAGGCCTCCCCGACCTCGCGCTCGGACTTCGAGACGAGCACCACGCCCGAGGGCCCGCAGCAGCCCCCGGTCAACCCGCTCGCGCTCGCCCTCGCCTCGGGTGCGACGTTCATCGCGCAGTCGTTCAGTTCCGACGCCCTGCGCCACGCCGAGATCATCCAGCAGGCCATCGAGCACGACGGGTTCGGCTTCGTCAACACGTTCAGCCCGTGTGTCACGTTCAACGACGTCGACACCTACGACTACTTCCGCGACTCCCTGGTCGACCTCAAAGAAGAGGGCCACGACCCGACCGACCGCGAGGCCGCGAAGCAGAAGATCCTCGAAGGCGACAAGGAGTACATGGGCGTCCTCTACCAGGACGAAGACTCCGTCCCGTACCACGAGGTCCACGGCGTCACCGAGAACATGTCCGAGATTCCGGACGGCGCGCCCGAGAACGCGATGGACCTGGTCCGGGAGTTCTACTAGAGAGGACCTTTTTCCACTTCGGGTTCGCTCACTTCGTTCGCGAACCGCTCGCGCAAAAAGCTACGCTAAAAAGGCTGGTCGCTCGTTTCACTCGCGACCAGTGAACGACAGCACTCGGGTTCTTCGAACCGCTCGTGCTGTCGACGGTTGTTCTCTCTGTTCAAAGGTCGTCGACTGTCCTCAGCTTAGCGAGAACCGCAGACACAGAAAGTACGGGTTCGTCGCCGCGCGCTCGTACGCTTCCGGGTCGATGTCACGGAACTCCTCGACCGGCGTCGCTTCTGTCAGCTGGGCCAGTTCGAATCCGTTCGCCAGCGCCGGTTCTATCATCGCCGAGAGCGGCCGCCGGTACGCAGGCACCTCGACCGGCTCCCCGAAGGACTCCCACACCGCGGAGACGCGCTCTATCTCGTGGTAGTTCCGGGCGTCGTCGTAGCTCTCGAAATCGGCGTGAGGGTGCTGGACCGAGTAGACGACCCAGCCGTCGTCCGTGAGGACCCGCCGAAGTTCACCGAACAGCGCGTCCCAGTCGCGAACGTAGTGAAACGCCAGCGAACTGGCGATGCCGTCGAACGAACCATCTGAGAACGGGAGCGGGCTCCCGAGGTCTGCCCGGAGGAAGTCGGCGTCGGGTGCCCGTTTCCGGGCGTACTGCAACATCCGCGGGCTCGCGTCGACTCCGACTACTGTTGCGCCGCGCTCGCCGAGTTCCCGCGTGAGGTGGCCCGCGCCACAGCCCGCGTCGAGGACTCTGTCGCTCTCGACGTCGGGGAGCAACGAGAGCGTCGCGGGGCGTTCGAGGTACGCGTTCCAGGGCTTGGTGTCGCCGAGCTCGTCGTACCCGGCGGCGAGTCGCTCGTAGGCGTCGTGTGCCAGCGGGCGCTCCGGCTCGTCGGTCATGGGTAGGGAGACGAAAGTGTGGATGAAAGCGGCTGCGGTCCGTGTGCTGCGTTACTCCTCGTCGGTCTCGTGCTGGACGTTCTCCATCAGCGTGTATATCTCGTCTTCCTCGCTGGGGAGTTTCGTCGGGTGGCCGCCGATGGCGATGACGTAGTCCTCGCCGTGTTTGACCTTCGTGACGTAGAGGCTGATCTCGACTGTCTGGCCGTCCATGGTCGTCTCGCCCGTGAAGACGCCGACCTCGGTCTGCTGGCCGAGCATGGTCACCTGTTCGGTGCCAGTCTGTCGAACGTTCGAGATGGAGCCGTAGCCGGTCTCGTACTGGCCGAGAATCTGGTCCACGAGGTCCGCGTTGCTCATGTTCTTCACCGGGTTCTGTGGCTGACCGACCACGTCGACCTGGTGGGTGGAGACGACTGCGAACAGGCCGACGGTGGTGTCGATGAAGTCGTCTTGCTTCTCGTACTGGGCGATCCAGTTGTCGACGATGATGGTCCGGTCACCGATGCCGACGTCTTGCCCGTTTATCTCGATGGTCTGGTTCTCCACCCTGGTCTCCGTGTAACCGGTCCCCCCATCACCGAGTGCGCTGTCGTCGACCGTCGCCTGGTTCGCGGCGTACTCCAGTGGCTCTTCACCGGTGATGAAACCCAGACAACCGCTCGTAACCAGCACTGCGGCGATAGCCACGACGGCCACGCCGCGCCTCGTATTCATGTCCGCAAGGTCCCCGCGGTTGGCTAAGAAGGTTCCGGCTACTCACATCTGGCCGCGTCGGGACCGGGTGAGAACTACCGACAAACCTGACCGAACCCAAAAGACACTTTTCCGAGGACATAATTACATCTCATTACAGATGTCCGAGTTCCCCGACTACCTCGACGTCGATTACACGGACGGCGAAGGCGAGTCTCCCGCTGACTACCCGTCCATCGAGCACAAGCTAGAGAAGGCACTCGACGTGACCAAGAAGGGTCTCGAACAGTACGAGAACCCGGCCGTGATGTGGACCGGCGGCAAGGACTCCACACTCACCCTCTACTTCGTCAAGGAGGTCGCCGAGCAGTACGACCTCGACCTCCCGACCACGGTGTTCATCGACCACTACCAGCACTTCGACGAACTCATGGACTTCGTCGAGCACTGGGCCGACGAGTGGGACCTCGAAGTCGTCTACGCTCGTAACTCCGACGTCGGCCAGTACGTCGAGGAGAACGACCTCGAACCGGGCGACGACATCCCGGTCGACGCGCTCTCGGAGCACAACCAGCACCACATCCGGAACATCCTCGAGTACGAGGAAGAGACGTTCCCGTTCCTGCTCGACACCTACGTCGGCAACCACCTGCTGAAGACCGTCGCGCTGAACGACACCCTCGAATCCGAGGACATCGACGGCATCATCTCGGGTATCCGCTGGGACGAACAGGAAGCCCGTGCCGACGAGACGTTCTTCAGCCCGCGTCACGACCCCGACATCTACCCGCCCCACGACCGCATCCAGCCCATCCTCCAGTTCGCCGAGGCCGACGTCTGGGAGGCCTTCTGGCACTTCGTGGTGCCCGAAACCGTCGAGGACTACCCCGACGAGGGCTACGTCCCGCAGGACTACGACGACCTGCCGAACGGCCTGACCCACGCCGACATCCCGGTCTCGCCGAAGTACTTCGAGGGCTTCCGCTCGCTCGGCTCCGAAGTGTCGACCGACAAGGCTGACCAGGAGCCCGCGTGGCTGCAGGACCTCGAGAACACGACCGAGCGTGCCGGCCGCGCCCAGGACAAGGAGGACCTGATGGAGCGCCTGCGCGACCTCGGCTACATGTAAGCCCGGTTCCCGAGTTCGACACCCGATAGCGATACTTTCTCACACCGCTTCTCTAGGGGTATGGAACCCACCCCTGCTGTCGATTACGCCCTTGGTACTGGCGAGACTGCCGAGGACTACCCGACGGTCGAGACACGGCTCGACCGGGCACGGGGGGTGGTCGAGACGGCGCTCGCGACCTACGAGAATCCCGCCGTCTGCTGGACCGGCGGCAAGGACTCGACGCTGGTGCTGTGGCTCGTCCGGCAGGTCGCTGCCGAGCAGGACCGCCCGGTCCCACCCGTGGTGTTCATCGACCACTACCAGCACTTCCCGGAGACCGCCGCGTTCGTCGAACGATGGGCGACCCGCTGGCGGCTGACGCTCCACGTGGCGCGAAACCGTGACTTCGCCGTGTTCGAACCGGGTGAGCGGGTACCCGTCGGGGCGCTCCCCCACCGTGCTCGCCGAGAACTGCGGACCGTCCTCGACTACGAGCGCGACGAGTTCGTCGTCTCGGCCGACTCCACCGAGGGAGCACACCTGTTGACGACGATGGCACTCACCGACGAACTCCGAAGCCGCGGCTTCGACGCGGTGCTGACGGGTGTCCGCTGGGACGAACAGTACGCCCGCGCCGACGAGACGTTCTTCTCGTCACGGCACGACGCGCCAGTCCCGCACGACCGCGTCCAGCCGTTGCTGGCGCTCTCCGAACGCGACGTGTGGGACGTGACCTGGCGGGCACTCGTGCCGGAAGCGGTAGTCGGGTATCCCGGCGGACACGTCCCACGGAACGCCGCCGACCTGCCGCCGGACCTCGCGGTATCTGACCTGCCGGTTTCACCACAGTACTTCCACGGCTACCGGAGCCTCGGGACGCTGTCGGGGTCGGGGAGCGAAACCGGCCGACCTGCGTGGGTGCTCGCCGGGGACGGCGTCCCGGAGCGGGCCGCTCGCGCAGCAGAGCCCGAGGCGTACATGCGTCGGTTGCGCGACCTGGGGTACATGTAGCCCGGCCGCTCGTGCGGCGGCGATGCACGCTCCGGATACGGTTAACCGGCGGAGGCACCTCCCTACTAGCATGGTAACGACACACACGCGCCGAGCGGTGCTCACCGCGGCCGGCGGTGGGCTCGCCGGTCTCGCGGGCTGTCTCGGCAGTGGTGGCGGGAACACCGCGACCGTCGGTGGCGGCGGTGGCGGCGGTGGCGGGAGTGGAGCGGGGTCCGACACCACTGCTGCCGACACCAGTGCCGACCCGACGAAGGGCGGTGGCAGCCCTGGGACCGCAGTCCCGCTGGCCGACGACCGGTTCGTCGTCGAGTACGACTACGCGACGCTGAACGACTGGGTCCGCTCGGGCGGCCCACCCAAGGATGGCATCCCCTCCATCGACGAACCGAAGTTCGAGGCCGCCTCGAAGGTCGGCTCCCGAATCCGACCGGGCGACCCGGTCTTCGGCGTCGAACTGAACGGCGAGACGAAGGCCTACCCGCAGTACATCCTCGTCTGGCACGAGATAGTCAACGACACGTTCGGCGACGAGAACGTCACCGTCTCGTACTGTCCCCTGACCGGGACGGCCATCGGCTACCGACGTGGTGAGACGACCTTCGGCGTCTCCGGCCGACTGCTCAACTCCAACCTGGTGATGTACGACCGCGAGACGGACAGCCGGTGGCCACAGGTGATGGGCACCGCCATCTCCGGCAGCTACCGGGACCACAGCCTCCAGCACGTCCGCGTCACCTGGACGACCTGGGACGAGTGGAAGTCCGTGCATCCGGACACGACGCTCCTGACGGAGGACACCGGCTACATCCGGGACTACGGCCGCGACCCCTACGGGACGTACAACCCGAAGTCTGGCTACTACAAGACCGACGGGATGCTGTTCGAACCGGAGAAACAGGACGGTCGTCATCCGCCGAAGCTGGTCGTCGTCGGTGCGCGGACCGCAAGCGGGGCGTTCGCCGTCGCGAAACAGCGCCTTCGCCAGGACCGGGTCGTGACCGGGAACGCCGGTGACGTGCCGGTCGTCGCGGTGTACGAACCGGAACTCGACACCGGCTACGTCTACCGTGCCGATAGCGATGTGACGGTGTCGGGCGAGACGTACGAGGTCGACGGCGAGGGATACACCGGTGACGCCCTTCCACTCGACAGCGTGCCCGCGTTCGACGCGATGTGGTTCGCGTGGTTCGCGTTCTACCCGTCGACCGAGATTCATGTCTGAGACGAACCAGCGGTTCTGGTCGATGCCAGACCGCCTCAGTCGGACGGGGCGGGCGGTCCGACTCGCACTCGGTCGTCGGGACTCGCTGGCCGTCACTCTCGCTGTCACGGTCCTTTACCTCGCTATCTACCTGCTCGCCATCGGTGACCTCGCAATCCGGAGCGGCTTTGGCGTGGGCTACATCGTCGTCAGCGACCCCTTCGCACGGATGTTCGAGACGACCACGAGCCGGTTCGCCTGGGAAGCGATCGCGCTGGTGAACCTCGAAGTCGTCCGGCTGCTGGTCTCACCCCTGAACATCGCACTGGGGCTGGTACTCGCCGGTCTCGTGGGCATCAACCTCGGCGTCACCTACCTGGCCTGGCGGCATCCGAAGGCCTGTGGCATAGAGCGCACCGACGCGGGGGGCGGGACCAGTCTCCTCGCCGCAGTCCCCGCTCTGCTCTCGGGTAGCGCGTGCTGTGGTCCGGTCGTCCTCATCGCTCTCGGTGTCTCGGCCTCGGGTGCGCTGCTGACCGTGTTCGAGTGGCTCCTCCCCGTCGGCGTCGCGCTGTTGCTCGCCAGTCTGGTCTACTCGGGCGGGAAGCTGGACCCCGTCGGCGCGGCCCACCGGTGAGGTGGCCGACGCCCCGATTGGCCCCGTTCAGTCGTCCGTCGTCGCGCCGTCCGTTGCCCCGCCACGAGCCGTCGATAGCTCGCACCCGAAGGCACCGCCAGCCCCGGTCGTGTCGAACTCGAAACGAACCCCGCCGCCGTCACTCTCCGTGAGTCCGACCATCCAGTCGTGCGCCTCCGCGATGCGATGCACGATGCTCAATCCGAACCCCGTCCCGGTGGCGGTCGTCGTGTGGCCGAACTCGAACACCTGGTCGCGGGCCGCCGCCGGGATGCCCGGGCCGTCGTCCGCGACGAAGAAGCCGGTGTCCGTTCCACCGACGGTGACAACGACTCCAGACTCGGGTGTCTCCTCGTGCTCCGACCCGTGTTCGACGCTGTTCCTGAACAGGTTCTCGAAGAGTTCGCGGAGCCGCGCCTCGTCCGCCGTGACCGACCCGGGCGTGTCGACGCGGATGCGCCCCATGGCCCCGGAGACGTCGCGCCAGGCGTCGAGCGCCACGCGCTCTACGTCGACCGGCCGCGTCTCGGCGATGGTCCGACCCTCCCGTGCCAGCGTGAGCAGTTCGTCTATCATCCGTTCCATCCTGCCGAGCGCGACGGTAACCTCCTCGAACGCCGCCTCGTCGCCCGTCTGCTGGCCCAGCTCGAGGTAGCCCTGGGCGACCCCCAGCGGGTTCCGGAGGTCGTGGCTCACGACGCTCGTGAACTGGTCGAGGCGCTCGTTCTGGGCCTCCAGGCGCCGCTCCCGGCGCTCGCGGTCGGTCACGTCGCGCGAGTTCACCGCGATACCGCCGATGACCGGGTCGTCGACGAAGTTCCGGGCCTTCGACTCGACGAGCGCCCACGAGCCGTCGGCCCGCCGGAGCCGGTGTTCGAACGTTATCGACCCACCGGCCTGCTCGAGGAGGGTCTCGATGTCGGTCACGACGCGTTCCCGGTCGGCCTCGTGGGAGAACGCAGTGACCGGTTCACCCTGGACGGCGTCCGGTTCGTAGCCGAGGACCCCCCTGACCGACGGGCTGACGTACTCGATGGTCCCGTCCTCGCCGAACACCGTCACCAGGTCCGAGGACTCCTCGATGAGCCGGCTGTGGCGCTTCTCGATGCGACGCGTATCGGTGATGTCCCGGAAGACGAGTAACTCCGCGGCCCGAGAGCGGTTCCCCGTGGTATCGGTCCGCTGGAGGTCGAAGTGCCGGTCCATCCCGTCGACCGACACCACGAGGTCGTCATCGTGTGCTGTTTCCTCCGGGGCCGCCGCCGGCACCACCTCGCCGATTGGCTGCCCCACCAGCGCACTGGTCGGTCGTCCGAGGACGCGTTCCATCGCCTCGTTCGCGTCGATGACCGTCCCGTCGGCGTCGAGCGCGAGGAAGCCGTCACGCATCTCGGCGACCAGCGTGTTCCGCGCGACTGGTAGCGACCGGACCAGTCCGAACGAGAGCGTGTTCATCGCCCCTGTCTTCTCCAGTACGAGCATCGTAAGTACCACGGTCACACACCCGGCGACCACCAGTGCGAACACGTCCAACCCAAACACGACGACTATGATTTGTGGAGACTATACAAAGCTGATACGGCCGTTTTTAGGCGCCTCCAACCATCAGTGATGGTGTGTTCCGCCGACAGAAAGAGAGACCATAGGGCCGGGCTCCGTGGGCACTTACGCCTCGTCGAACACGGGAAATCAGAGAGTTCCCTGCTCGCCGAAGCTTACGCTTCGTCGAACAACGTCTCGCCTTCGACCATGTGCTCTTCGACGGCGTCCATGTCCAGCGTGACACCGAGGCCCGGCTTCTCCGGCACCTCGATGTAGCCGTCGACGATGACGTCCTCTTCGACCAGGTCCTCCCACCAGCCGAGTTCGTAGGAGTGGTACTCCACGGCGAGCGCGTTCGGGATGGCCGCGCCGACGTGGGCAGAGGCCATCGTCGCGACCGGCGAGGAGACGTTGTGCATCGCGACGGGGACGTAGTACTGGTTGGCCACGTCGGCGATCTTCCGGGTCTCGCGCATGCCACCGACCTTCGGCATGTCGGGGGCGATGATGTCGACCGCCTGGTTCTCGATGAGGCGGCGCTCCTCGGTCACGCGATAGCGGTTCTCGCCGACCGTGATGGGCGTGATGGTGGACTTCGTGACTTCCTCCTGCACGTCGAGGTTCTCCGGCGGTACGGGGTCCTCGAGCCACCAGACGTCGTAGTCCTCGATGGCGTTCGCCAGGCGCTTCGCGGAGCCACCGGAGAACGTCCAGTGGCAGTCGAAGGCAACGTCGGCGCGGTCCTTGACGCGCTCGGTGACGGCCTCGACGATTTCGGCCTTGTGTCGAATCTCGCCCGGTCGGAGGTGGCGGTTCGCGCGGTCCTTCTCGTACCCGGAGGGCACGTCGAGGTCGAACTTGAGGGCGTCGTAGCCAAGGTCCTCGACGACGCGCTCTGCCTCGTCGGCACAGGCTTCAGGGTCGGCCTCTTCTTCGGTGTGGCAGTCACAGTAGACGCGCATCTCGTCGCGGTACTTGCCGCCGAGCAGCTGGTACGCTGGGATGTCCAGAATCTTGCCGGCGAGGTCGTGCAGGGCGATCTCGATGCCGGAGATGGCCGTGACGGTGACGCCCTCGACGGAGCCCTCGCCGGACATCTTCTGGATGAGGTGTTCGTAGAGGCGGTCGATGTCGAGCGGGTTCTCGCCGACGACCATCGGCTTCATGCGCTCGATGAGTTCCGGGACGCCGGCCCCCCAGTAGGCCTCACCGGTGCCGACGACGCCCGCGTCGGTGTAGACGCGCACCAGTGTCCACGGGAAGTTCCCGTCTATCATCGTGGTCTGGACGTCGGTAATCTGGACGTCTCGGCCGCCGCCGCGCTCGCGCGTGACGCCCATCGTCTCGCCCGAGAGCTCACGCATCGTGTACTCCGCGTTCGGATCGTGAAGGTCCGAGTAATCGATTCCCATACGCAGTGATTTACTCGCAACATAGTAAATGTTGGGCAATCTGCAGCGACGTGTCGGAAGAACGGTCAGGTAACAGGACGGCGCGTGTGCTAATCAGTGTACTGATACTGACTCACAAGGAGTCCATGTCGGGCGGTTCCAGCCCGACCCTACCCGAGTCGCGCGTCCGTAATCTCGATGTGCCCTCGCGTTCCCTCCCACACCGTCTCGTACTCGAGTTCGATGGGTCGGTCCATGTGCGGCCCGTCGGTGACGAACGTCTCGAATTCACCACCCTCTCCGAGGACGTGAACGCCGTACTCCTCGTTGAGCGCTTCCAGTTCCGCGAAGGCGTCGGCGTCGAGGGGACGCCCGAGCCAGGACTCGTCGAGGCCGTGTGCGGCGACCTGCAGGATGGTTATCTCGAAGCCAGCGTCGAGCATCTCGCGCGCCAGTTCCGCGGGGTCGCGCTGCCAGAGCGGTGCGAACACGTCACAGCCGAGGCGGTCGGCCATCGCCTGGATGCGCGAGGTCTGGTACTCGCTCTCGATGGCACCCGCGGTCACGCCCGCGAGGCCCCCCTCCAGGTCGTCGCTGAGGTCGGCCAGTGCGGCCTCCAGCGGCTCCAGTTCCGCATCGCCCTGCGCATCCGAGTCCGTCGCGGTCATCGCGTCGAAGTCCTCGGGTGTGACGTTTACGTGCTGCAGGCCGATGCTCTCGGCCGCCAGCGACGTGAGGTCCGTCGCCGGGACGTGGTACATGTACGACTCGCCCTCGGGGTGGACCGTCAGCATGTGCGAGACAGGCAGCCCCTCTTCGAGCGCCCGGTAGAGCGCCCACGAGGAGTCCTTCCCGCCGGAGAAGAGGCTCACCCACGAACCGTCGGCTGTCATAGAAGAGGAACCGGTCTGCGAGTGTAAACGTGTGACGGACCGCGAGCGCTACCGGTCTCTGCGGTCGAGTTCAGGACCCCTGTTCGAGTTCGGCCTCCTCGATACCCGTCCCCGACAGTGCCGCGGCGATGCGCACCCCGACGAGGGCGAGCAGGACTGCGACGACGACGAAGCCGGCGAGGCGCTCGCCCGGCAGTAAATCGAACGCACCGAACTCGCTCTGGCCGACGGTCACCCGGGGAATCCGGAGGGAGTCGATGAGTGCGCTCCGTTCGAGGAAGTACGCCGAGAACCCGCGAATCACCAGCGAGACGGCGACGAGGATGAACGGCATGTTCAACATGGCGTTCGGGACGGCCTCCGAGTCGATGGCCTCGTCCAGCACGCGCCCGATGCTCGCGGTCGCACCCGCCATCGCCAGCCACGGGACCGCGTGGAAGACGAACATCATCGACGGTAACACGACGCCCTCGACGCCGCTCATCCGCGAGACCTCCAGGGCCCCGACGAACATCCCGACCATCGTCAACCCCGCCGCGACGACGTAGGTCACGACGGAGACGTTCCCCGAGTAGAGCGCCGTCTGGACCTGGGTCGCACCGTCCCTGGCCAGTTCGTCTACCGCGAAGCCCTTGTACAGGAGGAACAGGCCGACGATGGCGGTGATGGTCGCCGCACCGACCGCCGGGCCAGCCGTGAGCGCCAGCGCCGGGAACGCGACGAGTGCGACCCCAAGCGGGACCAGCACGGTCTGGCGGAGTTCCTCGTCGGCGAGGAACTGCTTCAGCAGGTAGTACGTCGACTCGATGTCGCGCGCCTGCCTGACGACGACGCGGTCGACGGAATCGACGCGGAGTCGGGACTCGACGACCGGCACGAGGCGTTCGTCCTGTGCGCTGTCGATGACGACGACTGCCGAGTCGAGGTCGTACCGGTCCATGAGCTCGTCGAGCTGGTGCGCGACCGACCGGTCGGCCCCCACGACGTTCTCGCTCGCACCGGAGACGACCGCGACGACGGTCTCTTCGTTCTCGTCGCGCAGGTCACGCGCGACCCGCAGGGTCTCCAACAGACAGTTCACGTTGGAATCCTCCGGGTCGGCCAGACCCACGTCGGTCACGAGTGACCGAACGGCTTCCCAGCCGACGACGGGTGTCTCGAGGCCCGTCTTCCGTCCGATGTCGTCGGTACGGTCGACGCACACGACCAGCGTAGCCACTATCGGTAGCGAACACGAGAGAGAATAAAAAACTGCCGTGACCGACAGCCCTGCCGGTCACGGTCGCGAGAAAAGTACGGTCATCGGGCGACACGCTGGGACCGCAAACAGAGAAAGTCCCCGAGTCGGGCGCCTAGAGACGGCCGGCTTTCTGCAGCTTCATCAGGTCCTCGGTGTCGAGGGTCTCGCCTTCCTTGAACTTCTGGTAGATCTCCTCGGCCTCGGCCTCGACTTCCTCGCGCTTCTGGTCGCGCTTGGACTGCTTGGCCTCTTCCTCCTTCTTGTCCAGCTCGCGGAGGCGCTTCTGGACGCGGACGAAGTCCTCGTGGTGGCGGTCGGCCGCTTCCTGGGCCTCGACGAACTTCTCGTGCATCTCGTCGGCCTCGTCACGGATGTCGTCGGCCTCGCGGTAGGCCTCGATCATCTGGTTGTGGTGCTCCTGTGCCTTGTCGGCGAGCTCCGTGACCTTCTGGTGGTGCTTGGATGCTTCAGAACGGACCTCCTCTGCCTCCTCGACGAGCTCGTCGAGGTCGTCGTTCTGACCCATCTTCTCCTTGCGGCTCTGGTACTCCTCGCGCTTGCTCTCGATCTTCTCGATGAGTTCTTTCTCTTCCTCGGAGGAGAGAACCTCGGTCTGCTGCTTGAACTCCAGGTCTTCGATCTCGGACTCGAGCTCTTCGAGGTCCTTGCCGTCGTCGAGTTCGAGGTCGGACTTCATCTCCTCGACCTTGTCGAAGAGCTCGTTCGCGTCGGCGTTGAGGTCGTTACGCTTCTGCTTGTGCTCCTGGACCAGCTCGTTGAGCTCGTCGCGCTTCTCGCGGTGACTCTGTGCCTCGTCGACCTTCTCGCGAGTCTTCGCGTTCAGGTCGTCACGGCTGGAAGCCCGCTCAGAAGCCATCTGGTTGAGGTCGTTACGACGGTCTCGCAGCTGTCCTGCGAGTTTGATAAGTTGACCTTTGGATTTGTTCGCAAGGTCGTCTTCTGTGAGTTCTACGTTCTTGGATGTGTCTATCGAATCAGCCATTGTTTAGTCATACCTCGATTCCGTCCCGCACCGGAACGGTAGCAATCGCTGGCGGCCTGCGACCTCTCGGGGACAAGATTCCGTGTCATTCTGGTCGGCTAACGATGCTACCGGAACACCGGCGGCGTTCTGGTACCAGTTAGTACCACGGCAAGTAATTTAAATGTACCGATTACCCAGATCCCCGGAATCGATAGACTGCGACGACACAGGGTGTGTAAAGTGATACCACACAGGTCGGAGCCACTTATAAAGAGTACTCGTTGACACTCCGTCGGTCGCCCGCGTCGACGACGAGTTCGAGGCTGTCCGCGTCGGCCGGCACCGAGACCGTCCCGACCGGTTCGCTCGCGCTCGGCGGGACGACGACCGGAACCGACTCGCCAGCGTCCCCTGCCGCCCACGAGAACGTCCCGTCGAGTCGGGCGGGTGAGTCGTTGACCACGGTGACCTCGACCGAGCCGGTCGGTGCACCTTCCAGAAGTGCGACGAACGGCTGGAACGAATCCGCGAGGGCAGCGTAGGCTGGTTTCTCGGTCCCGTCGACGCCCAGAAGTCCCATCCCGCCGCCAGCGTCGACGTCACGCAGGCAGAACGCCGCGAGGACGTCCACTCCGTTGAGGCGGAGCGCCTCGGCGACGCGCTTGACGATTCGCGCCTGCGCGGTCTGCGAGGCCCCTGCACCGTCGTCACCGACGACCGCGTCGTGTCGCTCACGGTCGAGGCCGACGGGGAACGCCCCTCGCTCCGTGAGCGACCCAGCGCCGAACTCCGTAACGACGCGCCCGAACTCGGGATACGTCGAGAGGAGCCACTCGACGGTGTCCGGGTCGCCGTAGTCCCAGCCGGGATAGAGGTGTGCAGCGTCGGGCGACGTTCCGGGCGGGCCGCAGACGGGGAACACCGTCGCGTCGTCGGGGAACGCGCTGGCGATGGTGTCCGCGGTCGTCCGGTCGAACGACGTGCCACTCACCCGGCGACGGAACTTGAGCCGCGCGAGCCGACCACTCCCCAGTCGCTCCGGAAACGGGTCGACGGGGTCGTCGTGAACGCCGAACAGGGCGACCGATGGATGGTGGTCATACTCGGCGACCAGCGTTCGCGCGAGCGTCTGCCCACGGGTCGTGTCGACCGCTCCCGGCCCGGTGAGCGGGAGGTCTTGCCAGACCAGTATCCCCGCCTCGTCGGCCGCGTCGTAGAACGACTGGGGCAGCACGTGGGCGTGCGCCCGGAGGAAGTTGCATCCAGCCGCCGCGGCGCGTTCGATGTCGGCGACGGGAGACGAACTCGGCAACAGATTCACGCCTCTCGCCTGAACGCGTTCGCCGTTCGCCCAGAGTCCACCCTCGTACCTGACGGGACAGACACCCGTCGTCCGGCTCCGTTCGTGGTCGCGGAACTTCGCCCGGACCGTGTACCGGTGCTGGTCGCCGTACCCACGTGGCCACCAGTACGACGGGTCCCGGAGTTCCAGCGTCCGGGTGACGGTCAGTCGTTCGTCTGCGTCCGCATCGACGTGAACCCGCTCCATCGCGCCACCGCCTCGGAATCCCTCCGGGCGGAGTGTCAGCGTCACCGGTTCGTCGACCGGTTCGGCGGCGTCGACGCAGACGGCGGTGTCGATGACCGCACCGTCGTCGGTCAACCGCGGGCTGACTTTGAGGTCGGTGACGAACGCCGGGGGTCGCAGCCGAAGGTGTGCTCCCCACCAGATACCCGGTACGGCGACCGATTCCGGCACCAGGTCGCTCTCGTAGACACCACCGAACCCGTCCGCCGGACGATGGCACTCCACGACGAGTTCGTTCTCTGGCGCGGGCTCGAACTCGAATCGGGCAGGCTCGAAGTACGTGTCGTGTTCGCCGAGGAGATTGCCGTTGAGCCAGAACCGGGCGCGACCGTACACGCCGCGGAAGTCGAAGAGTGTCCGCTGGTCCCTCGCCGACCGTGGATCACCGAAGCGGAGTCGATAGGCGACGGTGTCCTCGCCGGTGAAAGTGGTCGGCCGACCCGGGACGGTCACTGGCTGCCACGAGTCGACCGTCGGTGGCTGGTCTTCGTGCACCTCGACCCCCGTACCGCCCTCCCACTGGCTCGTCATATGAACAGACAGACCTACCGCTATCACGATAGTTCTTGTGACTACTTTCACTTTCACTGCGCGGTTGGCTGACCTTGACATGAGGTCGGGTCGTGTCCCCTACCATGCTCGAACACCTGACCGGCACCTGCGAGGGCTGTGACGCGACACTCGACGCGGACCGCCTGATGCTCACCATGCGGACCGACGGCGGGGTCCGGCGTGCCTACGAGTGCGCCTGCGGCGCGGTGACCGTCACGGTCGTTCGCGAGGACTAAGACCGTCGGTCGGATACGCCGGGGCATGAAAGAAGTAATCCACGCCCGCGGCCACGAGAACGTCTCCGCCGAGCACACGAGCACGTTCGAAGTCACCACCGACGACTTCCTCACCCCCGCTGGCGACTGCATCCTCGCCATCGACGCCGACCGTACACCCGCCGACTTCGACCCCGAATTCGTCGATTCGTGCCAGACACAGGGCGCACGCATCACGTTCACTATCGAAGCCGGCGGCTACTCGGACTCCGTGACCGGCCTCGGCCACCCTTCACTCGAGTTCACGAACGACCGGAGCATGGTCGGGCGTACCTCCGACTACGTCGACGACCGCACCATCATGCTCGCCGCCCCCTTCGCCGCCGAGGGCTTCGACCGCGACCTGGTCGCCGTGCTCGCCGAGGGAGCCGAGGCGACGGTGACGCTCGAAGTCGACGCCTGAGTCCTCTCTCTCCCGCACAGAGCACGGCGGTTTTTACGCTCCCGCCCCAACCGACCCCCATGCCCGACGACGAACCCGCCGAGAACATCTCCGGCGGCCCCGGTGGCGGCGGCGTCGCGGCCGAATTCCAGCCAGGAACGGCCGCGACCCGCGCCGAGGAGGTCGTGGACAGACTGGGTGACATGTACTGGCAGAAGGCGTACGGGGGGCAGGACGCCTTCGAGTGCCTCGTCCGGACTATCCTGAGCCAGAACACGAGCGACAAGGCGAGCCAGCCCGCACACGACCAGTTGATGGCCCGGTACGGCCCGGAAGACGAACTCGCAGAGACGCTGGTCGGGGTGTCTCGTGACGACCTCGCCGAGACCATCTCCTCGGCCGGTCTCTACAACCAGAAGTCCGAGGTCATCCAGCGTGCCGCCGAGTGGGTCCTCGACGAGTTCGGCTCGACGGCTACCTTCGACGAGTACGTCCGGGACGGCGACCCCGAGGCCGTCAGAGAGACGCTGCTCGGCGTGAAGGGTGTCGGCCCGAAGACCGCCGACTGTGTCCTCCTCTTCGCCGGCGGTCGTGGTGGTGTCTTCCCGGTCGACACGCACGTCCACCGCATCGCACGTCGGATGGGCCTCGCACCGACCGACGCCGACCACGAGGTAGTCCGGGAGTACCTCGAACGCGACGTGCCCGCGGAAAAGTGCGGCTTCGGACACACCGCGATGATTCAATTTGGACGAGAGTACTGCACCGCCCGCAAGCCGGCCTGTCTGGACGACCCGGAGGCCTGCCCGATGGGAGATATCTGCGATCAGGTGGGTGTCTACCCGGAGACGGGCGAGGTCGTCGACCCCGCCGACGCACCTGAGTGAGGGTAGCTACTCCGCCTGCGATTCCAGCCGCTCGACCAGCTCGTCGAGCACGGCGTCGGCACTCGCCAGGTTCGTCGCCAGCGGGACCTCGTGTACGTCACAGATTCGCAGCAGAGCCGCGACGTCGGGTTCGTGAGGTTGTGCCGTGAGTGGGTCACGGAGGAAGATGACACCGGCACAGTTGTCGTCCGCAATCTCGGCCCCGATTTGCAGGTCGCCGCCGATGGGCCCCGACTGCTTGCGCTCGATGTCGAGGCCGGTCGCCTCCATGAGTCGCTTCCCGGTGGTTCCAGTGGCCATCAGGTCGAACCGGGCGAGGTCGTCACTCCGGCTGCGCGCGAAGTCGATGAGGTCTGGCTTCTTCTCGTCGTGAGCGATGAGCGCGAGGCGCATGCTCCCCGGTGCGCAGGGGACCGACAAGAAGGTTGGCGCGTGACAGTTTCTTACCGCGCCAGCAGGACGACCGCGACGACCGCGAACCCGATGCCTGCGACGCGTTCGAGCGTCAGCGGTTCGTCGAGCACCGCGATGCCGATGGCGGCCGCTACGACGAAGTAGAGCGCAGAGACGGTGGTGACCACGCTGGTCGAACCGCGGGCGAGCCCGGCGTAGAACGCGACCGCGCCGAGCCCGGCGAACACGCCGGCAGCCCCGGCGATCACGAGTCCGTCACGGGTGTACTCGACCGTCTCGGGCCGGGTGAGAACGTAGCCGAACGCGAGTGCGGAGCCGACGAAGTACGAGACGACCATCGCCACCGTCGGCGAGACGCTGCGGGTCGCGAGGTCGGCGACGACGGCCCAGAGCCCCCACGCGAGCATGGCCAGGAGTGCCCACGAGACGGGAGAGTTGAGCATGGTCTGTCGGACCAACCCTGCGAGGAAAAGGGTTGTCACTCGGCGATGGCGAACAGGCGACGCTCGACTGCTCGACCGACACGGGGGAGCGTCGCGCACCCGTGGCCACCGTGCGGCGTCGGTTACAGCACGGCGGCCCTTGTGGCGGTCTCGTATTTGAACCGTGGCAGCGGTGTATTCGAACCGCCGGTCACCGTCACTCTCGCGGGTTGCTGTGCCACTCAGTCCAGCGTCACCCTTCAGTCCAGCGTGATCCGGAAGATTCCGGTATGCGTTGCGACGAAGGTCGTCTCGCTGGCGAGTGCAGCCATGGCGTCGGACGGGTCCTCGACTGTCGTCGGCCCACCGGACTCTGGCGGAAGGAGCGATTCCAGCCGCGCCAGCAGCGACGGCGGAAGGTCCGGGAGCGAGAGGGTCGACGGCGGCTCGTCGGCCGACCCGTCACTGGGTTCGAACACGTACCAGATGGTCTCACTGAAGAACCCCGCGTCAGTCTGCTGTATCTCGCGACCGCGGTAGGTGCGTCCGTCCACCCGGAAGTACCCCCTGACGAACGACTCACGGAACCACGTGCCGAGTTCCGTCTCGGGATACACCGACGGTTGCTGTCCGGCGACCGCCTGCTCGACGAACTGTCGACGGGCGGGTCCGAGGTCAGCGACAGGCGTGGCTGTCTCCTCGGCAGGAACCGTCTCTACGCCAGCGACACCGGCGCGCATCTCGTACCGGGGGCCGGAAGCGACCTCGAACGTGTACACTCCCGAGAGGGCTTCGTCGTCCGGGACGTCGAGTGCGAGCGTCTCTGTCCCGCGCAGGAAGGGGTTCGGCGGTGGCGTGACGAACCGGTCGTCGTATCCGCGAACCGTCGCTCCGGTCCGCGCGGCGCGACGGAGCATGTCCCCCAGTGCCGGTGGCAGGACCGTAATCTGTGCATCCGGGACGAGGCCCCCGTCGGGGGTGCGGAACGTCACCGTGCCAGTCTCGTCGGTAGTCGATGTCTCGTCTGTGTCCGTCCGTGGAGGTGCGTCCGTCGACGTGTCCGCCGGTTCGTCGTCGCTGAGACATCCCGCAACCGTCCCGAGAGCCGCTGCCGTGGCGGCGAGGACACCACGTCTGGAGGGCAGTGTCATAGCCGATACTCGGCGGACCGGCGGTAAATGTCTTCAGGGAGTCAGTTCGCCCGGCGAGGACCACACATCCAATGCATGTACGTGTCCGATTGAATGGGTTCGAGTGTCGATGTCGAGACGCGACAATGATTCGCCAGCCCACCGACCGCGGTACCGCGGATGGAGTACCATGACAGCGCCGATGACCACACTCGCGAGCCTGGGAGACCTGCTCCCGCTGTTGCTGTCGGGAGACTTCCTCTACTACGGCCTCGTGTTCTTCGTCGTGGCCCTCGTCGCAGGCGTCGCCGGGATGCGTGGTGTCGCCGGCATCTCGATGGAAATCGCGAAGATACTGGTCGGAATCTTCCTCATCCTCGCCATCATCTCGCTGTTGCTCTGACGGGCAAGGGGAGAATAGAGACGAATCGACGGCGGAACAGAGACGAACCCACGGCGGAACAGAAACGAATCGACGGCGCTACTTGAACCGGAACGTCTCGAGGTTCTTCGGCGCGAACGTCCGCATGTTGAACTCGTGGTACAGCGCCGAGGAGAGGTCCTGCACCGAGGACTCGTCACCGTGCACACAGAGTACCTTCTCCGGACGCGGGTTCATCGTGCGGACGAAGTCCATCAGGCCCTGTCGGTCCGCGTGACCGGAGAAGCCGTCGACGGTCTCGACGTCCATCTTCATCTTCATCGTGTCCGAGCGGCCGCCGCCGTTGCGACCGTTGACCGGAATCTCGTCCCAGCCGTTCTGGATGCGGCGACCGAGCGTCCCCTGGGCCTGGTAGCCGACGAAGACGAGGCGGGACTTCTCGTCGCTACCGACGTGGCGGAGCCAGGACATGATGGGCCCGCCGGTGACCATGCCTGAGGTGGAGAGGATGATGCAGGGGCCGCCGTCGGCGACGTCCTGTCGCTCCTCTTCGCCGCCGTCGATGTGGTTGAACTCCTCGGCGAGGAAGGGATTCTCGTCCTCGTGGAAGATACGGTCGCGGAGGTCGTCGCGCAGGTACTCGGGGTAGGTCGTGTGGATCGCCGTCGCCTCCCAGATCATCCCGTCGAGGTGGACGGGCATCTTGGGGATGTCGCCGTTGCGCATCGCCCGTTCGAGCACGAGCATGATCTCCTGTGACCGACCGACCGCGAACGCCGGGATGAGGACCTTCCCACCCTTGTCGTGGGTCTTGTTGATGACGTCGATGAGTTTCTGCTCGGAATCCTCCTGGTCGGTCTGGTAGTCGTTCCGACCACCGTAGGTCGACTCCATGACGAGTGTCTCCACCCGCGGGAAGTCGTTCACCGCACCGTTGAACAGGCGGGTGTCCTTGTAGTGGATGTCGCCGGAGAACGCGACGTTGTAGAGGCCGTCGCCGATGTGGAAGTGTGACACCGCAGAGCCGAGGATGTGGCCCGCGTTGTGGAACGTGAGCTTCACGTCGGGGGCGATGTCGGTCACGTCGCCGTATTCGAGCGGGATGGTGTGCTTGATCGCCTCGCGGACCATCTCGGACTCGTACGGCGGGGTGCGCCCTTCCTTGGCGGCCACGTCGAGGTAGTCGAGCGTGAGCAGGCCCATCAGGTCACGGGAGGGTTCGGTCGTGTAGATGGGGCCGTCGTACCCGTACTTGTAGAGGAGGGGAACGAGCGCGGAGTGGTCGAGGTGAGCGTGGGTGAGGACGACCGCGTCGATGCTGTTCAGCGGGGTCGCCTCCGGAACGTGGAGATAGGGCACCTCGTCTTCGGCACCGGGCTTGTCACCGCAGTCGATGAGGATGCGGGTCTCGGGCGTCGAGAGGATGAACGAGGCGCGACCGACCTCACGACAGCACCCGAGCGTCGTGATGCGGACCCACTCGTCGTTCGACATCTCGTCTCTGTGAATCTGGCGACCGACGCGTTCGAGGATGTCGCGGCGGTCCTCACGTTCCTGCTTGAGGAAGTTCCGGACGTTCGAGACGGTCGAGGACTGGATGGGCGGCGTACGGACGACCTCGGGGGTCCAGCCGACCTTCTGGGTTATCTCACGGAGCGTGGAGCCGTGTCGGCCGATGACCATGCCGGGCTTCTGTGCCTCGATGACGACCTCGCCGGTGTCGGCGTGGAAGTCGAGGTCGGTGACGCCCGCCTCCTCGGGGATGACCTCCATGACCTGCTCGCGCGCGGACTCGGGGGGCGAGAGGACGTCGGGGTCGGGTCTGACCGTGATGCGCTTTCGCAGTTTCGACGCGAGTTTCCGGATGAGGTCGCCCTGCTGGGCGAATTTCTTCGGGTCGCGCGTGTACACCACCAGCTCCGGGCCTTCGTATTTGACCGCGGAGACGGAGATGTCGTTCGGGATTTCGCTCGTGATCTCTGCTCGTAGTTCTTCGAGTTGTTGGTCTACGGAACTCATATCTCGGGAAAAGGTAGTGCGGTGATGTCCGAATGCGGGCGGCGTCGTCCACCGCGGTTGCGGACGGGTCCTTGGATTCCGGTCGCAGGGACGCCCGGCTGTGCGCCCGCCGAACGGCGGGCATGCGACCGCGAGTCGCGTGGCTGCGTACCGTGTCGGCGGTCACACTGGAATCGCTGGAAGTCTGTAGTATCGGCCGGGTACATGTGTCGGTGGTACCTGCGGTTGGAGCCCGTCCCAGACAGCGGTCTGTGCGGGAGGACCCAGGGAGAACCCGCTTGTTCGACGGTATGCCATTGGAGTTATAAAAGCCTTCGCAATACTCAGGGGTCTCACTCCCGAACACCGGGATATGCAGGTCACACCGGACCGAGTCGCACAGGAGCGAACGTGGGTCAGAGAACGGTCGACCGTCGTCGTGCCACTCGTCAACGACATCCGCGAACGGCTAGCCGACCAGTTCGACACCACAGTCGACCCCATCTCGGAGGCACAGTACCTCGCGGCCGTCGACGACCTGTTCGCCGACGGGGACCGTGCGGTGAACGTCGCGGCGATGGTCGCCATCCTGCGCGACCTCGACGTCGAGGGCGATTATCCAGGGTTCGTCGTCGACGAAGTGCTCGGCCGCGAACTCGCGGCGACCATCGCGGGGAAACAACCCCTGCGCATGCTCGGGGAGGCGACGTTCCACTACGCGGACATCGTGACACACAGCGAGGCCGGGGACACGGCCGGCGCGGACGACCTCGACGCCGCCCTCGCCGCCGGCTTCCAGGAGGTCATCCCGGGCTGGGACTGGACCGAACGCGAGAGCCCGTTCTCGGTGCTGCCGGGGGAGGAGGAAGAGCCGTGACGGGTGACGGTGCCGACGATGACCCGGCCCGCGTCCGCGACACCTACCTCGCCGCGCTCCAGCACGACCTGTTCGAGCCCCGGCCCGACGAGACGCTCGTGGGCGTCGTCCGGCGGCCGACCCGCTGGTTCGCCGGCGCAGTCGACGAGAACGTGCCCGAGCTCGGCCCGCCAGAAACCCTGCTCGACGCGGTGAAAGACGAGCAGGAGGCCCTGAAGATGCGGGGCATCTGTGACGAAGGCGCACACAACGCGGCGTGGGACGCCGTGGATTTCGCGGACCGGTACCGGGCACACCTGCGCGAGTCGGCCGCGGCGGTCGAGGCAGTCGACGACCTTCTCGGGCGCGTTCGCGATGGCGAGTCCATCGTCCTCGTCTGTTTCGAGAACACCGAGAAGAAACGCTGTCACCGGACCATCCTGCGCGAGGAACTCGAAGACCGGCTGGCAGAGCCCACGACCTGAAGTCGTCGTGACCGGAACCACAAGCGGTTAGCCGACCGCCCACACACCGCAGGACATGGACGGACGGCCGGTCGTGCGGCTCTTGCTCGTCGTGGTGCTGCTCGGCACGATCGGCGTGCTGTCGGTGGACTACGCGGCCAAAGAGCAGGCACAGTCGCAGTACCCGACGGACGAGGAACTCGACCGGTCTTTCGAGCGGTACCACAGCGAGGAGGTGTTCCTCTGGACGCGCGTCGTCGCCGTCAACGAGACCGCCTTCGTCGGGGAGTTCGGCCCGACCGGGGACCGGGTCGTCGTCACCGACACTCGCCCCGGCATCGACGTGGGCGACGAGGTGCAGGTGTACGGTGTCGTCCGTGCCGACCAGCGCATCGACCCCGACCGACTGGTCGTCTCCCACCGCGAGAACCACACCTACATGCTCGTCGTCTCCGGGCTCTCGGTCGTGCTGACCCTCGGCGTGACGTTCAGCCGCTGGCGACCCGACCTCGGGACCCTCCGATTCGTCCCACGAGGTGACGACCGTGAGTGACCTGCTGACGCACGTCCTCGCGGTGTACGTCCTCGCGACGGTCGCTTCGTGGTCCATCGACTGGCTCGAACCGCACCACGTCCCGATGGCGATGGTCGGCGCGGTGGTCCCGGACGCCGCGAAGGTGTACATGCTGACCGGAGACACCCGGTTCACTGTCGCGGGCGTCACGGGGTCGTGGTACGCGCTCCAGACCGTCGGTGCGGCCGCCTGTTTCTCGCTCGCTGGTTCGTTGCTCGTTCCGAAGCGAGAGCGCCGGGTCGTGCTCGCAGTCCTGCTCGGTGCGGTCGGTGTCCACGTCGGCATGGACTACTTCGTCATCCGTGCCGGCGGTGTCGCCCCGCCGTACCTCTACCCGCTGACCTGGGCGCAACTCCCCTCCGTCGACGTGTACCTGAGTTCGAGCCGATGGCCGTCGCTGGTGGCCATCCCGGTCGCCGGGACGGTCTGGTTGCTGGACAGACGTCGGCAGAACTAATTCGCCCGAAGCCCCGACTGCGACCATGGACGAGGCGACGCTGTGTTTCATCTGCGACGGCGAGGAGGTGTTGCTCATCGAGAAGAAACGCGGCATCGGAGCTGGGTTGTACAACGGCCCCGGCGGAAAGGTCGAACCCGGCGAGACGCCGCGGGAAGCCGTGGTTCGTGAGGTCCGCGAGGAGGTGCGCCTCGACGTGACCGACCTCACCAGACTCGGTGACATCTCGTTCTACTTCGGCGAGGACCCGCTGTTTCGCTGTCACTGCTACCGGTCGGAGTCGTTCTCGGGGACCCCGACGGAGACCCCCGAGGCCGACCCCGAGTGGTTCGCGATGGACGAGGTCCCGTACGAGGAGATGTGGGAAGACGACCGGTACTGGCTGCCCCACCTGCTCGACGGCGAGCCGGTCCACGGCCGGTTCGACTTCGACGAGGACGGTGACGAACTGCTCGACTACGACCTCAGCGTGGGCAAGTCACTCCCGGCCCCGTCGGAAGCGCCTGACTGGGTCTGAAAATCCGCGGACGAAGCCGACGCCGTTACTTCGAGCGGGCCGTCCCCGAGAGTCCGTTCTCCGCGAGGAATCCCGTCACGTCTACGCCCTCCACGGGCGCGATACCCGTCTGACTGGCGAGGTCCTTCGCCACGTCTGTGTCACGCTCTCCGAACTTCACGACCCAGAAGTACGGGGTCGATTCGGGGTTTGCGCCGACGAACTCGGCGGGCGTCCCATCGAACCCCTCGAAGGAGTCGAAGAAGGCGTCGTCGCCACCACCGCCGACGAACGTCCACCAGAGGTCGTTCGGCGTGTCCCGCGTCGCGGACGCGACGTACACCTCCGCCACCGTCCCCGGAACGTCGAGCGTCCGGGTCGCGGCGATGAGCTCCGACCCGTCGGCACCGGCGACCGCCTCCAGCCAGACCTCGTGGACGAACCGGGGCGTGGTGTCGCTCTCGAAGCCGAGGAGCAGGCGCTGGTCGTCGAGAAGTTCCAGTTCGGCGAACCGGCCAGGGGTGCTCGACTGTCCCGGAGATTCTGATGTGCCCTTCTTTCCGGGGTAGACGCCCGCGAAGACCCGGTTCCCCGGTTCGAGCGCGTCGACCAGTTCCTGTAGCTTGCCGCCGTAGTTCGCGGTCCCGACGGGAATCGCCGCACCGATTCGCCCCGCTGTGGGGAGGTCGACCTCGAACAGTGGATGCAAGAGCACCCGCTCCTCGTCGGCGCGGAAGCCGAGCACGCGCCACTCGCCTTTCACCATCTTCGTCATCGTCCAGCCCCCAGAACCAGTTTCCCCGATATCATGTCCTGTAGAGAGGTCACCAGCAAAGATAAACGTGCTGTCAAGAATTGCCTGAAACTGTCAGCTCGCGGTGCTGCGGGAGGTCTCGGGAGTCGCTGGCACACCTTCAAGGGGTTTAAGAGACCGACGAGAGTTCTCTGATACAATGAGCGGAGAGCAGGAACTTGGGATGACCAAGAGCAAGGAGTACAACACAGGCGAGTGGTACGCCGAACTCGTCCAGAAGGCGAAACTCGCGGACTACGCCCCCATGGGTGGGTTCATCGTCACGCGACCCCGCGGCTACGAACTCTGGGAGCGACTCCAGAACCATCTCGATGGGTGGTTCAAGGAGACCGGCGTCCAGAACAGCTACTTCCCCGTTCTCATCCCCGAGAGCTACCTCGAACAGGAGAAAGACATCGTCGAAGGCTTCGACCCCGAGGTCGCCTGGGTCACCCACGGCGGGCACGAGGAGCTCGAGGAGCGTCTCGCGGTCCGCCCGACCAGCGAGTCCATCATCACGCCCTTCATGAGCGACTGGATTCGCAGCTACCGCGACCTGCCCATGCAGCTCAACCAGTGGTGCAGCGTCATCCGGTGGGAGGCGACGGAGACCAAGCCGTTCTTCCGCACCAAGGAGTTCCTCTGGCAGGAGGGCCACACCGCCCACGCCACCGAGGAGGACGCCATGGACGAGGTCATGATGCGTCTCGGCCAGTACGAGCAACTGTACGAGGACGTGCTCGCCATCCCGGTGCTGCGCGGCCGCAAGCCCGACCACGACAAGTTCCCCGGCGCGAAGATGACGACCTGTGTCGAGGCACTGATGCCCGACGGCAAGTCGGTCCAGGGCGGTACCTCACACCACCTCGGCCAGTCGTTCGCGGAGGCGTACGACCTGACGTTCACCGACGAGGACGAGGAGGAGCAGACCGCGTGGACGACTTCGTGGGGGCTCTCGTGGCGCGCACTCGGCGCGCTCATCATGACGCACTCGGACGACCAGGGACTCGTGCTGCCCCCGGCACTCGCGCCCGAGCAGGTCGTCATCGTCCCCATCTACAACGAGGACAACAAAGAGGAGGTCCTCCAGTACTCGAGCGAGATCGCCGCGGAACTGCAGGAGGACGGCGTGCGTGTCCACCTCGACGACCGCGACGAGCGCAACCCCGGCTTCAAGTTCAACGAGTGGGAACTCAAGGGCGTCCCGGTCCGCTTCGAAATCGGCGGCTACGAGGTCGAAGACGAGGAGGTCACCGTGGTCCATCGTCCCGACGGCGAGGAGGTCACAGAGGACCGTGCCGACATCGTCGAGGCGACGCAGGATCACCTCGATTCGGTGTTCGACAAGCTCTACGAGGCGGCCGAGGAGAACCTCGAGGAGAACATCCGCGAGGTCGACGAGGTCAACGAGATTCTCGGCACCATCGGCCAGCACGGCGGCTACGTGAAGACGCCGTGGTGTGGCGACGAGGCCTGTGAGCAGGCCGTCAAGGAGAAGGTCCACGCCGAAATCGTGATGCTCCCGATGGACGAGGACAAAGCGCCCGAGGCCGACGAGTGTACCATGTGCGGCGACGAGGCCACGGAGATCGCCTACTTCGCGAAGTCGTACTGAAACCACGGTTCCTGTTTCTTTTATAACTCGAGCGGCGGGTAACAAGAGCAAAGTACGAGTAGTTCCCAGTGTCTGGCGACCGGGTCCGCGGTGGGGACCCGACGGAACGATGAGTGACAGCAACGAACCGGCGACGGCGGTGCGGGGGGACGCACTCGACACCGAAGACGAATCGCTCGACGAACTCCACGCGGCGACCCGGCGACTGCTCCAGGCCGACGGCCACGAGGCCATCCTGACCGTCGCCGGTGAGGCGGCCAACGACGTGCTCGGGTTCCCCGGGTCGGGCGTCCGCCAGTACGACCCGGAGACTGAGACGCTGCGCCACGTCGCCTTGGGCGGCCGGGTCGGCGGTATCGAGTCGCGCCCGCCATACGACGTGGCCGACTCGCCGCACGGCCGGGCATTCTGCGAGGGGAAGACCGTCGTCGTGGACGTTCCGGAAGACGACCCCTACGAGCGCGACTCGTTCGTCCAGACGATGTACGTCCCGCTCGGCGAACACGGGCTTCTCAGCGTCGGGAAGACCGACGGTCCGTTCACCGAGCGGGAGGTCGCCCTCGCGGAGATTCTGGCGGGGAACACGACCGCGGTACTCGACCGGGCGGAGAAGCGCCAGCAACTCGCGACCGAGCGGGAACGCCTCGACGAGTTCGCGTCGGTGGTCGCCCACGACCTCAAGAGCCCACTGTCTGCGGTCCGCGGGTTCCTCGACCTCATTGAGGACACTGACGACGCGCGGTACGTCTCCGATGCCCGGAACGGGCTCGACCGGATGGAACGCCTCATCGACGAGCTGTTGTCGCTCGCACGCGACGGCCGGACGGTCGACGAGTTGTCGACGGTCACCCTCGACGAGGTGGCCCGCGACGCGTGGGAGACCGCAGACACGGGCGACCTCTCGCTCTCGCTCAATATCCCGGACGACACCGACGTCCAGACGGACCAGGCACGGCTCGAACGGCTCTTCGAGAACCTCTTTGCGAACGCGGCCACCCACGCCGACGGCGCGACTGGAGTCACGGTCGGGACGCTCGACGGCGGCTTCTACGTCGAAGACGATGGAGCGGGCATCCCGTCGGACGAGCAGGAGACCGTGTTCGACACCGGGTACACCACCGCACCCCGCGGGACCGGGTTCGGACTCGCCATCGTCGAGCGTATCGCCGACGCCCACGGCTGGACCGCCACCGTGACGACGGGTGAGGCGGGCGGTGCACGCATCGAACTCTCCGGTGTAACCGGGCGGCTCCGGTGAGTTCCTGCGGTTCAATACGTCACTCAACTATACTCCTTATATACATTAGTATGTGTTAATAATACCCTTAGTCATTGAGGAGTAGCCTCTTATACGAGAGCGTGGCAGGACTACGCATGACTCAGCCACACCGGGCAGCCCCTGCCACCGAGGGACTGGCCGACCCCACCGACGAACGCTCGAACTGCGGTGTCGGGGTAGTCATGAACCTCGACGGCGCGAGCGACCACGACGTGGTCGCCGACGGACTCCAGCTTCTACAGAACCTCGAACACCGCGGGACGACGGGCGCAGAGCCGAACACCGGAGACGGTGCCGGTATCCTGCTCCAGACGCCACACGACTTCTTCTCGGCCGAACTCCCGGTCGACCTGCCAGCGGAGTACGCCGTCGGGTCCCTGTTCTTCCCACAGGACGACGACGCCCGGGAGACGCTCCAGTCGCTGGTCGAATCCCGCCTGGGTGACCGCGGTCTGGAGGTACAACACTGGCGTGACGTGCCGACGGACAACGACGGACTCGGCCAGACCGCCCTCGACTCCGAACCCGACGTCTGGCAATGCTTCGTCGCACCTGCCTCCCCCGACGAGACCCCGGTCGAGGCGTTCGACCGAGCACTGTACGAAGCCCGACGCCAGATAGAGACCACCGTCGACGACGGCGACTACGACGGCGCCGACCGCTTTTACATCTGTTCGCTCGACCGCAAGACCGTCGTCTACAAGGGCCTGCTCACGGGCGAACAGGTCCCCTCGTACTACCCCGACCTCCGCGACGAGCGCGTCGGTTCGACGTTCGTGATGGTTCACGAGCGATTCTCGACCAACACGCTGGGCGCGTGGCACCTCGCGCACCCGTACCGCGGCATCATCCACAACGGCGAGTTCAACACCATCCAGGGCAACGTGAACTGGATGCGGGCGCGCGAGACGGACCTCGACGCCGACGCCCTCGACCTCGACGCGGTCAAGCCCATCATCCAGGACCCCGACCAGTCCGACACGGCGAGCGTCGACAACGCACTCGAACTGCTCACCCAGACCCGCGATCTGCCGCACGCGCTCCGGATGCTCGTGCCCGAGGCGTGGCGCGGCGACGACGACATGGACGAGGCCCGCAAGGAGTTCTACGACTTCCACGCGTCCCTCGTCGAACCGTGGGACGGCCCCGCGCTCGTCGCGGCGACTGACGGCGAACGCGTCGGTGCAGTACTCGACCGTAACGGGCTGCGTCCGTGCCGGTACGACATCACCAGCGACGACCGTCTCGTGATGGCCAGCGAGGCCGGTGCACTGGAGATAGACGAGGCGGACATCGAAGAGCGCGGCCGGCTCCAGCCGGGGCAGCTCTTCCTCGCGGACCCGAACGAGGGCCGGGTCGTCCCCGACGCAGAGGTCTTCGAGGACCTCACCGACGAGAAGTACGGCGAGTGGGTCGCCAACGAGCAGGTGACGCTCGAAGACGAGGCCGACGACGACCCGCGACCCGGTCCCTTCCAGGGTGACCTGCGCGCTGCGCAGGCCGTCTTCGGCTACACCCACGACGAACTCCAGCACATGATAGAGCCGATGACGAAGAAGGGCAAAGACCCCGTCGGCTCGATGGGCGACGACACGCCGCTGTCGGTGCTCTCGGACTACAACCGCCCGCTGTTCTCGTACTTCAAGCAACTGTTCGCGCAGGTGACGAATCCGCCGCTCGACTACATCCGCGAGGAACTCGTCACCTCTCTCGAGACCCGGATGGGCTACCAGCGCAACATGCTCGACGAGTCGCCGGAACACGCCCGGCAACTCGTGGCCGATTCGCCAGTCCTCACGGATGCCGAGACCGACGCGGTCAAGAACCTCTCCACCAACGGCCTCTCGACCGAGGTCGTCGACACGACGTTCGACGTCGCGGGCGACCTCGAATCCGCCGTCGAGCGCGTCCGGGCGGACGCCGAGGCGGCCATCCGCGACGGCGCGGACGTGGTCGTCCTCTCGGACACGAACATCGGGGCGGACCGACTGCCGGTCCCGGCCCTGCTCGCGATGGGCGCGGTGCATCACCACCTCGTCCGAAACGGACTGCGCAACCACGCCGGCATCGTCGTCGAATCCGGCGCCCCCCGGGAAGTCCACCACGTCGCGACTCTGGTGGGCTACGGGGCCGACGCGGTCAACCCCTACCTCGCGTTCCAGACCATCTCGGACATCACCGCGGGCGCGGACGGCGCGGAACTCGAGGCCGCGGTCGACGCCTACATCGACGCCGTCGAGAGCGGGCTGTTGAAGACGATGGCCAAGATGGGCATCTCGACGGTCGAGAGCTACCAGGGCGCCCAGATATTCGAGGCCGTCGGGCTGAACTCGGACTTCGTCGACGAGTACTTCCAGGGCACCGAGAACCGCACCGAGGGAATCGGCATCACCGACATCGAGTCCGACCTGCGCGACCGCCACGAGGTCGCCTACGGCGAGGACCCAGAACTCGACCGCTCGGGCGAGTACGAGCACCGTTCGGACGGTATCCGTCACGGCTGGAACCCCCAGACGGTCGGGACGCTCCAGCAGTCGGTTCGTTCGGGCGACTACGAGCGCTACCAGGAGTTCGCCGAACTGGTCAACGACCAGTCCGCAGAGCTCATGTCCCTGCGCGGGCTGCTCGACTTCGACTCCGACCGCGAGTCCATCCCCGTCGAGGACGTCGAACCCGTCCACGAAATCGTAAAGCGCTTCTCGACGGCGGCGATGTCTCTCGGGAGCCTCTCCCCGGAGGCCCACGAGAACAACTCCATCGCGATGAACCGCCTCGGCGGCAAGAGTAATTCGGGGGAGGGTGGCGAACCGCCGGAGCGGTTCGACACCGAGAAGGAGTGTAACGTCAAGCAGGTCGCCTCCGGTCGCTTCGGTGTCACCTCGACCTACCTCGCGAACGCGGACGAACTGCAGATCAAGATGGCCCAGGGGTCAAAGCCCGGCGAGGGCGGCCACCTGCCCGGCGAGAAGGTCAACGAGATGATCGCCCACGTGCGCAAGTCGACGCCCGGCGTCGGCCTCATCTCGCCGCCGCCGCTGCACGACATCTACTCCATCGAGGACCTCAAGCAGCTCATCTTCGACCTGAAGGCGTCGAGCCCGGACGCAGACATCAACGTCAAGCTGGTCTCCGAGGCCGGTATCGGCACCATCGCGGCCGGCGTCGCGAAGGCGAACGCCGACGTGGTCCACATCTCCGGACACGACGGCGGGACCGGGGCCTCCCCGCGCACCTCCATCAAGAACGCGGGGCTCCCGTGGGAGCTCGGCCTCACCGAGGCCGTCCAGATGCTCCGCCAGACGAACCTCCGCGACCGCATCCGCGTCTCCGTCGACGGCGGCATGAAGACCGGCCGTGACGTGGCCGTCGCCGCCCTGCTCGGTGGCGAGGAGTACATCTTCGGCACCGCCGCACTCGTCACCGGTGGCTGCGTGATGGCTCGCCAGTGCCACAAGAACACCTGCCCGGTGGGCGTCGCGACCCAGCGCGAGGACCTGCGCAAGCGCTTCCCCGGCCAGCCCGAGCACGTCATCAACTACATGACGTTCATCGCACAGGAACTGCGCGAGATAATGGCCGAACTCGGCTTCGAGACGGTCGAGGAGATGGTCGGGCGCGTCGACTGCCTGACCCAGCGCGAGACCGACCACGAGAAGGCCCAGCACGTCGACCTCTCGGCCGTGCTGGCCGACGTCGGCGAGGGCCCGCGCACCAAGGTCCGCGAACAGGACCACGAACTCGACGGGCACCTCGACTACGACCTGCTGGCGGAGGCCGAACCGGCCATCGACCGCGAGGAGCCGGTCGGCATCGCCGCAGAGGTCACCAACACCGACCGCACCGTCGGCGCGATGCTGAGCAACGCCATCTCGACCGAGTACGGCGAGCGCGGCCTGCCGGACAACACGGTCAACGTCTCGCTCCGTGGGACCGCCGGCCAGTCCTTCGGCGCGTTCCTCGCCCCCGGTGTCGCGCTCCACCTCACCGGCAGCGCGAACGACCACGTCGGCAAGGGCCTCTCCGGCGGCCGCATCGCCGTCGAGACGCCCATGGACGCGGGGTACGAACCGACCGACAACGTCGCGGTCGGCAACGTCGCGCTCTACGGCGCGACCGACGGCGAGTGCTACGTCAACGGTGTCGCTGGCGAGCGCTTCGCGGTCCGGAACTCCGGCGCGACGGCGGTCGTCGAGGGCGTCGGCGACCACGGCTGTGAGTACATGACCGGCGGCGTCGTCGCGGTGCTTGGCGACACCGGGAAGAACTTCGCGGCCGGGATGTCCGGCGGCATCGCCTACGTACTGGACGAGGACGGCGACTTCGAAGAGCGCGTCAACACCGGCATGGTCCACGTCGACCACCAGCTCGACGAGCGAGACCGCGCGATGCTCAAGCGCCTCGTCGAGAACCACCGCGCCTACGTCGACTCCGGGCGCGCCGACGAGTTGCTCGACAACTGGGAGGCTACCCTGGACGCCTTCGTGAAGGTCATGCCCGACGCCTACGAGCGCGTCCTGACCGAGGAGGACGCCGAGGACGTTCGCGAGACCCTGCCCGACAGCGCGACCGTCGAACAGGAGTCCGCAGCCGCCGGGTTCGCCTCCAGCGACGACTGACCGGCCCGGGTCGCTCCCTGGTCGTCACCGACTCACTTTCTGTCGCCCAGCCCCGCGCGTAGCAGCCGACGGGCGATCACGACCAGTCCGTTCCCGACGCCTTCAGCCCATATCGCCGACTCTACCCCTGGACTCCTGTGCGGTCCGACCGAACTCACCAACATCACGCTCCCGTCGGCGAGGAGGAACCGACCGACCTGCGTCTCGTCGTCGCCCTGTGCCTCGAGCCAGTCCAGTCCAGAGGCGAACACTGTCGCACCCGGGAGAGTCTGCTCGATCCGGTTGCGGCTCTCGTCGTCGAGGACGCCGATCGTCACGTCCATGTCTCGCCCGACCGCGTCGCGGAGGCTCTCGAACAGGTCCGGCGTGAGGAGGCTGTCGTCACCGAACAGGAGGACGAGCTCCGATTCGGCATTCTCGAACACCCGGAGCATCCGGCTGGTCACCGCTTCGGTCCCGGTCAGGCTCCACACTTCTTCGGACGGCTGGTCCGACGGGCGCTGGTCGGACTGTACCTGTTTGAGAGCGTGGTCCAGATCCGTAAAGCGCGCCTCGTACTGCCGTCGGAGGATGGCGACCGCTTCTTCGATGGGGACCGCCCTGAACTTCTGTGGGGTCGTGTGCTGTGTCTCGACAAGTCCCTTCGACTCGAGTACCCGCATCGCGTCGTACACGCGTGGCCGTGGAATCCCACTCTGGTCGCTGACAGCCCGAGCAGTACCTTCCGGTGTCCCAGTCAGGGTGACGAACGCCTTCGATTCGTACTCCTTCAGGCCGACCTGTTGTAACAACTCGACTGCCCGTCCCCCGTTCCCTTCCTCATGGCTCATCGCGAATCAACCCTGCGGACGACCGAGACGACGTGGCAAGGAGGGGGACGGACGGACCGTTCGAAGGACCCCGTCTCCACTGTTTCCATGCTACTAGATTCGGGACGAGCGGATTTAGGTCTTCATCTTTGTGACGACGATAGTTACGACAGGCTGATCCGATGGGCGGAAGCTGTAACTCGAATAATCACAAAACACTATTACCCGTCGGAAGCCCATCTATGGCAAGGAGCCAGTTGATGTCATCTTTAGTTGGTGTCGAACTAGTCCGCCACGAAGGTTGGCAGGCATTCGACGAATGAACGAGACGAGTGAGAACCGAGACAGTATTCCGACCGAGTCGATGAACGAGGCAGTCACGCTGCTCAACAAGCTCGGCCTCACGAAGTACGCTGCACGGACCTTCCTGACCCTCTACCGGCTCAGTGGTGGGACAGCGCGAGAGGTCAGTGACTCGTCGTCGGTCCCACGGACGAAAGTGTACGACGCGGTGGAAGAACTCCAGGACTTCGGCCTGGTCGAGGTTCGCCGGAAGAATCCTCAGGAGTTCTACCCGACGTCGAAAGAGACCACGCGACAGCGGTTCCAGCAGGAGTACGAACGAGCCACCACGGAGCTCTTCGAGATCCTCGCCAGCTTCCCACCGCTCGATGGGACTCATAAGGCAGACGGCGTCTGGGTCACCACGGGCACGAACGCGGTCCACAGCCGTGCGGTCAAATTGATCGACGAAGCGACGGAGAGCGTCGTCTTCGTCGCGGTCGACGGCGACATCGCCGCGACGATTCGACGGTCGCTTCGCGCGGCGACGCGGCGAGGAGTGGACGTCACCATCGGTGGGGTCGACGACCCGCTGGAAGGCGATTTCGAGGACATCTCGGTGATTCCATCCACAGGTATCTGGGCCGGGTCGCTCATCGAGTCGCTCCTCATGGTCGACGAGTCTGCCGTACTCGTCACCTCCCCGGACGAGGGAAACCTCTCTGGACTCTGGGGCGAGGGGACGCGAAACGTCCTCGTGTCGACGTATCTACCGGTACTCAAGTCGTGGCGGTCGGCGAACGGGTCTTCCGAGTGAGCTGTCCCGGGTGAACGGCCTCGGCGCACAGGCCAGACAGTGGAGTGGACACATTCTCCAACGGGGAGAAGTCTGCCGGTTATTTCTGTAACTCGAATAGTTACAACACACATTTATCGCGTGCTACCGTAACTCACGGTAGACGCTACGTAGAGCGTACAAAATGACTCACAGTGATACAACCGGTCCCGAACGCCAGTTTCACGAGGAATTGGTAGCCCTCGTACGGCGGGCCAACGACAGCGGGGTAGCACTCGAAGGCGGCTGGGAAGTCGAAGGGGCGAACGGTGAGGCCGGTTGGGACGTCGAGATCGTCGAGCTCTCTGACCGGCTCCGGCAGGAGTAATCCGTTCGACCCTGGTCCCGACGCTCGAACAACCTGTGACTGTCCAGTGACAACGAAGGCTTCGACACAGCGCCCCCGCCTCCGCCCTGGCCTCGACTGCCGACCGCAACCACCACGGTTTTTCACGCTGCTCCCTTCGCCCCGAGCATGGACACAGCGCTCGTCATCGGCGGGACCCGGTTCATCGGCCGCCACACCGTCTCGGAACTCCTCGAACACGACTACGAGGTCACCATCTTCAACCGCGGCACCCACGAGAACCCCTTCGCGGACGACGACCGCGTGACCCACGTCGCGGGCGACCGCACCGACGACGGCGACCTCGCCTCGGCCGCCCACGAGGTCGACCCGGACGTGGTCATCGACTGCGTGGCGTACAAGCCCCGCGAGGTGCGCATGGCCTGTCGGGTCTTCTCGGACGCCGACGCCTACGTCTACATCTCCTCGGGCGACGCCTACGGCCGCGAGGAGATTCCCAAGCGCGAGGGTGTCACTCCGATGCGCGACTGTACCGACGAGCAGGCGAAAGACGACTCCGACGAGACCTACGGGAACCGCAAGGCCGAGGGCGACCGCGCCGTGTTCGCAGCCGCCGAGGACGGCGTCAACGCGATGTCGGTCCGGCCCTGCATCGTCTACGGCCCGCACGACTACTCCGAGCGCCTCGACTTCTGGATTTCGCGGGTGAACGAGTACGACCGAATCGTCGTCCCGGGCGACGGCACGAACGTCTGGCATCGGGCCTACGTCGAGGACGTGGCCGCGGCGCTCCGCATCGTCGCCGAGGAGGGCGAGGCTGGCGAGGTGTACAACGTCGGTGACCAGCGCCTCGTGACGCTTCAGGAGATGGTCGAGCTTGTGGCTGACTGCCTTGAGACGGACGTAGAAGTCGTCCACGCCTCCGAGCGCGAACTCTCTATCGGCGACCTCTCCGGCGAGGACTACGTGCTGTACCGCGACTACCCGCACGTCCTGGACACGAACAAGTTGCAGGACCTCGGCTGGGAGTCGACCCCCCTACGTGAGGCCATGCAGAACGCGGTCGACGACCACCTGGATTCGGACCGGGACGGGGGCGAACACGACCCCGGGCGCGAGAACGAAGAGCGGGTGCTGGGCGTCCTGGATACGCTGTAATCGGTCGTTCTGTGGATTCCTGCTGTTATCAGGGTGGTGGGTGTTGTTCGCTATTGCGACGCTGTGGTGTCTTCTTCTGCGTCGCAGTTCACTCGCGCTGGTGGCTCTGACCGCACCGCACAGCAACCGCACCACGTCCTCCCCAACCGATTGCGCGTCCTTCCGTTCCGCGTTGCTCCACTCCAGTCCAGTGCGCATCCCTCGCGCGGCTTCGAGCCGACCGTCTCGGGAGCCTCGACGGTCGCCTCAGCGCGCGCCACGACGGTTCTCCGGGAGAACAGCCGATAGTCGGTCAACAGAGTAACACTTATCATGGTGTAAAGCAGGCTTTACTGTAAAGCGGCCTTTACACAGGTCGCACGCCCGCCCTGAATCCACCGATGACACACCCAGAATCCTCCACGGTCGGCCGATACGAGCCGGTTCCATGGCTCCAGCAAGCCCGTGCGTTCACCGAACGAACCCTGCGCGAACTGTTCCGGAGCAAGGTCGCGCTGTTCTGGTCGGTAGGGTGGCCACTGTTCTGGTACCTGCTGACGACTCGGCTGTTCCTCCCGGTTCCCGAATCGATTCCGCCCGGCGAGGTGGCGACCTACCTCGCACAGGTGAAAGCCGCCAACGCGGTCTCCTACGGCGTCTTCGGCGCGGCGACCGTCTCGCTGGTCACCTTCGCGCACGCCTTCGCGGACGACCTCGAATCGAAGCGCTACCGGACGTTCCGGAGTCTGCCCATCGCGCCCTCTGCCGACCTCGCGGGCCGGTTCGTCGCCGGGTTCGCACTCGCCGTCGTCGCCTTCGTCGGCGTTCTCGTCGTGGGGCTACTCGACGGTGCTGCACTGAGTATTCGGTCCCCGCTGACGCTCCCGGTCGTCCTCGGCTCGTTACTGCTGTTCTGTCTCGCCGCGATGGCAGTCGCGCTGGTGTTGACCCTCGTGGTGCAGGCGGGCGAGTACGTCACGGCTATCACGACCTCCGTGTTGATGGTGTCGTTCTTCCTCACCGGCTTCAACGGGACCGTCCCGAGCATGCTCCCCGAGTCGGTCCGCTGGGTGGTGAACGTCGCGCCGAACGCGCTGGCGACGCGCCTCCAGCTGTACTTCCTGACCGACGTCGCGGCCGACGGCAACGCGATGGCCCCACCGGCGCTTCCGACGGGGGCCGAACCGCTCGCTTTGCTGGTGGGCTTCGCGGTCGTCTTCGGCGGCGCGGGCGTCCTGACGGTCCGTCACTTCGTCTACCGCGGCGAGGGAGGTGAGTGACGATGGCGGCAGACGCCCCGATCCAGACCCCAGCCGACACTCGCGGCGAAACACGCTCTCAGGCGGTCGTCGTCGCCCGGAACATCCAGAAAGACTTCGGCGACGTGGCCGTCCTCGACGGGGTCGACTGTGCGGTCGACGCTGGCGAGGTGACCCTGCTGGTCGGGCCGAACGGGACGGGCAAGAGCATTCTGCTCGCCTGCCTCGCGGGTGGTCTCTTCCCCGATTCGGGCGAGGTGTCTGTCTTCGGCGGTGACCCGCACGACGCCGCGACGGACCTGTTCATGCTCACGCAAGGGGGGCTCGCCCTTCCCGACCTGACCGGTCGCGAGACGCTCGACTTCTACACCAGCCTCCATCCGGCCGCGACGGACCGCTGGGAGTCGGTCGCCGAGCGTCTGGGCCTCGCCGGGGCCCTCGACCGCCCCATCAGAGACTACTCCGGCGGGATGGTCCGCAAACTCGAACTCACCGTCGCGCTCGCGATGGACGTGCCCCTGCTCCTGCTCGACGAGCCGACGGCCGAACTCGACGCGAGCACCGTCGAGACGGTCCACGGCCTCCTCCGGGAGCGGGCTGCGGCCGGGACCGCGGTCGTCCTCACCAGCCACCTCCCGCGGGACCTCGACCTCGCAGACCACGTCCTCGTCATGCGGGACGGGCGTGTGTCCGCGACCGGGAGCCCCGAAGCCCTCCTCGCGGCTGTTCCACCGGTCGTCTCCCTGCAACGGTCGAGTGACCTCGACGCCGTCCGGTCGTCTCTCCTCGGCGAGACGCTGCTGGAGCGAGACGCCGCCTGGCGCGGGTTCTGTGCCCCCGACGTCGCCCCCGAGACGCTCCGCGAGCGGTTCGAACACGTCCGAATCAGGACCGACCCGACGTTCGCCGACCTGTTCGACTTCTACACGACGGTCGCCGAGTCGTCTCCCGACCGTTCGCAGGACGGACAGAGAAACGTCGAGACCACCCCGGGGGAGTGACACCTCACCGGGTCGCCGACAGTGGCTATACCAGCACAGTGCTAACAACCCGCATGGTCCGCGAGCAACCTGCCCCCGACCGGCCGATTCCCGACCGACCGACGTTCTGCGTCGAAGACGACGATGCCGGTCGCTTCGTCGAGTACGGCCCGGACGACTACGTCGACTACGAGTACTCCGACGACGGGAACTGGCTCGTCCTCACCGTCGAGGGCGACGACGGCCTCCTCACGAAGAAACGGTTCTTCATCGGCTACCCGGCGTGAGAATCGGCAGGTAGATTTATTCCCGGCCGTTCGAATACCGTACAATCAACGTTCTACGATGGCCGAAAAAACCGAGCTAGACCAGTCACGCCGACACCCCGATGCCGACTCGGTCGCGTGGTGGCGACAGGTCCGGACCTTCGCAGTGCGGTCGACCCGGACGATTCTCCGCGACCGCTCTGCGCTGTTCTGGGCGTTCGCCTGGCCCGCCTTCTGGTACATCGTGACGAGTCTCACCTTCATCGACCCGCAGACCGACGCGGCGAATCCCACACAGGCACTGGGTTTCGCGAAAGCCGGGACCGCGGTCTCCGTCGGCGTCTTCGGCGCGATGTCGGTCTCACTCATCGTCCTGGGGACGCGGCTGTCGACGGACCGGAGTCAGCACCGGTACCGGATGCTCCGGACCCTTCCGGTCTCACCCGCTGCGGACCTGACCGGCCGATTCCTGGCGACGTTCGCGTTCTCGCTCGCCTCCTTCGGGGTCGTCGTCGCGCTCAGCCTCGCGGACGGCGCGCTGTACACCCTCGGCGGACCGGTCTCGATACCCGTCGTGCTGGGCTGCCTGCTCGGCATCTGTCTCACGAGTGCCGGCGCGAGCATCGTTCTGGTCGAAGTCGTCCGCCGCCGGGAGTACGTCGTCGCGGTCGGCACTGTCGGCCTCCTCGTCTGGTTCTTCTTCACCGGCTTCAACGGTGGGGTCCCGTCGCTCATGCCTGCCTCGGCACGGGCCGTCATCAATATCGTTCCGAACACACTCGGAACGCGGATGCTGTTCTCCCAGCTCATCGGGACCCCACTCCCGACAGCACCGCAACCACCGGGTGTCCCGACGACGCTCGCACTCGTGCTCGGGTGGGGCCTGGTCGTGTTCGGCCTCGGCGTGGTCGTCGCGACCCGGTCCGTCTACGCTACCGGGGGTGCCCGCTGAGATGTGGGTCGTCGACACCACAGACCTGACGGTACGCCTCGGTGGTGAGACAGTCCTCGACGGTGTCGACATCGGGGTCGAAGAGGCGAAGATTTCCGTGCTGATGGGACCGAACGGGGTCGGCAAGACCGTGCTGTTGTCCTGTCTCGCCGGGAGTCTCAGCCCGGATTCCGGAGCCGTCACGCTCTTCGGCGAGCCGCCGGGCGACGTCCGCCATCGGTTCCGGTTCATGCTCGAAGCGGGCCTGAGCGACCCGGCGTTGACCGGGCGAGAGAACATCGCGTTCCACGCCGACCTTCACCCGCGGTGGACGGACCGGTGGCGCGAGTTCGCCGACGAGTTGCGCATCACGGCGGCACTGGACCGGCCGGTTCGCGAGTACTCGAAGGGGATGCGACGAAAGCTCGACCTGGTCATCACGCTGTCTGCGGACGTCCAGTTGTACCTGCTCGACGAGCCGACGGCCGACCTCGACCTGGCCGCAGTCGACCAGTTTCACACGATTCTTCGTCGGCTCAGGGCCGAGGGTCGGACGGTCCTGCTGACCAGCCACCAGCCCGTCGACGCCCACGCTGCCGACCGCCTCACGTTCCTCGACGACGGGACCGTCGCCGCGAGGGGGAAACCGACCGACCTCCTCGACGACGTGCCGCCGGTCGTCCGGGTCGAAGGTGGTCTCAGCGAGGTGTTCGACCTGCTCCACGCCGACGGACAGGTCGAGGGACTGGACGACCTCGTCCGCGAGGGCGAACTGTTCGAGGCTGGGCACGAACGCCGTGGCTTCCTCGCCCCCGACGCCAGCGCCCGCGAGGTCGAGGGCCTGTTCCCCGACGCGTCACTGGCCTCGGCGACCGTCGAACGGCCTCGTGTCGCGGACATGTTCAACTACTACGGTCACTTCGGCGTGCCGACGGATACGACTTCCAGAGCCAGCGACGACCGGTACGAAGAGGACATCACGCTCCAGTTCGACGACGGGTTCGACGCAACGCGGCCGCGAGCGGCCACGTCGGCGGACTACGAGGAAGACCTCGACCTGGACGAACCGCTCGAGTGACCGGGCGGGTCGTGGCGAGACCAGACGAAAAAGTGTTTCCTGTCTCACCGAGGACTGTCACGTATGTTCACCAAATCCACGTGGATTCGGCTGCCACGAAACGTCGTGGTCGGCCACGGCGTCCTCGACCAGACGGTCGAGGCCGTCGAGGAACTCCACCTCCAGGGGCGACCGCTCATCGTGACGAGTCCGACGCCCCGGAAGATAGCGGGCGACTCCATCGTCGAGCAGTTCGCCGAGGCGGGCCTCGACGCCGAGACGGTCGTCGTGGAGACGGCGAGTTTCGAGGCGGTCGAGCGCGTCATCGAGGCGGCCGAGGAGATCGACGCCGGGTTTCTACTCGGCGTCGGCGGTGGCAAAGCCATCGATATCGCGAAGATGGCGGCGGACCACATCGGTCGCGGGTTCGTCTCGGTCCCGACCGCCGCGAGCCACGACGGCATCGTCTCCGGGCGCGGCTCGGTCCCCGAGGGCGACACCCGGCACTCGGTCGCCGCTGACCCGCCGCTGGCGGTCATCGCGGACACCGAACTCCTCGCCGAGGCCCCGTGGGAGCTGACGACTGCCGGCTGTGCGGACATCATCTCGAACTACACCGCGGTGATGGACTGGCGACTCGCCAACCGCCTGAAGAACGTCGAGTACTCAGAGTACGCCGCGGCGCTCTCGGAGATGACTGCGGAGATACTGGTCGACAACGCAGACCTCGTCAAACCCGGCCTCGAAGAGTCCGCCTGGGTCGTCACGAAGGCGCTCGTCTCCTCCGGTGTCGCCATGTCCATCGCTGGCTCCTCGCGCCCCGCCTCCGGCGCGGAACACCTCTTCTCGCACCAGCTCGACCGCATCGCGCCGAATCCGGCGCTCCACGGCCATCAGGTCGGCGTCGGCTCCATCATGACGGCGTACCTCCACGAGGGCGACCGCGGCATCTGGACGGACATCCGCGACGCGCTCCGGAGTATCGACGCACCGACGACCGCCCGCGAACTCGGTATCGACGCCGAGACCGTCATCGAGGCGCTCACCACGTGTCACACCATCCGCGACCGCTACACCATTCTGGGCGACGGGATGAACGAGCGGGCGGCGCGGGAGGTTGCGACGAAGACGGGCGTCATCGAGTAGAAAGAGACGGGGGCGCTGTCGCTCAGACGTGCTCGTCGAGGAACTCCGCGACCGCGGCGTACCCCTCGATGCGGTTCTCGAGTTTCGAGAGACCGTGGCCCTCGTCCTCGAAGATGAGTTCCCGGACGGGCACGTCCTGTGCACGTGCCTCTTCGACGATCTGGTGTGCTTCGCTGACGGGGACCCGCGGGTCGTTCTCGCCGTGGATGACGAACAGGGGTGCGGCGATGGACTCGATGTTGTTGATGGGTGAGATGGACTCGAGGAACTCCCGGTCTTCGGCCAGCGAGCCGTACTCGGCTTCCCGGAGCTTTCGCCGCCACTCGCCGGTGTTCTCGAGGAACGTGACGAAGTTGGCGATGCCGACCACGTCGACGCCCGCCGCCCACAGGTCCGGGTACTCCGTCATGCAACTCAGCACCATGAACCCGCCGTAGGAGCCGCCCATGGCGACGAGTCGGTCGGCGTCGACCGCCGGGTGGTCGTGGAGCCAGTCGACGCAGGCCTCGATATCTTTGACAGAGTCCATCCGGTTTCGAACGTCGTCGAGATGGCCGTACGCCTTCCCGTAGCCCGACGACCCGCGGACGTTCGGCTCGAAGTAGCCGTACCCGCGGTTCAGGAAGTACTGCTTGACCGGGTTGAACGAGGGGCGGCGCTGGGACTCGGGACCGCCGTGGATGGAGACGATGACCGGCACCTCGCCGTCGTCGTACCCGTCGGGCAGGGTGAGGAACCCGGGTACCTCGAGCCCGTCGAAGCTCTCGACGTGGACGAGTTCCGGCTCGCGGAACGTCTCTTCCGGGATACCCGCAGTCGCCGCGTACGTCCACCGTTCGGTCTCCCCGGTTTCGGTCTCGACCACGTAGACGTTCGTGTTGACCGCGGCACCCGTCGCCGTGATGGCGAACCGTTCCGCGTCGGGGCTCCAGGAGACGCCGCCCGCGATACCCTTCGGCAGGTCCGGCGTCGGGTACGTCTCGAAGGTGGTCGGCCCGGTGAACCGCCCGACCGTCAACTCGGTGAACCCGTCGACGTTCCGGGAGTAGACGAACCGCCCGGTGTCCTGGTCGAGCGAGATGCCGTCGACGTTCCAGCCATCACCCTCCACCACGGTCTCCAGTTCGAACGTGTCGAGGTCGAGGCGGGCGAGGTAGAGCGTGTCCGAGTCTTCGTCGGTGCTCACGTAGAGAGCATCGCCGTCGGGTGCCCACGTCGCGCTGTAGAAGCGGACGTTCCCCTCGTGAGGCGTGACGTGTCGCATGTCGCCCGACTCGATGTCGAGCACGTAGAGGTCCTGGTCGAAGTTCGAGTACGCCTGTGAGACGATGAGTCGGTCGTCGTCGGGGCTCCACCCACCGACAGTGAGCCAGCCGTCGCCCTCGTGGACCAGCGTCGCGTCGTTCCCGCGCTCGTCCCGACCCTGGACGTACACGTCGAAAACGCTCTCGTCGCGTCGGTTCGAGGTGAACGCGAAGCGCTCGCCGTCGTGACTCCAGCCGCCCCAGCGGTGCTTCGCGTCGGGGTGTTCGGTCAGGTTGACCTCCTCGCTGCCGTCACCGGACAGTCGATAGAACTGCTGGCGCTCGTTGCCGCCCTTGTCCATCCCGAAGACGAGTTCGTCGCGTTCTGGCGACCACGAGGCGAAAGTGACGCGCTCGTCGTAGAAGGTCCGCTGGTCCGGCCAGCCGCCGGGCTCGTCGATCGTCCACACCTGCGAGACACCGGTCGTGTCCATGAGGAAGGAGAGTCGCTCCCCGTCCGGCGAGAACGAGGCACTGCCGGCGCTGCGGATGTGCAGATACCGTTCGATGTCGTACGACATACACTATCATGGGTCATCACACCGTTAAGCGGTTGTGGTGTCGGGCGATTTCGGGGCCGGACGCGGGACTGTTTTCTGGACTCGCGAGACACCAGCGTGAGTGACCTGCTCGTCCTCACCTGCACCGCCAGCGCTGCAAACGGACCCGGCAACCCCAATCCGGCTCCCCACAATCGCCGAATCACCACCCCCGACTCGAACCCACGAGAAAAGGGGGATTTTTAATACGTCATGCAGTGCCACTCGAAACGAGCAATGCGTATCGCCTTCGTCTCGCTGGAAACAGCCCTCCACTGCGACTACGAGGCGATAGACCGCCTCGCGCGAACCGCGGAACTCCTCGCGTCGCGCGGGCACGACGTGACCTGGTTCTGCGCGAAGTGGTGGACCGGCGAGAAATCCGAGTGGGAGCACGAAGGCGTCCGCTACCGGGGGCTGGTCGACGACCTGGCCGATGCCCGGAAGTTCCGCTACAGCCTGGCCGTCACGCTGCCGAAGTTCTCTCCCGACGTGGTCCACGCCGGGGCCATCCCGCCGGGGCAAGTGTCGGCCGCCAAAAAGGGCGCACGGGTCGCCCGCGCGCCGCTGGTCACGGACTGGTACGGGGACGCGGCGAACGTCAGCCGCAGCCACCGCAAGGCGCTGAAGAAGTCCGACGCGGTCGTCACGCCGTCCCGGCTCGTCCAGACGCGCGTCTGGGAGCAGGGCCTCACCGAAGACGCGGTCGACGTCATCCCGAACAGCGTCGACATGGACCTCGTTCGGTCGACCGACCCGGTGAACGCCGGGGACATCGTCTACTCGCGTCGACTCGACGAGGGGGCGAACCTCGAATCGCTCCTGCTCGGCCTCGCGGAACTCCGCCAGGTCGACTGGTCCGCGGTCGTCATCGGTGACGGACCGGAGCGCGAGAACTATCAGCGACAGGCGCGAGACCTCCGCATCGACGACCGTATCACCTGGCTCGGCGAGTGTGACCGCGAGCAGACCGTCGCGGTGTACAAGGGCGCACACGTGTTCGCCCAGACCGCCCACGAGTGCCTGTTCGCGACCGAACTCCTCTGGGCGCTCGCCTCGGGCTGTATCGGCATCGTCGAGTACCACGCCGACTCCTCGGCGCACGAACTGGTCGAACTGCGCCAGATGGACGCCGAACGGGGGTTCCGGACGACCAGCGAGTCCGAACTCGCGGACGCGATTCGCGAGGCGGCAGACATGGAACACCTGACGGTCGACGAGAATTTCGCCGAGTTCGACCACCGGCCCGTACTCGAACAGTACCTCGCGTGCTACCGCGAGGAGATGGAAGACGCCGGCCTGTTCTGAGGGACCGATGACCGACGACAGCGACGACGCCGCCGACCGTTTCGACGAGGGAACCGCGCTCTCGTTGCTCTCCAACGAGATTCGCGTCGGCATCGTCCGTGCCATCGGGGAGGAGACAGTCGAGAGCGACGGCCTCGGCTACCTCTCGTACTCCGACCTGCAACGGCGCGTCGGCGTCGCGGACTCCGGGCGGTTCAACTACCACCTCGGGGAGTTACAGGGCCCGTTCGTCCGTGAGTACGACGAAGGGTACGGACTGACGACACACGGCCGGCTCGCCTTCCAAAACCTCGTCGCAGGCGGGTTCACGACCGACCTTCGGGTGAACGCATTCCCCATCGAACAGGACTGCTGGGAGTGCGGAAACGACCTCGTCGCTGAGTACGGCATGGGCTGGGAGCGGCCGTTCATGCCGCTGTTCTACATCAAGTGCTGGGACTGCGGGGCGGAGTACAGCCGCACGTACGTCCCGCCGCGCGGGGTCGAGGCGCGCTCGAGAGAGGACCTGCTCGTCGCCGCCGACCGCCGGAACCGCATGGAGACCGCGTCGCTCGTCCGCGGTGTCTGCCCGTGGTGTGCCGGGTACGTCGACACGGCAGTCCGCAAGCGCGACCCCGAGGAGCCGTTGCCCGCGTCGGGCGACAGGAGACCACTGGAGGTGTACGTCGAACACCACTGCGAGTCGTGTACCGGCTTTCACTACACGCCGGTCGGCGAGACACTCCGCTACCACGCCGAGGTCATCGCCTTCTACGCCGACCACGGGTACGACCTCCACACCATCCCCAAGTGGGAACTCGAGTGGGCGGTCACCGACCACTCCCTCACGTGGTACGGACCGAACCCGTGGGACCTCCGCGTCGAGATTCCCCTCGACAGCGACGTTCTATCGGTACGACTCGACGGCGAGGCGACTGTCGTCGCCGTCGAGGAATTGTAATCTCGATTACCGAAACCGGGTTCGCAGAACCTTCATAGCGACCGCTCGGTTCACGTCGATTCGCGATGGCCTCCGCTCGAACGACCGTCCTGCAGTACTACGCCTTCCGCGCCGTCACGACGCCGGGGTTCATGTGGCCCGTGTCTGTCCTCTATCTGGTCTCACACGACGTCTCGTACGCCACCCTCGCACTGGGTGGCTCCGCGATGGCGCTGTTGACCGTCCTCGGCGAGGTCCCGACCGGTTACCTCGGTGACCGTCTCGGGCGTCGTAACACCATCAAGGTCGCACAGTTACTGTTCGCCCTGTACCCGCTGACGCTCCTGTACGCTCGGACGCCGCCGACCGTCGTGGCCGCGTTCTGCCTCCTCGGCCTCGCCGAGACCCTCCAGTCGGGCGCGGGAAGTGCCTTCCTGTACGACGCGCTCGACTCACACGACGTCGCGGACCGCTACACCCACGTCGAGGGTCGCGGTACGGCGATTCGACTGTGGGTGCTGGCCGCGACGATGGTCGCCGGTGGTCTCATGTACGCCGTCGACCAGGCACTTCCGTTCGTCGCCTCGGCTGGAATGGGCCTCATGGGGTTCGCTATCGCCTCGACGTTCCCGGCGAGCGGCGAGGCACCAGCGGGCGACGAGCCCCTCCGCGTCCGTGAGGCACTCGACGTGATACGGACTGACCTGCTCACGTCGGACATCCGTGGATTCGTCGCCCTCGTCGCGGTCGCAGCCGCTGTCGGGCGTTCGGCACGGTCGTACTTCCAGCCCATCGCGGTCGACTCGATAACGCCACTGCTCTCCGGCGTCCGCATCGCCGGTGTCACACTCCCCGAGACCGCGGTCCTCGGTGTCGCGTATGCCTCGTTCACCGCCGTCGGTGCGCTGGTGAGCGACCGGGCATCGACGGTCGAGTCGACCGTCGGCCCCGTCACAGGCATCGTGAGTGCGTACGTCTTCGACGCACTGGCGATGCTCGCGGTGGTGGTCTCCCCGCTGTTCGTGCTCCCTATGATGGTCGTCAGACGTGTCGTCATTTCGGTCACGATACCGCTCCAGCGGAGCTACGTCAACCGCCGGACCGGGTCGGTGGGAAGGGCGACCGTCCTCTCGGCACTCTCGATGCTCAGTGCCATCGCAAGAGTTCCTGTCGGACTCGTCGCTGGCGTCGGAGCGGACCACTTCGGCCCACCGGTCGCCGTCGGTGGGCTCGGGGCGCTGTTGCTCGTCTCGACCGTCCTCGCACGGCTCGGCGCTGTCGGTGCCGGCGCTTCTACCGACGGTGGAACACCCGCGGACTGAGGGTCGACCGTGTCCAGAATTCGTTTCAGGCCGCCTGCGCGAGGACGACCAGCGTCTCTCCGCCGTCGACGACGAGTTCGAGGACCGGCTCGAACCCGGCGACTGCCAGCGGTGCGTACCCCGTCTCGACTGCGAGGCTCACGACGAGATAGCCGTTCGGGCGGAGTGCCCGTCGAGAGTCGACCAGGACACCGTGGGTCGGGTTCGCGGTCACCACGGCATCGAGCGTACAGGTCGCGGCGTCGACGGTCTCGGCGTCCGTGGCTCGTCGAGTCCGGTAGCTCTCGGGGAACTCGAGCGCGTCGAGCGAGCTGTCGGTCCGACCGACCAGCAACTCCGCGTCGGCCGAGAGGACCGCCTGCAGCGCCGCGACCATCGAATGCGGGCTCCCCCGTTCGAGCCGCGTCACGGTGCGGTCGTCGTCGCTCGATTGGCCATCGTCGAGGTCCTCGCGTGGTGTCGTCGTCGCCATGGTCGAAGGCGACACCCGACGGGGGCATCCCCGTTCTCCTTAATCTATTAGGCCCGGCGCTGGGCGAGGAGGAACTGGAAGCCGCCGTCGCCCATCTCGTCGCCGATTACCTCGGCGCGTTCGACCTCGAAACCGGCGTCTTCGACGAGTCCGCGCTCCGTCTCGGCGTCGTAGAAACTCCAGCGCATCTCGGCACCGCCGTCGAGCCAGTCCGGGTTGGCCCCCTCCCACTCGTGCGCTCCGGTGGTCGTCAGGAGCCAGCCGCCCGGCTCGACGACCCGGGCGAACTCCCGGTACAGCGCGTCGTGTTCCTCGCGGGGGACGTGGATGGTCGCGTGGTAGCACGCGAGACCGGCGAAGTGGGCGGATTCGAAGGGCAGCGCGGTGAGGTCGCCCTGGACGAAGTCGGCCGCGGGAATCGCGTCGCTCGCGCGACGAACCTGTTCGTGAGCGATGTCGAGTCCGGTCACGGCGTACTCGTCGGCGAGTCGGGCGGCACAGCGCTGGCCGTCGCCACAGCCGGCGTCGAGGACGGGCGCTCCCGTGGTGAGGCGGTCCCGCAGGTCGTCGAGGAACGGCGCGTTCGCGGGGCCGCCGTCGCGTTCCCTGGTGTAGGCGTCGGCGAGGACGTCGTAGCCCTCGCGGACGACGCGTCGGTGGTCGTCGGTCATTGCCCGAGGCGACACGGGGCGGAGAGAAGTCGTTTTGGGTGGTCTATCCGGGGCTGACAGGCGGGTCAGGCACGACGTATCGGTATCGCTGTCGTGGGTTCCCGTCGTGGCGACCCGCACACCCGCCTCGACCGACGACGGGTCGGTTCTCAGGAGATGGCGGAACTGGCCGCGCTTTCGGATAAAAAGGGTGGCCTACTCGTCGACCGTGTCCGGGTCGCGGGCGGCCTGGGCGACCCTGACTGCGGCGACGTTCTCCTCGACGTCGTGGACGCGAATCACGTCCGCGCCACGGTCGGCCGCGATGGCCGTCGCCGCGACCGTCGCGTGCTCGCGTTCGTCCGCGTCGCAGCCGACGTACCCGAACATCGACTTGTGGGAGTGCCCGACGAGGACCGGACAGCCGAGCGCGCGGAACTCGTCGATGCGCCCGAGCAGGTCGAACGATTCGGCGGCGGTCTTCCCGAAGCCGAGCCCCGGGTCGACGAGTATCTGCTCGCGGTCGAGGCCGGCCTTCTCGGCCAGGAGGACCTGTTCTCGGAGCTGGTCGATAACGTCGTCGACCACGTCGTCGTACTCGATGTCGTTGTCGGGGTCGACCGGCGTGTCGATGCTGTGCATGACGATGAGCGGGACATCGAACTCCGCCGCGACGAAACGCATCTCGGGGTCGCCCAGCCCAGACACGTCGTTGAGTACGTCCGCGCCGGCCTCGAGGGCAGCGCGAGCGACCGCGGCCTTCCGGGTGTCGACCGAGATGGTGGTGTCGATTCCAGCATCACGGATCGCCTCGATGGCCGGGACGACGCGGGCGATCTCGTCGTCGACGGTGACCTCCTCGGCACCGGGGCGGGTCGATTCCCCGCCGACGTCGATGATGTCCACACCGGCGTCGACCATCTCTTCGGCTCGTTCGACCGCCGCTTCGACGGCCTCGTACTCGCCGCCGTCGTGGAAGGAGTTCGGCGTGACGTTCAGGATGCCCATGACGGCGGTCCCCGCCTGCCAGGGGTAGTCTGTGGGTGTATCGGGTTGCTGGATGTCGAGGGCTTCGCGGAGTTCCCGCGAGAACTGCGCCAGTCCGTAGGGCTGGCCGTCGAGTTTGTCGGTGAGTCGCTTGAAGTGCGAGAGCGTTCCCATGAGCACCACGTCCAGACGTTCACCCTCGGTCTCGAGGCCGGAAACCGCACATTCGCCGCCGAGGCTGAGCATCTCCTCTTTGAGATAGGACGCCTGTCGCTTCTGGACGCGGGTCTTGAGCACCCGGTGGACGCCTTTCCCTCGCATCCGCCAGACGCCGGGCCGGGTGACACTGGCCGATTCGAGCGCCTCGCGGGCGTCGTCGAGGTCCCGCACCGTCTTCGGAATCTCGACGCGAGTCCAGCGGGTGCGTGCCTCCGCGACGGTGAACAGCGACCCGGTGACCAGCACGCAGTCGTCCGGGCCCGCTGCGTCGAGCGCGCGGTCGAGCGCGGTGTCGACCGACGTTCTGACGGTCCGGTCGGTGACACCTGCCTCCTCGAAGACGCGGGCGAGGACCGCCGAATCCTCGGCCCTGTCGAGGTTCGGCTCGCAGGTGTACACCGCATCCGGGGTCGGGAGGACCGCGGCCATCTCGGCGTGGTCCTTGTCGTGCATCGCGCCGAAGACGAGGTGTAACTCGTCGTAGTCGAACTCGGCGAGGACGGCGGCGACCTTCTCGCAGGCACCGGGGTTGTGCGCCCCGTCGAGGACGGTCAGTGGCGATTCCGAGAGTACCTCGAACCGGCCCGGCCAGTGGGCATTCCGGAGGCCGCTGGCGAGTGTGTCTTCGTCCACGTCGGCGACCTGTCTGGCGAGGGTGGCCGCGATACCGGCGTTGACCGCCTGGAACTCGCCGAGGACCGGGATTCGCGTCTCGACGTGCCAGTCCGGGCCGTCGATGACGATGCCCGCCTCGGCCCCGTCGACGCGCCCCTCGTACGTCGTCTCGACGGCACCGTCGGGCCCGACTGGTATCACGTCCCCAGCCTGTTTCTTCACGGCGTCGAGTGCCTTACCGGTCGTGCCCGTCACGAGCGGAACGTCGTCGGGGGCGACGTGGGCCTTGTCGGTCGCGATCTCCTCGACGGTGTCGCCGAGGACGCTCGTGTGTTCGAGCGTGACGCTCGTGACCGCGCTCGCGGCCGGGTCCACGACGCTCGTCGCGTCGTACCGGCCGCCGATACCGACCTCGAGGACGGCCACGTCCACACCCTGGCGGTCGAAGTACCAGAGCGCGAGCGCCGTCATCGTCTCGAAGAAGGTCGGGGACTCGCCTGCTGCGCCGCGTTCGGTCAGGTACGGCTGGACCGTCTCGACGAACTCGGTCAGCGCGTTCCGGGTGACCTTCCGCCCGTCGACGCGGACCCGCTCTCGCACGTCCTCGAAGTGTGGCGATGTGTACAGCCCGACCGTCCGGTCGGTCTCGCGGAGGACCGACTCCACCATGCGTGCCGTACTGCCTTTCCCGTTCGAGCCAGCGATCTGGACGACGGTGAGGCCGTCGTGGGGGTCGCCGAGGTGAGCGAGGAGGTCCGCGGTCGACTCGGTGCCGGGTCTGGGCCCGTACCGGCGAAGGTCGAAGAGCGCGTTCGCGGCCTCGTGGTACTGCATATCCGATGGTCCGGGGCGGTCCGCTTTAGCCTGTCGAACTACGAAGCCAGCGGGTGCCGACGTTCGACCGGGTCCGTCGACGGCACTCGGACGCCGATTCGGCTGTAGTATTTCGAACACGTCCGTCGCTGTTCGTCTCGGTTCCTCCCGGAGAGCCCGTCGGTTTCCAGTCCGAGGGGGCGCAGTCTATGGGTCCCGTCGGCAACTCAAATTAATTTTTCAGCATGATGAACCTATAAGGTGTGGGGTACAGAACGGAGCCACATGAAGCGACGACGGTTCCTCGCCTCCGCGGCCGGTGGGATGAGTGCCACCGCCGGCTGCCTCGATGCCCTCTCCCGGGAAACAGGCACAGACCCGCCAGCGACCGACGGGAGTTCCGCGAAGACGGGGCGGCCGACCGTCCGACCCACCACGAAAGTCGTCAGGAAGAGTCTCGGTACCACGGCCACCGTCGGTGACGTCGCCACGACCGTCACCACGGCCGGTGTGTGGCGACGGACGACGCATGCGGGCACCGACCGGACTGTCGTGGCTGCGAGCGACCGCCAGTACCTCGTCTTCCAGGTCTCGACGAGTCGAACCACCCCGAACGACCCGACCACGGCACCGTCCGACACGACGACGTCCTCCCAGTCGGCCGGGTCCGCAGTCTCCGCCCCGACCAGCACGGCACCACCCAGTCCGACAGACCTCTCGTTCGGGCTCTCGCTCGACGGGGTGACCTACACCCGCAGCTTTCCGACGGGGAATAGTCCGGACGGGAGCACGACGTTGGCGGTCCCAGTTCCCACCGGTATCCGTCCGTCGAACGGGGCAGTGATGTGGTACGGGCCGGACGGGACCACGGTCCGCTGGTCGCTCTTGCCCGGTCACTTCGACCAGCTGGCACGGACCCCGCGGTTCGTCCTCGAGTCGCTGGAGGCGACCCCGGACGAGTCCCAGCTCTCGGTGACGATGTCGGTCAGTAATCAGGGGAGTCGGGCCGGTCGGTTCCTCGCCGAGGTAGGGACCCAGTCGGTGAGCCAGGGGGCAGAAGTCTCCTTCGGCGTCCCGCTGGACGAGACGGTCATCTACCACACCAGCGCACCACTCTCACGACCCGACCGCGAGCAGGCGACCGTCGTCCTGCAGTGGGGCGATACCGTCCACGAACGGACCGTCGACCTCTGAGACGACGCTGCTCCGGCACCACCATCCGGACCTTGCACAGTCGTGCAACCGATTGACGACGAGGGCTGTGGACGTTCCGAACATGGAACTCGACTACGACCACGAGTGCGAGACGTTCGAGTGGAACATCCCGAGTGACTACTCGCTCCCGCGAATCGCCGAGGAACACGCCGCGGCCGTCGGTGACCGGGTCGCGGTCCACTTCCGCGACGAGGCGGGAACGGAATCGTCGCGGACCTACGCCGAGGTCCGAGACGACATGAACCGGTTCGCGAACGCGCTCGCTGACCGGGGCGTCGGCGAGGGCGACCGCGTCATGCACCTCATGCCCCGCCACCCCGACATCTTCGCCATCCAGCTCGGGGCGGCAAAGCGCGGGGCACTCCTCGTCCCGTGCTCCTCGATGCTCAAACCGAAGGACATCCGCTTTCGCGCGACCGACTGCGAGGCGACGACCGTCGTGTGTCACGCCGACCTGACCGAGATGGTCGACGAGGTCGTCGCCCAGACACCGATCTCGAACCGCATCGTGGTGGGCGACGACGTCGACGGCTGGGAACGGTTCGACGACCTGCTCGCCGGGCAGGACACTGACCACGAAGGGCCGACGCTCGGCCCCGAGGACCCGCTCTCTATCAACTACACGTCGGGGACGACCGGCCAGCCCAAGCCCGTGCTCCACCGGCACCGATGGACCTACGCCTTCAACCGCATCAACGCCCGGTACTGGTGGGGCATCGACGAGGAGACGGACCTCGACGACGAGTTGCTGTGGGCGACCACGGGCACCGGCTGGGCGAAGTGGTTCTGGAGCCCCATCGGCGTCGCGTTCACCAGCGGCGCGACCCAGTTGCTCTACCAGGGCGAGTTCGACCCGGCGACGTTCCTCGACGTGCTCGAACGCGAGGGCGTCACCAAACTCTGTGCCGTCCCGACCCAGTACCGCATGTTCGCCCAGGAGGACCTCTCCGAGTGGGACCTCTCGCTCGGGGACGCACTCTCGGCCGGCGAACCACTCAACCGGGAACCAATCGAGGCGTTCCAGGAGGGCGCAGGCGTCACCCCGCGCGACGGCTACGGCCAGACCGAGACGGTCGCGCTCGTCACGAACTACCCCGGCATCGACGTGAAGCCGGGGAGCATGGGCAAACCGGCCCCCGGCATGGGAACGACCATCATCGATACCCAGGAGGCGGTCGAGGTTGACGCGGGCGAAATCGGCGAGATAGCGGTCCCGGTCGACTGCCCGGGCATCTTCGACGGCTACTACGAGAAGCCCCACCTCGACGAACAGACGTTCTCGGGCGACTACTACCGCACCGGCGACCTCGCCTCGCGCGATGCGGACGGCTACTTCTACTTCGAGGGCCGCGCCGACGACATCATCATCTCGGCGGGCTACCGCATCGGTCCGTTCGAGGTCGAAGACGCCCTGGTCGCCCACGAGGCCGTGACCGAGGCCGCCGCGGTCGGCAGCCCGCACGACGAGCGCGGGCAGGTCGTGAAAGCCTACGTCGTCCTCGCCGACGGCTACGAAGGAAGTGACGACCTCGTCGCGGAGATACAGGACTTCGTGAAGGCCGAGACGGCCCCGTACAAGTACCCGCGCCGAATCGAGTTCGTCGACGAGTTGCCCAAGACCTCCAGCGGGAAGATACGCCGCATCGAACTCCGCAAGGAGGAGCAGGCCGCGTTCGGGCAGTAGTCGACCTGCAATCCGACTGAAAGTATTTACCGGTCTCTCCGAAACCGGCCCGCATGGACAGACGCCGCCTCCTCGTCTCCACCGCCTCCTCCCTCTCTGCGGCCGCCGCCGGGTGTCTCGGCTCCGGGGAACCGGGGACCAGCACCAGCCGCGAGCCGACCGACCCAGCCCCGGCGACAGACGGGGAACCGCCAACCACCAGCGCCGCCCCCGGTCCAGGCTACAGCCTCTCGGTCGAGGACATCGGCGTCTTCCGCCGGACCACGACAATCCAGCACAGCAACCACGTCGACGTGGCCGCCGACCCCGAGACGCAGTACGTCGTCGCGACGGTCGTGGTGTTGCCGCCGGAGACCGGGGAACCCGCCGAGGACCCACCCAACCCGACCGACCGCCGGTTCGTCGCGACGCTGGACGGCGAGACGTACGACGACGCCTTCGCGACCGAGTTCGGCAGCCAGTACGCGACGACCATAGCCGTCCCGGTCCCGACCGGTCTCGACCCGGCCGAAGGGACCCTCCAGGTGGGCCACCGGGGAGAGGATGGCTTCTGGCACCAGTTCACCGCCGAACAACTCGACCGCATCGCGCACGTCCCGCGGTTCACGCTCGACGCCTTCACCGTCGAGGCCGGGAACGCGACGGTCCAGGCGACCCTCGAAGTCTCCAACTCGGGCGACCGCGACGGCCGGTTCCTGGCCGAACTCGGGACGAACGACATCAGCGACACGCCGGAGGTGTCGTTCGAGGTACCCGCCGGAGAGACCGTCACGAAACGAGAGAGCGTCGCCATCTACGCCGAGGACGCCGCGGAGGTGACCGTCGTCTGCAACTGGGGGGACACGTACCACCGGCGGACCGTCGAGGTGTGAGGCCGCGAGAGAACGAGCGATTCGGCCGCCGTCAGTGTACCCAGCCCTGCAACCAGAACACGCCCTCCACGTCGTCACCCTTCTCCGGCACGAACTCACCACAGAGTCGTTTCGCCGCGTAGAGCATCACCTGGTACTCCCTGTCGCCCTCGCCGCGGAACAGTGGGACCCGCATCCGGTACATCGGTTGCCCACCGAACTCGACTTCGGTGACGGTCTCGACCGTCGTCTGGAAGATGTAGTCGTCCACGTCGCCGCCCTCGAACGGGACGAAGCCGGCCATCCCTTCGGTGGTGAACTCGTTGCCCTCCTCGTCGGTGAGCGTCTCGGCTGTCGCCGGATTCAGGTCGTACGCGAACGCCGCGAGTTCGACCTCACGGTCGCCGCCGAAGTGTTCGTCAGGGTGTGCGAAGAAGTTCGTCGCGAAGAAGGAGACGGTGGCATCACCGAGACTCCCCGAGAGCTGGGCCTCCGCACCGTTGGCCCACGGAATCGACTCCGAGACGGAGACCTCGTGGGTGATGCCTTCGGCGACAGGATAGCCAGACCAGACCTCGCCGTCCGCACTGGCGATGGTCACCGTCGACAGTGCGCCGTTCCCGCTCCGGTACCCGATCACGGACTGGCCGTCGACCTGCTTTCCCGCGGTCGGTTCCCCCGTTTCGACCGCGCCCATGATGGCCTGCACGATGGCGTCGTTCCCCTCGACCACGGTGTCCCAGTGGCTCCCGTGACTCCCGCTCTTGGCTCCCTCGCGTGCGACGTTCACGCCGGACCGGCCCCTCCCTTCGGGGTCTGCCTGCGGTTCTGGTGCCACGTCGGCGTCGTCGTACCCCGCTGCGGGGCCGACCGTCTCGTCTCCCGTCGATGTCGTCTCGTCGCTCCCGCCGAACACATCTCGCAACCGGTCGAACAGTCCCATAGAAGAACAGAATCGGCCGACGGTGGAATGTCTTGCCCTCGGCCGGGGCCGGCTCCCGGGGCGGGTGCCGCCGCCTCACGGGTAGCCTACGTCATCTCGCGGTCGAACTCTCGTCGCCGGTCGCGCTCTGTGTCCTCCAGCAGCGCGTCGAGGTCGTCGCGGAACTCCCTGTTCTCGAAGCCCTCCTCGTTCTCGTACAGCCGCTGGAGTTCGCGCTCGAACTCCGAATCGGAGAGCCGGCCGTCAACGTAGCGGTCGGTCAGCGCCTCGCGCTTCTCTTCGAGCGTCGGCTCCGGCGGCGCGAGCCACTCCGAGACGCCGTACTCCCGCGCCTGCGGCACCGCGTACTCGACGAGTGCCGCCACGTTCGAGAGGCGCTGGCTGTTCAGACTGGGCATCGACACCCGGCTGACGAGGACCACGAGTAGCCAGAATATCCACACGCCCGACAGTACGGTGAGCAAGAGTGCGGCGACGACCCAGGGTGCGACGGCCCCGACGAAGGTGAACAGGCTCCCGGCGGTCCCGAGCGCGACGAGTGCCTGCAACAGCCCCCACGCCGAGACACCGACGAGGGTGAACAGGGTCAGGACGAGCATCGCCACTAGCGCCTTGACCTTCCGACTGGAGAGCAGACCCATGTGTTGCTCTGTAGGGCGGCGACGTACTTCAAACGAGAAGGTTCCTGTCTGGGTGTTGGTCGTGGTTTCTGAGGGCAGTTCGAGACGCGGTTTCGAGCAGTGAATCCGGGACTTCATCTACTGGTAGTGACGAGGAGCAGCCGACTCGCGCTGGTGGCTATGACCGCAACCGCACCGCCCCGTTCCGCAACCACGCCCTCCCCAGCCGATTGCGATGCTCACTCCGTTCCGTTTCACTCCACTGCGTTGCGCGTCTCATCCCTCGCACGACACCTGACAGGAGCCTCACTGACGTTCGGCATCCTGTCAGCGCGCGCCAGATAGAAAACGTAGAAACCGCTGATTCAGCCGCTCAGTCGTGCTGGAAGCACCGAAAACTCGCAAGCTCGTTTTCGAGCTTTAGACACTCATTCGGCCTGCGGCCTCAGTCGTGTCTAAAGCACCGAGTCCCGGTCATGACCATCGTCATGCCGAGTTCGTCCGCAGCGTCGATGACCTTGTCGTCGTTCTTCGAGCCGCCGGGCTGGATGACCGCCTCGACGCCGGCTTCCGCGGCCTTCTCGACCGCGTCCGGGAAGGGGAAGAAGGCGTCACTGCCCATCACGGCACCGTCGGCGGACTTGCCCTCGGCGTCGCGTTCGGCCTTCATCGCCGCGATTTCGACCGCGTCCACGCGGGAGACCTGGCCCACGCCGAGGCCCACGGTCTCGGTGCCCTTCGCGAACACGATACCGTTGGATTTGACGTGCTTCTGGACCTTCCACGCGAACAGCATCGTCTCGAGTTCCTCCTCGGTGGGTTCGCGTTCCGTGACGACTTCGAGGTCCTCGCGGGTGACCTCGTCGAGGTCGCGTTCCTGCACGAGGCGACCGCCGACGAGTTCCTTGCTGGTGAACGTCTCCGAAATCTCGCCGAGTGGACCGACGTCCAGCACGCGGAGGTTCTTCTTCTCGCAGAGGGTGTCGAGCGCCTCGTCGGTGTAGCCGGGCGCGACGACGACCTCCTTGAATGAGTCGGTGATGAGTTCGGCCGTCTCGGCGTCGCACTCGCGGTTGAGCGCGACGATGCCGCCGAAGGCGGACTTGGCGTCCGTCGCGAGGGCGTCGGCGTACGCCTCGCTCAGGCTATCGGCGACGGCACAGCCGGCCGGGTTGGTGTGCTTGATGACCGCGGCGGCGGGTTCGTCGAACTCCTTGATGAGGTTCAGCGCGCCGTCGGCGTCGTTGTAGTTGTTGTAGCTGAGTGCCTTCGTTCCCTCGTTCAGTTGCTCGGCGTGGACGACGCTGGCCTCCTCGCAGGTGTTGTCGGCGTACAGCGCGGCGTCCTGGTGCGGGTTCTCGCCGTAGCGGAGGTCGGCGTGGCGGTCCTCGGTGACGACCCGGCGCTGGGGCAGGTCGGCAGCCTCGTCGCCCTCGACCGACACCGCGTTAGCCTCGAAGTCGACGGTGAGGCGGTCCTGTGCGAACCACTTGACTGCGCGTGGGTAGGCCTTGAACTCGCCCTCGTAGAGGACGCGCTCTTTCAGCGAGTCCGTGTCGTCACCCTCGTAAACGGGGACAGGTTCTTGCGTGACGATGGGGCCGGCGTCGACCTCGCCAGCGACGACGTTCCCCTCCTCGTCGACCGCGTTCGTGACGGCGTGGACCGTACAGCCGACCGTCTTCACGCCCGCGTCGAGCGCGTCGCCCCAGGCGTCCATGCCGGGGAACGACGGGAGCAGGCTCGGGTGGACGTTCAGCGTCAGCGGCATCTCGTCGAGGAACGTCTCCGAGAGCACGCGCATGTACCCGTCCAGACAGACGAGGTCGAAGTCGTAGTTCGAAAGGACCTCGACCACGCGCTGTTCGTGCTCGCGTCGGCTCTCCCCGTCTTCCATGGGGACCGCCTCGGTGGCGATGCCGCGCTCCTCGGCGTCGGCGAGGACGGGCGCGTCTTCGTCGTTCGTCAGGACGACGGCGAGTTCCGCGCCGCCCGGTGTGAGGTCGTCGATGTGCAGGAGATTGCGACCACGGTTCCCGGCGAGACCGGCGATGCGTGTCATACCTGTGTGGCGTGGTGCGGGCAGGAAAGTAGTTGCGGTTGCGAGCGCAAAAATATACACGTATCTGCATACATTCTCGAATCGAGCGCCAAGAAACGAGTTTCCTGTACACGAACGCGGATGGTTCCGACAGGCTTTTGCGACCCGCCCGGGCAGTGTCGTCCATGCCGAATCCGCTCTTGGCCGTCTCGCCGCTCGACGGCCGCTACGCCGGTCGCACCCGACCGCTCGCGCCGTACGCCAGCGAGTCCGCACTCATGCGCGCTCGCGTGCAGGTCGAAGTCGAGTACCTGATTTCGCTCGCCGACCTCGACGTGACACCGCTCGAAATCGATTCCGACCAGCGCGCCGACCTCCGTTCCCTGTACGAGAACTGGGACGAGGCGGACGCCGACCTCGTGAAGACCATCGAGACGGACGGCTACGGCGAGTTCACCGCCACGAACCACGACGTGAAGGCGGTCGAGTACTTCGTCCGCCTGAACCTGCCCGAGGACCTCGACGCCGCCCAGTGGATCCACTTCGGGCTCACCAGCGAGGACGTGAACAACCTCGCACACCGCCTGCTCGTCTCGGGCGCGGTCGAGGAAGTCCTGCTCCCCGAACTCGACGCGCTGGTCGACCAGCTCACCGAGATGGCCCAGGAACACCGCGACCTGCCGATGCTCGCACACACCCACGGCCAGCCCGCCACGCCGACGACGTGGGGCAAAGAGGTCGCGGTGTACGCGGCCCGCCTCGGTCGCACTCGCGCCCGGCTGCAGGGTGCCGCCGATTCCCTCGCTGGAAAACTCGGCGGTGCATCTGGGACGTATGCCGCCCACGTCGCGGCCTACCCCGACGTCGACTGGCGTGCCTTCGCCCGGGAGTTCGTCACCGGCCTCGGCCTCGACTTCGCGCCGGTCACCACGCAGGTCAACCCCTGTGACGACCTCGCGGAGGTGTTCGACGCGGCCCGCGGCGTGAACAACGTCCTGCTCGATATGGACCGTGACTTCTGGCTCTACGTCTCGAAACGCTACCTCGGGCAGGAAGCCGTGGAGGGCGAAACAGGGTCCTCGACGATGCCGCACAAGGTCAACCCCATCGACTTCGAGAACAGCGAAGGCAACCTCTCGAAGGCGAACTCGGACCTCACCTTCCTCGCGGACTACGTCACCACCTCGCGGCTCCAGCGCGACCTCTCCGATTCCACGGTCAAGCGCAATATTGGTGCCGCGTTCGCACACTGCCTCATCGGCTACACCAAGGCCCAGAACGGGCTCGCGAAGGTCGTCCCGAACGAGCACGTCATGCGCGAGGACCTGCAGGAGACGCCCGAAATCATCGGCGAGGCCGTCCAGACCATCCTCCGGCGCGAGGGCGACACAGCGGCCTACGAGCGCGTCAAGGAACTCACGCGGGGCAAGCGCGTCACCATCGAGGACTTCTACGACCTGTTCGACGACCTCGACGTGAGCGAGGACGTGCGCGAGGAACTGAAAGCACTCACGCCTGAGGGCTACGTCGGCGTCGGGAGCGACCTCGTGGACGAACTGGACTGAGCGGTTCGCAGTCCCCGGGCGAACCAGTCACACACCACCCATAGCTTTTTTGCGCACGTCTTCGACCGTCGAGTCAGCAGCGATGGATTAAACGCTCTTTCCGGCCGCCGTGCGGTCCACACGTTCAAAACTCGATAGTGCCGACGCCAGCGGACCGTGCAGGCCGGACACCGCCGGTCGCCGAACTCCGGTAGTTACGTCGCTATCGACGCGACCGGCAGTGGTCTTTCGTATCCACCTCGGACAGCCGAGGGAGTATCCACCCACACACGATGTACACCGATTCGACCCGCGACAAGCCAGCGGTGAGACACGCGACACCCGCGACGAACAGCCCGACAGAACACACAGCCGACAGCGACGACACACGACACCCATGACGTACGACAGAACCGTCTCCGACGAGACGCTCACCCGGATGGTACAGCACATCGAACCGACCTGGACAGTTTCCGACGCGACGCCCGCGACCGGCGGCCACCACATCGTCTACCTGCTCACCGTCGAGACGGAGACGGGTACCCGAGCGTGCGTCCTCAAGGCGACGCCACCGGGGAAAGACCCCATGTGCGACGTGGAGGCGCGGATGCTCGCCATCGTCGGCGAGAACACCACGATGCCGGTTCCCGAGGTGTTCGGGGTCGTGGAGCAGCACGACGACCTGCCGGCCCCGTTCTTCCTCGCGTCGACACTCCCGGGCGAGGACTACCAGCGAACCGAACACGCTCGACTCTCGGCTATCGACCTCGAAACACTCGCCCGCTCGTGCGGTCGGCACCTCGCCAGCCTGCACGAGCTCGACCTCGTCTCTGGGTACGGCTTCGTCGGCGTCGAGTACGACCGGCCACTCTCCGGCGAGCGACCCAGCGGCGACCCCGACCAGCTCGTCGTCCGCGACCCGACCGACGACTGGCAGGCGTGCCTGCGCGAGTCCGCCGAGAGCATCGTCGCTGGCCTCCCGGACACGCGATTCGCCGACCTTGCGGCGACCGTCGAACCCGCGCTCGACGCCCATATCGACGCGCTCTCGGGCCGGTTCGACCCCGTGGTCTGCCGCATCGACAACTCCATCGACAACCTGCTGGTCGACCCGGAGACGAACGAGGTGTCGGGCTTCCTCGACTGGGAGTTCCAGTTCGCGGGCACGCCCGCCTACGACTTCGCGTTCGTCGCCCACAGCATGGCCGGCGGGGCCTGGGCGTACGTCCCTGACGTACCGAACCACGAGTCGACCATCCGTCACGGGTTCCTCGACGGCTATCGCGAGGTCGGACCCGCACACGTCATCGCGCAGTACGAAGACCACGGCGAGTGCTACGAGTTGCTCGCATCGTGTCACGCGATGTGGAACTTCGACACCGCCATGGACCAGGCCGGGGCGACCCCGGACCAGACAGAAGGTGCAGCCACGGCACTCGCAGAGACGGTCAGGACGCTGTGTGAGAAACAGTAGGTGGAGTCACTCCGTCAGCCCCTTCGCAACCGCCCGAATCACGAGGTCGCGCGTCTCCGGGTAGAGGTCCTCCCCGATGTCGTTCTGGTGCAGGGTGAGGAAGGACACCGACCGGATGGCGCTGGCGACCACCATCGGGTCCGGGCCGCGGACGGCACCGGCCTCGTACCACGCCTCGACGTAGGGCAAGAAGTACGCGAGCGACTGTTCGCGGCCCTCGCGCAGTTCCTCCTCGGTGTGGTAGTCTCTGAGCAGCTGCATCTCCTGTGGCTCGACCAGCAGCCGCCGAATCAGCGGGTTCGACTCTATCTCATCCATCAGCCGGGATAGAAAGCCGACGATAGCCGCCTCGGGGTCGTCGTGCTCCTCGAATGGCGCGAGCAGGCGGGGGAGCATCTCCTCACCCTCGCGCTCCAGAATCTCGACGTACAGGTCCTCCTTCGACTCGAAGAACTGGTAGAACGTGCTGGTGGCGATGCCGACCGGCTCGGTGAGGTCTGCGATGGTGGTCTTCTTCAGCCCGTAGCGGCTGAACAGTTCGCGGCCCTCGTCGACCAGTCGCTCGCGGATGCGCTCGCGCTCGGCCTCGCTGAATCCGCCGCTCATGCGAGGTCTTTGCGCCGGAAGTACTCGCGGCTCGCCAGCACCAGCACCGCGGAGACGGCGAGCAAGATGGCCCCACCGCCGAGGTTCCAGTCGCCGTGGACGAGTATCTCGGTCGGGTCGTAGTAGTGCGCCGGTGAGATCACCCCGAGCCACGAGAAGTCGGTCCCGGCCGTCACGGAGTTCACGAGGAACAGCCCGAACACGACGCCCATGGCGGCCCGCTGGGCGATGCTGGCCCGGTCGAAGACGACCGAGGCGACCAGTCCGATAGCCGCCGACGCGAGCAGGTACGGGAGCGACAGCAGGTGGACCATCACGAGGTCGGCCGCCGAGATGGACTCACCGATAGCGAGGACACCCACGTAGACGATGACCGGCATGGTGACGTTGATGACGGCCATCGGAACGAGCATCGACGCGAACTTCTCCAGCAGGACCCGCGACCGCGAGACCGGGAGCGAGAGCGTCATGTCCATGCGGCCGTGTTCGACCTCGTCCGCCACGAGCGAGGCCGCGGCGTACGCCACGTACAGCCCGAGCAGGATGACCCAGCCGAAGGCGTACAGTTCGGCGGCGAGGAAGCCCTCGATGGTGCCGAGCGATTCGGCACCGAACGCCTCCCGGAGCGCCGGCGGCCACGCCTCCATGTACTCGTCGAGGTCGACCGTCGACGTGATTGTCGGGAACATGTAGATGTACAGGCCGGTCAGCAGGGCGAGGCCGACCGTCATGACGGTCGCTCCCTTCACCCGACGCTTGCCGTGGTAGCGAGCGAACTCGAGCATCAGGCCACCACCTCCGTGTCGTCGCCGTAGAACCGCATGAACACCTGTTCGAGCGGTGCCTCCTCGACGTCGAGTTCGAGCACGTCGTACCCCCCGACGAAGTCGACCAGCGAGTTGAGGTCACCGGTGTACGTGAACGTGAGTTCCGAGGCCGTCTCGGGGACGCTCCCGCCGTTCGCCATCGGGGCCTCTGCGAAGACACCGTCGACGGCACGGACCGACAGGTCGTGGACACCGTCGAGGGTCACGTCGGCGGTCTGGAGGTCACTGGCGACGCGGAGGCGCACGAACTTCCCGCTACGGTCGAGCAGGTCCGAGACAGTCTCGACGGTGACTATCTCTCCCTCGCGGATGATGCCGACGCGGTCGCACACCCGACGGACCTCGCTGAGGACGTGTGACGAGAGGAAGACGGTCGTCCCCGTCTCTTTCTCCTGTCGGATGAACTCGTTGAACCGCTGTTGCATCAGCGGGTCCAGCCCCGAGGTCGGCTCGTCCATGATGACGAGGTCCGGGTCGTGCATGAACGCCTGCACGAGCCCGAGTTTCTGCTTGTTCCCGGTCGAGTACTCCCGGACCGTGCGGTCGAGGGGCGGGTCGAATATCTGCAACAGCTCGTCCCGGCGGCTGTCGCCCTTGATGGAAGCGTGAAGGTCGAGTATCTCCCGCCCGGTCGCGCTCTCGTCGAACCCGGGGTTGGCCGGCAGGTAGCCGATTCGCTTCTTCGCCTCGATGAGGGCCGCTTCGTCCCGGATGTCGTGCCCGAGCAGGCTCGCCGTGCCCGCGGTCGGTTCGATGAATCCCATCAGGGTTCGAATCGTCGTCGTCTTTCCAGCCCCGTTGGGCCCGAGGTACCCGAACACCTCGCCCTCCGCGACGGAGAACGAGACGTCGTCGTTGGCGAGTACCTCGCCGTAGTCCTTGGTCAGGCCGGACACCGTTATCGCGCTCATCACTCACCGATACGATGAATGAACTCATGAATGTATCGTTTTTCTATTTTTGAGCCGTCTCGAGGGGATTTTCGGCCCTCTCAGCGCAAATCCTTCGTCTCCAGTACCTATAGACCAACAAGCACTTACCGGTGACAGATGAATTCGCTGTCATGTCCCGACCCCGCGACGGTTCCTCCCCCTCCACCCACCATCACCGCGACAGCCACCAGCAAGACGTAGAGACTGACGACCCGAGGGACGACGGTGGGTGTCCGAAGTGCGGCGGATGCGAGGTCAGGACTGACCTCGTCTCGACCACCGGCTCCGGCTTCGCGCGGTTGTTCGACATCCAGACCAGGCAGTTCCGTGTCGTCACCTGTACCTGCTGTGGCTACGCCGAGTTCTACGACGACACCGAGACGGCCGAAGCCGAGGCAGTCGACACCTTCCTCGGCACCGTCGAGGCGGGAACCGGATAGCCGTCGAGACCCTACAGTACCCGTGTACCCAGGCCCGGCCGCGGCGAGCCGTCCCCGGCGCGGACTCGCGAGTACGTCCAGCCGGCGCTTCGCCCTGTTCTTCCTCGGTGTCGTCTTACTGACCCTCGCGGCCGTTCTGACCATCGGTGCCATCCGGGTCGCGCTGGTGTACGACGGCCCGACCGAGGCCCCCGACGCCCGCTGGAGCATCGACCGGACCGACCTCACCGCCGCCGACCGCACGGCCATCGACCGCGCTATCGCCGGTGACCGAATCGTCTACCAGAGTCCCGAAGCCGCACCGGGGCCTGGTCGCGGGAGGCTGGCCGTCTACGACGCCGAGGCCAACACCTGGCACGTCTTCCGCCGCCGCGTGTACGTCGACTTCGGGACGACGTTCGGGATGGGTGCGGCTGCCTCGGCCGTGGCAGGACTCCTGTGTCTACTCGTGCCCGTGGCCAGACAGTTGCGAGAGTGAGTGTCGGTAGCGCGATAGGAGGCACACAGGCCCGACCCGCGAGGGATATCGAACCCCGGCTGAAACGTCGATTGCACCCTCACCAACCGTTAACACACTTCGTCAAAGATATCCCACAGATTCTCGTCCGACCGACTGGCCGAGATGATGAACGAATCGAACGGGTCCGCGACCACCCAGCCGGGCACGACCACTCAACCGGGCACAACCACCCAGCCGGGCACGACCACCAGGGCCACCGCGACGGTGGGAACCGTCTCCGACGATGGACCGATTCCCGGCTTCGGCCTCCCGGCCGGCGTCCTCGGGGCCACAGCGGCCGCGGCGCTCCTGGCTCGTCGAACCGAGCGTCGCTGAGAGGGACAGGACAGTTCTGCAGGTCAGGACAGGAGGGTCGCGATGGCCTCGGTCACCGCCTCGGCCGCCTGCTCGACCTCCGCGATTCGGACGTACTCCTGGGGCGAGTGCGCGACGGCACCGCCCTCGTCCGCGAGCACGCCGGGCCCGAACACCACGGTCGGGGCCAGCCTGGCGAAGTAGGACGCCTCGGTCGCGGCGGTGAAGTGCCGCGTCTCGGCGTCGGCCGCGGCGGTCAGCGCCTGCACTACTGCACTCTCTTCGTCGGTGTCCCACGCTTCGAGGAAGGGTGTATCTCGTTCTGTGAGCGCGAACTCGACGCCGACCTCGGGCGGGACGTACTCGCGCAGGTGCTCCAGCAACGCGGCGTGGAACCCGTCCGCGGTCTCCGGCGGGACGCTCCGGCGGTCCACGACGATGCTGGTCTCGGCCGGGACCTGGTTCGTCGCGGTGCCACCGTCGACCATCGTCGGGGTGAGTGTCGCCCCGCCGAGTTGCGGGTGGACCGGCGGCGCGTCCGGCCGGTCGTCGAACGTCGCGATGGCGTCGATAACCGCCCGGACCGCGCTGATGGCGTTGATACCGGATTCCGGCTCCGCGGCGTGCGCGTTCTCGCCGGTGAGCGTGATGGTTCCCTGGAACCGCCCTTTCGCGGCGGTACAGACGTCGAGGTCGGTCGGTTCGCCGACGATGAAGCAGTCCGGGTCGTCGAACTTCATCGCGGCCGCGCCCGTCGAGAGCGTCTCCTCGTCGGGCGAGATGGCGAGGGTGACCCGGCCCCGACCAGGGCCGTCGCCCTCGGAATCGACGTCGGCCGCGAGAAATCCAGCCAGCAACGCGGCGAGCGGCCCCTTCGCGTCACAGGAGCCACGGCCGCGGATGACGCCCGCCTCGTCGTCCCGCTCGTAGGGGACGTGCGGCGGGACCGTGTCGATGTGTGTGTTCAGGACGACGTGTGGGTCCCCACTCCCCCGTGTCGCAATCGTGTTGCCCGCGTCGTCGACGTGTGCCTCGACGCCGTGGTCGGCCAGTGTGTCCACGAGGAACGTGCGCATCTCGGACACGTCCTCGTGAGACTGGATTGGCACGGCCTCGTCGAGGAACGCGACGGGGTCGAACGCCTCCCCCATCAGTCGGCAGAGGGCGGCGTGATGGACGCTTCGCCGTCGAACTCGTGGACGACGGGGCCGCGAAGGACCGCCGGCCCGTCGTCGGGCACCTCGACAGTGAGGTCACCGCCCGGGGGCGACACGACGAGTTCCTCGGCGTCGTTCCTGTCGAGGTGCTTCGCGACGGCCGCGATGGCGACCGCACCCGTGCCACAGGAGAGCGTCTCGCCCTCGACGCCGCGCTCGAAGGTGCGCTGGTCGTAGCCGCCGTCGGCTCGCTCGGAGGCGAACGTGACGTTCGCGCCCTCCGGGAACACGTCGTGGTGGCGGATTTTCGGCGCGTCGGCGTCGAGGTCGATGGCGTCCACGTCGTCCACGAAGATGACCGCGTGGGGGACGCCAGTGTTGATGCCCGTGACCTCGTAGCCGGCGAGTTGCTCCTCGACGAGCGGTTCGTCCTGCGCCAGCGGGACGACCGCGGGCCGGAACGACGGTTCACCCATCTCGATGGCGATCTCGTCGCCGACCTGCCGGGCGTGACGAGTCCCTGCCTGGGTGTCGATCATGACCTCGAGGGCACCGGTCTGCTCCATGGCCCACTCCGCGGCGACGCGCGCGCCGTTCCCGCACATCTCCGCCGTGGAGCCGTCGGGCTGGACGAGCGTCATGACGACGCGTGGTGGCCGGTACTTGTCTTCGAGGTGTAAGAAGAGGACGCCGTCGGCACCCGTCGTGCCGACGTCGCTGCGCTGGACGCTGGAATCGTCGCTCCCTGCGACGCCGTCCTGTCGGTCGCAGTTACGCGTCGCGAACGCGAAGCGGTCGGGGACGTACTCGTCCGCGTCGACCACGATGAAGTCGTTTCCGGTGCCGTTGTACTTTCGATACGTTACGGTTCGTTGTGAGATGCTCATTCTGATACCTCCTGTCGCGTGATGTCCGCGATAGTTTCGCGACGCCGCGCGAGCGACGCCGACCCGTCCGCGATCGTGATGGTGGCTGGCCGCGGCCGGGAGTTGTAGTGGCTCGCCATCTCGTAGCCGTACGCGCCGGCGTTGCCGATGGCGACGATGTCGTCTCGCTCCGGTTCGGGGAGCGGTCGGTTCTGACAGAACGCGTCGGAACTCTCGCAGATGGGGCCGACGACCGTCTGGTCGACGAGGTCTCCATCGCGGTCTTCCGCGTTCAGGTTCCGCATGGCGTGGTAGGCGTCGTACATCGCCGGGCGAAGTAGCGTCGTCATCCCGGCGTCGAGGCCGACCACGGTGGTGTCGGGCGTCTCCTTGACCGTGTTGACCGTGGTGAGGAGCACGCCCGCGTCGGCGACGAGATACCGCCCCGGTTCGACCTGGAGCGTCGCGTCGACCTCGCCCAGTGCCTCGCGGGTGGCCTCGGCCACCGCGTCGAGGTCGAGAGGGTCTTCGTCCTCGTGGTACGGAACGCCGAAGCCGCCGCCCACGTCCACGAACTCCAGGTCGACCGGCGCGTCACGCGCGAGGTCGCCCATTCTGGCGACGAGTTCCCGGTGACTCGCGAGGTCCTCCTCGCCGGAGATGCCCGAGCCCGCGTGGGCGTGGATGCCGACCACGTCGAAGCCGCGGTCGGCGGCCTCGGCGAGCAGGTCGCTCGCTTCCTCGTAGGGGACGCCGAACTTGGCGTCCGCGCCGGTCTGGACCTTCTCGTGGTGGCCCGCGCCGACGCCCGGGTTCACCCGCAGGCAGAGTCGGCCGTCGTACCCTCGCAACTCGAGCCGGTCGAGGGTGTCGGCCGCGCCCACCGTGACCGTCAGGTCGGGGTAATCCTGCCAGAGCCCCACGACCGTCATCAGGTCCTCGGCGGGCGGGTTGACCGCGGTGTACTGGACGCGGTCACCCGGGACGCCCGCGTCGAGCGCCCGGGCGACCTCCCCGGCGCTGGCGCACTCGATGCCCGCACCCTCGTCGTGGAGGGTCGCGAGACACCGGCCGAGCGTGTTCGCCTTGGCGGCGTAGAACACGTCGGATTGGGGGAACGCCGCGTCGAGCCGGCGGTAGTTCTCGCGCACCCGGTCGAGGTCCAGCACGTACAGCGGGCTGCCGTACTCCGCGGCGAAGTCGCGCAGGCTGGCGGCGTCCCAGTCGGCCAGTCTGCGGATGCTGGCACCGCCGTCGGGGGCCGCCACGTCGTCGGCCCGCGCGACCTCGCCGCTCATTCGCGCAGCACCTCCTCGCGCTGAGTCGCTTCGAGCGTCTCGGCCTCGAGGCCGGTCGCCACGACCGCGGGCTTGTAGGCACCACCCGGGATGAGGTCGTGGTCGCCCAGCGAGGACTCGACGAAGCGCTGGAACGCCCGGCGCTCCGGCGGCAGTTCGCCGTAGTACACTTCCTCGTCGACGAGGTCGTAGACGGGGATGCGCGGCGTGAGAAGCGTGTTCTCGCCCACGACCGAGTCCTCGCCGACGACGAAGCCCGAGGTCACCCGGCAGCCCGCGCCGAGCGAGACGCCGTCCTCGACCACGACGGGCGCGCCCTCGACCGGTTCGAGGACGCCGCCGATGAGCGTGTTCGCGCCGAGCTTGACGCCCTCGCCGATCTGGGCACAGGAGCCGACCGTGTCACACGAGTCGACCAGCGTCCCGTCGCCGACGTAGGCCCCGATGTTGACGAAACTCGGGCTCATCATGATGCAGTCCGAGCCGATGTGGGCCCCGGCGCGGACCACGGTCCCGTCGGGCGTGTTGCGGCTCCCGCGCTCGCCGAGGTCCGAGGTGTCCTGCAGGGGCAGGACGTCGTTGTAGACGACGCCGCCGTGGTCGTACTGCTGGATGTCGTGGAGCGCGAAGTTGAGCAGGACACCCTGCTTCACCCACGCGTTGGCCTCCCACTCACCGTTGCGCTTCTCTGCCGCACGGACCTCGCCGGCTTCGAGCGCGGCGAGCAGTTCGTGCAGTACCTCGTGGGCCCCGGAGTCGTCGGCGTCGAGGTCGTCTGTCTGATAGCGCTGCCACAGGTCGTCGATGTCGGATTGCAGGCTCATTCGTCGTCTCCCTCCAGAACGTCGGAGAAATCGTACCGGCCGGCGTCGCGGCCGGCCAGCCACTGGGCCGCGTCGAGTGCCCCCTCGGCGAAGACGCCGCGGGACTCGGCGCGGTGACTGAGTCGCAGTTCCTCGTGGCCGCCAGCGAGCCACACCTCGTGCAGGCCGGTGACGTTCCCGGCTCGCAGGGCGTGGACGCCGACTTCGCCCTCGGTCCGCGGGGCCTCTCCCTCGCGGCCGTGGACGCGGTCTTCCTCGCCGCGGACGGACTCGACGTCGTCCAGCAGCGTGTTCGCGGTCCCCGATGGGGCGTCGCGCTTCCGGTTGTGGTGCGCCTCGACGAGTTCGATGTCGTAGTCGTCGAGGGCTCCCGCGGCCTCACGGACGAGGCTCCGGAGTACGGCGATGCCCTTCGAGAAGTTCGCGGCGTGCAGGACCGGGACCGCCTCGCTCGCGTCGTCGAGTGCTGCCTCCTGTTCGGTCGAGAGGCCGGTCGTCCCGGTGACCAGTGCGGTGCCCGAGTCGGCACAGGCCGCGGCGTAGTCGACGGTCGCGTCGGGGACGGTGAAGTCCACGACCACGTCGATTTCACGGTCCGCGAGGACGGCTTCGAAGTCGTCGTCGGAGACGACCTCGACGCCCGCGACCGTGTCGTCCACGCCGGAGGCGGTGAAGCCGACGACGGTGGCGAACTCGGTTCGCCCCGCGACGGCCGACAGGACCTCCTGGCCCATCGCGCCGGTCGCACCGGTGACACCGAGCCGTACCATCAGTTGCCGACCCCCACTGGTGGTTCTTCGTGGACCATGTCCGATTCGAGGTCGTCGAGAATCTCGGTGAGTGGCTCGACGTACTCCTCGGAGAGCCGCGTGAGGGGGAGACGCATGTGGGCCTCGCTGTAGCCCCGGATGCGCATCGCTTCCTTCACCGGAATCGGGTTGGTCTCCCAGAACAGCGCCCGGAACAGCGGCCCGAGTTCGTGGTGGAGCGCCTGTGCACGCTCGTAGTCGCCGGCGAGCGCCGCCCCGACCATCGCGCAGGTGCGCTCGGGTTCGACGTTCGCGGACACCGAGATGGTGCCGGTCGCGCCCACCGAAATCATCGGGAGCGTGAGCGCGTCGTCGCCCGAGAGGACCGCGAAGTCCTCGTCACGGGTGCGCTCGACGATCTCGGTTATCTGGCCGAGGTCGCCCGAGGCGGCCTTGAAGCCCGCGATGTTCTCGTGACTCGCCAGCTCGGCTGCGGTGTCGGGCTCGATGTTCTGGCCGGTCCGTGACGGGACGTTGTAGACGATTTGCGGCGCGTCCACCTCGTCGGCGATGGTCTGGTAGTGCTCGACGAACCCGCGCTGTTCGGGCTTGTTGTAGTACGGCGAGATGAGCAACAGGGCGTCCGCACCGGCCTCGACCGAGCGCTGGGAAAGCGACAGGGCCTCGGCGGTGTTGTTCGACCCGGACCCCGCGATGACCGGAATCTCCTCGGCTTCGTCGGCGACGGCCTCGACGACCTCGACGTGTTCGTCGTGGCTGAGCGTGGCCGATTCGCCGGTGGAGCCGACGGGCACGATGCCGTCGACGCCGGCGGTTTCGAGCCGGCTGACGTTCTCTCGGAGGGTCGCGAAGTCGATGCTGCCGTCCTCGTCGAACGGTGTGGTGATGGCGGGATAGACGCCGCTGAATTCGATGCCTGTCATGTGGTGTGTGGTGTGTATCGTGGGAAGTCGTCTGTCGCGCAGTTCAGGTCAGCCGAACGCACCCGGAACGGGGTCGCCACGCCCGCTTCGAGCACTTACTGCGCGAATTTTTTCCCAAATGTAAAACGGAATGTGCCACTCATCACGGGTCGTCGTGCCCTGACTGGAGTGGCAGCAGTCATCACTGGATACACGGGGCTTCCATACAATAACGTTTGTGCCGCTCGCAGATGTGTCCGCAATGGCCCTGTTGTGCCATGGGTGTCAAACACATGCCCGGGAGGGCAGTGAGGGCGGTACTTTATAAAGAACGGCCCGCAACCCCCGCCCATGCGACACACAGGTCTCAAGCTCAGAATGCTGTTCGTCGGGACGGTCCTGTTCGCGTTCTACGCGGCCATCGCCGGGGTCGCCCTGGCGATGTTCGGAACGGCTGTCTGGCCCCTCGTAGCGGTCGGGACCCTCCTCTTCGTCGGCTTCCAGTACAAGTTCGGCAAGTGGGCGGCGCTGCGGAGCGTCGGCGCCGAGGACATGCCAGAGCAGGAGTACGCCGAGATTCACCGCATGGTCGAGCGACTCTCGGACGACATGGGTATCGACAAGCCGAAACTCAAGTACGCCCAGATGGGCGTGCCGAACGCGTTCGCGACCGGCCGGCGCGGTGCCGGCGTCGTCGTCGTGAGCGTCGAACTCATGCAGATACTCTCCCGTGACGAGCTGGAAGGTGTCATCGCGCACGAACTCGCGCACATCCGCAACCGCGACGTGGTGACGATGGTGCTCGGGCAGTCCATCGCGGCACTGGTCGGCATCGCGGTCCAGTGGGGAATCATCCTCGCGGGCGACAACGACTTCGCCGACTTCATCCTCGGGTGGATCGCCGGCATCCTCACCCAGATGCTCGTGATGGTGTTCGTACTCGCCATCTCCCGGTACCGGGAGTACGTCGCGGACGCGGACGCACGAGAACACATCGGCAGCGGCGAACCGCTCGCTCGCGCCCTGGAGAAGATACAGGGAGCCAACGAGCGCGTCGACGAGAGCCGCATCGGGGACAGCACGGCCGCCCTCTGCATCTTCGACGGCCAGAAGGGTCTCTTGCGGACCCTCTTTGCGACCCACCCGCCGGTCGAAAAGCGTATCGAACGCCTCCGGAACTGACGACGCGAACGCCTGTGGGCATAAAGGGCTTTCACCCCGCGGCCTGCACGTGTCCAGTATGACCGAGATACATCCGGGCCAGCGTGTCGCCATGCTCGTCGACGCGCAGAACCTCTATCACACGGCCCAGAGCATCTACACCCGCAACATCGATTACTCCTCGTTACTGGAGAAGGGCGTGCAGGACCGGACCCTGACCCGCGCCATCGCGTACGTCATCCGCGCCGATTCGCCCGACGAGGAGAGTTTCTTCGAGGCGCTGGCGGACATCGGCTTCGAGCCGAAGATAAAGGACATCAAGACGTTCGCCGACGGCTCGAAGAAGGCCGACTGGGACCTCGGGATGGCGCTCGACGCGGTGACACTGGCGAGCCACAACGACACCATCATCCTCTGTTCCGGCGACGGCGACTTCGCGCGACTCTGCTCGCACCTCCGTCACGAGGGCGTTCGCGTCGAGGTGATGGGTTTTCAGTCGTCCACGGCGGACGAACTCGTCGAGGCGTCGGACGCGTTCATCGACCTCTCCGAGCGACCGGACACCTTCTTGCTGTAGTCGAGACGACTCGCGTCTCACCGACCCGACCACCGGCACAGCGGTCGCTCAGGGGTCGTGGATAAACGAGAGAAAGATTCCGGCTTAGACCGGACGGCCGCCTTCCGACGTGCCGACCAGCAGCGCACCGGCCGCCATCGCGAGCGACGCCGCGCCGCCTGCGACTATCGGGATGTTCGCACCGGGTGTCCCGAGGTAGAGCAGCAGTGCGGAGCTGACGAACAGCAGGACCGCGCCGAGGAGTATTTTTGTGGAGTTCATCGTGTCAGTAATCTCGCCCCCGAGTAGAATATAACTTTCGCCAGAGAACCATGTGAGATTAATGGTACCGAATACCAAGGTGGGTGGTACCGAGACACATGCAAAATCGTGTTCGTTCCGGGGCCGCTCCGACACGCTTTCACGAACCAGTCCCGAATCCGGTCCCATGACCGAACCTGACGCCTTCGAAGACGCCCCCGACCTGCGGACGCTGGCCGACTACCAGTTCGGCAGCGGCGCGGGCACGGCGCTGTTCCCCCCGACGGCGGACCTCACGGTGAAACGAACGTCCTCTGGCCGTCCAGAGCAGATACTGGCCGACGCGGGCCGACTGGTCAGCCACGGGACCGACGGCCGCTTCACACTCGGTATCGAGGGTGGGCGCCGGCTCCACGAGACGCTCGACGCGCCGACCGGCCGGGTCGTCGTCGGCGACGACAGCGAGCCCTTCGTCCGTGACGGCAAGAACGTGTTCGCGAAGTTCGTCCAGGACGCCGACCCGGACATCCGGCCCGGCGACGAGGTCCTCGTCGTCCACTACGAGGGACACCTGCTCGGGGTCGGCCGGGCCGAACTCGCCGCCGACGCGATGCTGGACTTCGACTCCGGGATGGCCGTCAGCGTCCGCGACGGCGCGGGCGAGGCCGAGTAGGTCGACCGCGACCGCCCCACTATTCTGCGGCTGGGGGCGGCTGGATGACGGCCGGACGACCGCCGTCCCGGTACCACTCGACCGTCCGTTCGATACCGTCTTCTAGCGGTGTCGCCACGTCACCGAACGTCGTGACGTACTTCCTGTCGTCGACGAGGTGCGGTCCGTCGTAGCTGTACCACAGCTCTCTGAGCCGCCGGTACCGCTTCGAGAACGGCGTCGCAAGGAACGTGAACCAGCCGGGAACCCGTCGCAGGGTGGGCTGAACGGCAGCGACGCCGGCCACCAGTTCGACGAACTCCCGCGGCGTCACGGCGGTCGGCGTCGGCGCGTGCCACACCTGTCCGTACGCGGCTGGCTGCTGGGCGAGCGTGACGAGGGCCCGCGCCGCATCGTCGACGTAGGTCACCGCGTGCGTCGCGTCCGGGTCGCCGAGGACCAGCGCCGCCTTCCCGTCGAGCAGTCGGCCGAATATCCCCTGCCCGTACGGCGAGTCACGAACGCCCGGCCCGTAGAGGTCGCTCGCCCGGAGGACGACCGCCTGGATTCGGCCAGCCGCGTGGGCGGCGAGCAGGGTTTCGCTCGCGTCGGCATGTGCCCGCCCCCAGCGCCCCGACGCCGTCGGTTGCATGTCCTCGCGGTAGGGTTCGTCCGTCGGGCCGTACGCTGCGAACGTATCACAGTACGCGACGGTGGCTCCCGCGGCCGCCGCCCCCTCGATGACGCTACTGGCGACGTGCATGAGGTCTCGCGCGCTGCGACAGCTGTTCGGGTCCGTACAGAAGTAGACCGTGTCGGCGTCCGCGAGGACGCGTGTCATCTCGTCGATGTCGCAGAGCGCCGCCGCCGCGACAGTGACCGCCTCCGGTGTCTCCCCCTCCCCAGTGCTGTTCACCACCCTGACGAGCCGTCCCTGCGCCGTGAGCTGACGCACGACGGCCTGTCCGAGTGGGCCGGCTCCGATGACCACGTCCATACCTCACGTACGTGCTCGAACGGGATGAACCACTCCGTGGACCATCCCGGTACCCGGGTCGTAACCCACCGGGGCGGCACCACCATCTCGAAGTTCGTCATCCTTTTGCCGGTACACCCCGACGCTCCGGGTATGTTTGGAGGAGGTGGCGGGATGAACCCGCGCAAGATGAAGCAGATGATGAAGCAGATGGGCATCGACGTCGAGGAGGTCGACGCCGAAGAGGTAATCATCCGGACCGAGGAGTTCGACCTCGTCTTCGAGGACGCCCAGGTCACCAAGATGGACGCTCGCGGCCAGGAGACCTATCAGGTCGTCGGCACCCCCGAAGAGCGCGAACGCGGCGCGGCCGGGGCCGTCGAGTCGGCCGACGACGACGACGCTGCCGACGCCGGGTCGGCGATTCCTGACGCCGACGTCGAACTCGTGGTCACCCGCACGGGTGCCAGCGAGGAGGACGCCCGCAAGGCCCTCGAAGACAACGACGGTGACCTCGCGGCTGCCGTCAGCCAGCTAGAGTGAGCGTCCTGCTCGTCCACGACGACCGCGAGTACCTCGTCCCGCCGGGCGACGAACTCCAGACCGACCTCGGCGTCCTGCAGGTCCCCGAGGACGTCGAACCGGGCGACGTCCTGGAGACCCATCTCGGCGAGGTGTTCCACGTCCGGCCGCTCCGGGGGCCGGACCTGTTCCATCACTTCGAGCGAACCGGCGCGCCGATGATGCCCCGAGACATCGGCATCATCGTGGGTGAGACGGGCGTCGCCGGCGGCGACCGCGTGCTCGACGCGGGAACCGGCACCGGCGTCCTGTCGGCCTACATGGCCCGCGCTGGCGCGGAAGTGACGACGTTCGAGCAGAAGGCCGAGTTCGCCGACGTGGCCCGCGAGAACATGCGCCTCGCAGGGGTCGACGACCGGGTCGACGTCCGGACCGGCGACGTGACCGAGTTCCTCGACGACCTCGGCGAGTTCGACGTGGTGACCCTCGACACCATCGACGCCGCCGAGGTTGTGGCCCACGTCCCCGACCTGCTCGTTCGGGGCGGGTTCGTCTCGGTGTACTCCCCGTTCGTCGAGCAGACCCGCGAGGCCGTCGAGGCCGCCCGTGCGGTCGGCCTGTCTGGGGTGACGACCTACGAGACCATCCAGCGCAAGATGGACTTCGACGACCGCGGCTCGCGACCGAGCACCCGCGGCGTCGGCCACACCGGCTACCTGACGTTCGCTCGAAACGACTGAGCGGAAGTCGAGTCGCGCCCACGTCTGCCTTTTCTACCCAGTGATTCGATACGAACTGTCGACACGCGCATCTATGTTCTTCGGTCGCCTAGAGGGGGCATGGCCGAAGCACAGCAAAAGCCCACGAAACAGGAGATAGACGAGACGACCACATGGCCCGAACTCGCCATCGGCCTGTACGACCGCCTCACCGGCCGCGGCGCGGCTATCGTCTACGAGTTCGAGGACATGACCGTCCAGGTCCCGAGCAAGGCCGGCGAGGGTGCGAAACACGCGGAGTGGCACCTCGACGGAAAGCTCACCATCACCACGATGGAGCAGTGAGCGACGTCGAAGCAGTGACGGACGTGCAGTCACCGGTCAGGACGCCCCTGCGCGTCGACGCCGACCTTCGATTACGCCTCGGCGACAGTGACGTACTCGTCACCGGATACGGGAACACGGTCGTCGTCCAGGCACCGAGCCTGCGGGCCATCCGACAGCTCCGGCAGGCCGCCGGTCAGTGGCCGGTTCGCCGCCTGCTCGACTCGCTCGCGGCCTCGGGCGTCGCGCTGGACGTCCGAGTCGGCGACGTGAGCGTCGGCGGATTCGACCGCGAGGCCCGGGGCGGCATCCTCTCACGCATCGCGGGGACCGGCCCCGTGTCGGTGTACCCCGAGGGGCTGGCGCTGGCAGCGTTACGGCGTGGCCGGTCGACCTGACCACGCGCACGACCGCTCGACGACCGCCGTTCTCTCGTCGACCCGAACGTCGGGGAGGCGTCACTCCATGGCTAATTACTTTGCTCGTACTTTCACTGTCAGGGAGACTCACGTACCGACACATGTCGTCTCACGACCAGGGCGCGTCCCGTGCCGCGAGATGTGGGGCTCGTTGTGCAGATGGGACGCCATGCAATCGAACGGTTCCGTCGTATCGGCCCCACTGCTGGCAACACACCGAGTTCGACACGCTTCCCCAGTAGTCCCGGGCTGTCTCCTGCATCGACAGGGGAGCCAGTCACGGTTCCGGACCCCGGCCGGGTCGCTCAACAGATCGGCTTCGGGTCCACGCCCAGTTCCGACAGTGAGTCAGCATAATCGTCGTAGGCGACCTGGACGACGTACTCCGCGACCGTCTGGGCGCGTTCCCAGTCCGCCTCGTCCTCGCAACAGGCGTCCAGCAAGTCGAGTCCGGCCTGCAACGAATCCTCGGTCTCACGCCGGAGGTCACGGAACAGGTTCGCGCCGGCCTCGTCCTGCTCGTTGATGTAGAAGCCGATGATCTGCATGTGGGTCTTCAGGCTGACCAGCCCGCGGCCGACGAGTCCCGCAGCAGCGCGCTCGACGGTGTCCTCGCGCTGGCGGAGGTAGCTGTGCATCGGCCCGACGCTGTCGGGTTCGGCGAGCCCCCCGAGACGTTCGACGACGCGCTCGTAGTGTTCGTCCTCCTGGGCGGCCACCTCTTCGAACGTCTCGCGGGCGGCCTCGTGGTCTTCGGTCTCCGCCCACGTCTGGAACGTCTCGCGGGCCAGATACTCGGAGAAGGCGGCGGCCCGGAGGATGGTCTCCTCCTCCAGACGTGCGTCGGTGAGCGCGATGAGGAGTTTGTTCGACCCGAGGCGGTCGAGTTCGGTCTGTTTCGACGATTCGACGGCCTCGCGGAAGGCGGTTACGTCCATGTCGGAAAGTCGACGGCTGGCGGCTTCAACCTTGGCGTGTCGCGCGGTGCGCTCGATGTCGATGTTTAAGAGCGAAACGCTCGTACCTTCGTGCATGAGCGTCCACTCCGAATCCGACGAGTCGGTCCCGTCCGTCTCGCCGGCCGCCCTCCACGACATGGTGACGGCCGGGGAGTCGTTCTCGCTCCTCGACGTGCGAAACCGGGACGAGTTCGAGGCCTGGCACATCGACGGTCCGTCCGTCACCGCGGAACAGGTCCCACACGTGAAGTTCATCCAGGCAGAGGTCACCGGCACGGCGACGGACCTCGTCGAGGGCCTCCCCGAGCCAATCGTCGTGGTCTGTGGGGAGGGCGAGGCCAGCGCACACGCGGCAGGTCTACTCACCGAAGCCGGTGTCGACGCGCGGAACCTCGCGGGCGGAATGGACGCCTGGGCCAAGTTGCTCGTCGCTCGTGAACTCGACGACGTGTCGGGGACGGTCGTCCAGTACGACCGGCCGTCCAGTGGCTGTCTGAGTTACCTCGTCGTCTCTGGCGACGAAGCGGCGGTCATCGACCCGCTCCGGGCGTTCGCGGACCGGTACGTCGCGGACGCCAACGACCACGGCGCGGACCTGAAGTACGCCATCGACACGCACGTTCACGCCGACCACGTCTCCGGGGTCCGGGCGGTGGCCGAGGCGAGCGACGCCGAACCGGTCCTGCCCGAACTGGCGAGAGAACGCGGCCTGGCGTTCGACGCGCGCCCCCTCGCCGACGAGGAGACGCTCGACCTCGGCAACGGGCGACTCAAGGCCGTCGCGACGCCCGGCCACACCAGCGAGATGACCGCCATCGAGTACGGTGGCGTGCTGTTCACCGGTGACGGCCTGTTCCTCGAGAGCGTCGCACGGCCGGACCTCGAAGCCGGTGACGAGGGTGCGCCCGAGGCGGCCCGCGAACTGTTCCACTCGCTCCACGAGAAGGTCCTGACCTATCCCGACAGCGTCCGAATCGCGCCGGCCCACTACAGCGAGTCCGCAGAACGGGCAACCGATGGGACGTACACGGCCACGGTCGGCGTACTCGAAGACCGCCTCGACGCGCTGGCCCTCCGCGAGGACGAGTTCGTCGAGTACGTCCTGGCCGATATGCCACCGCGTCCGAACAACTACGAGCGCATCATCGAGACGAACCTCGGTCGCGAGGACCTGAACGAGGACGAGGCGTTCGAGATAGAACTCGGGCCGAACAACTGCGCGGCGACGCGGTGAGACGACCACGACGTCGGGACCGCACACGATTCGACAGGGTGGTACGCCGCGTCTCGCGGTGTGAGACGGCACAGAAGACTCATTAGTCACCCACTGAAGCACGTACACAACCGATGACAGATACCCTCCCAGAAGACCGAAGCGACGAACCCATCACGGTCGACCGAATCGCGACCGACCTGCGCGACCTCGGCCTCGCGGCCGGCGACACGGTCATCGTCCACTCCTCGCTCTCCGCACTCGGCTGGGTCTGTGGCGGCCCCGTCGCGGTCGTCGATGCCATCCAGCGCGTCCTCACGAGTGACGGAACGCTCGTGATGCCCACCCACACCGGCGACTACTCCGACCCCGGCTCCTGGCAGCATCCGCCGGTCCCCGACGAGTGGGAACAGGAGATACGCGACACGATGCCGGCGTACCGCCCGGAAGTCACGCCCTGCCGCCGGCTCGGTGCCGTCCCGGACACCTTCCGGTCGTACCCCGGTGTGGTCCGCAGCCGCCACCCCATCGTCTCCTTCGCCGCGTGGGGAGCCGAGGCCGAGGCCATCACGGCCGACCACAGCTACGACGACCCACTCGGCGAGCAGTCGCCCCTCGCACGACTCTACGAGCGCGACGCGTCCGTCCTCATGCTCGGCACGGACCACGGCACGAACACGTCGCTCCACCTCGCAGAGTACCGGGACGACAACCCCGACGAACGGGAACCCGACGGCGCACCCGTCGTCCAGGACGGCGAACGCGTCTGGCTGGAGTTCACCGACATCGACCTCGACACGAGCGACTTCCCGGCGGTCGGGGAGGCGTTCGAGGAGACCCGCCCCGACGCGGTGAGTATCGGCCAGGTCGGTGAAGCAGCGAGCCGACTGCTCGACCAGCGCGAACTGGTCGACTTCGCGGCGGAGTGGTTCACGGCACACAGACCGGCGAGTCTCGAAGCCGAGGAAGAAGCGTAGTCAGCAGTCCAGTGCTCAGTCGTCCGCCACCGCCGTCTCCGACATCGCCTGCACGTCGTCCTCGATACTCGGCGGGTACTTGCCGCGGTCGAGTTTCAGGTCCGAGGTGGGGCGTGCCATACACGTCAGCGCGTAGTTCTCGCGCTCCTCGTCGGTGAGGCCGTGTGCGGCCGGCTGGGTGACCTCGCCTTCGACGATTTCGGCCGAGCATGCCAGGCACATCCCGACCCGGCAGGAGTACTCCTGGGCGATACCCTCCTCGATGCATCGCCGCAGGATAGTCTGCGTGTCGGAGACGGTGATGGTCTCGCCCGTCCCGACGAATTCGACGGTGTAGTCGGTCATAATCCCGTCTTCTTCGCTCCGCAACAAAACTCTTTATCCCCATCGTGACGCCAGTTCGCCGACAGAATCGGGGATAAAACGTTTTTTCCCTGGGGTGAAGAGGGCAATCCATGACTACACACACGCCTGACGTCGCCGTCGTCGGAGCTGGGACCTCCGGCTGTTACGCTGCGGCGACCATCGCACGTGAAGGCTACGACGTCGTCGTCGTCGAGCGAAAGTCCGAGGAGGAAGCCGGGCACATCGCCTGCGGTGACGCCCTGAAGGGGGCAGACGCCTTCCCCGAGGCGATTCCCAAATCGAAGATCGAACCCGCGTTCACGAACACGGGCGTGGACCACGGGCGCTTCGAGATTCCACAGGAGGACACCGTACTGGAGATTCCGGTCCCCGGCGAACTCGCCGTCATCGACCGCTGGCAGTACGGCCGACTCATCATCGAGGGCGCGAAAGAGGCGGGCGCGGAGTTCCACTACGATACCGTCGTCCAGGACGTCGTCCAGGAGGCCGACGGCACCGTCACCGGCGTCCGTGCGACGCGCAAGGGCCAGCCCGTCGAGTACGACGCCGACATCGTCGTCGACGGCGCGGGTGCACTCTCGCTCCTCCAGGACAAGGTCGACTTCGGGGACGCGACCTTTGACACGAACGTCAGCTACTCGCAGTTCTGTTCTGCCTACCGCGAGGTCGTCCACGTGCAAGAACCGGTCGAGTGGGACGACGCGCTCGTGTTCAAGCCGACCAAGCGCGCCGCGGGCTACCTGTGGTACTTCCCGCGGACCGAGACGGAGATAAACGCCGGCCTCGGTTTCCAGATGACCGAACAGCCGATGAAGCTGGTCGAGGACCTCAAGCAGGACCTCCGCGACCGACCGGAGTTCGCGGGCGCACGCGTCGAGGACAAACTCGGCGCGGCGCTCCCGACCCGCCGTCCCTACGACTCCGCCGTCGCGCCCGGCTTCATCGCCGTCGGCGACGCGGCCGGCCTCGTCAACCCGACGACCGGCGGTGGCATCGCGGGCGCGGCCTACTCCGGCAAGTACGCCGGCGAGCAGGCCGTCCAGGCCATCGAGCAGGGCGACGTGAGCGAGGCGGCGCTCTGGGACTACAACGAGCAGGTGATGGACCACTTCGGCGGCCGCTACGCCGCGCTCGACGTGTACAACATCCTCTCGACCGCGGTCGACGTGGACGACCTGATGGGCCTGCTGGCCGCCCTGCCCGGCGAGAAGCTCTCGCAGGCGCTGTACGAGGGAAGCACGCAGATGAGCCTGCTGTTCAAGGCCCAGCTCGCCATCAAGAGCTTCGGCTACTGGCGCAACATCCTGCAGTTCTACCGGACGAAACAGCGCGCCGACGAACTCATGGCGCACTACGAGGACTACCCGACGGACCCGTCCGAGTTCGGTATGTGGCGCTCCCGGCGTGACTCCATCATGGAGGCGGTGTACGAGACGACCGGCGCGGACCCGAAGTACTAGACTGCGCCGCGACGACCCTCGCCGCCACTGCCTTCCCCACCACCGCCTTCCCCGTAGTCACCACCGTACTTCAGGAAGACGTACGCCAGGCCGAGGACCGAGAGCATCGCGGTCGTCAGCGCGATGCCGAGTGTCTTCGCGCTGTCCGGTAACACCGGCTCCACCGCCTCCTCCGCCGGTGCGCCGCCCTCGCGAACCTCGATTATCCCGACCATCCCGACACCCTCGTGCGGGATACAGAAGTACTCGTACGTGCCGAGGACGTCGAAGATGTGTTCGTACGTCCCACCGCCGGCGATGTCGCCGACCGGGTAGTTCGACCGTGCCTCGGACTCCGAGTCGAAGCCGCCACTCGCGAAGTACGTTGCGTCGGCCGGAATGCCGTCCTCGTAGGCCGTGACGCTGTGACCGACGTTCCCGACGTTCTCCCAGCGGACCACGTCGCCGGGCGCGATTATCAACTCGTCTGGGTCGAACACCAGTGAGTCCGTCATATCGACCGTGTGTACCGTCCCCTCCTGTGCCGTTGCTGTGTCCGCCATGGCGAGTGCCGTTGCCACGCCGACGCCACGAAGGACGCCGCGACGCGTCACTCCCCGAGTGTGCTGTTCCCCCATACCACCCCTACGTGACCGGCTCAGAAACGATTCGCGCTGATTCTACGGCCTGCGCCGCCTCACATCCCGCTCCCGATGCGGGTCGCATGTTCCTCCGAGAGGTCCACCCGGTCCGTGTTCGCCCCGAACGCGTCCCCGTTGAGGAACAGCAAGACCGCACTCGCGGCGTTCGCCCCGAACGCGAACAGCGCCGTCGGGTCGTCGAAGACGAGGATGCCGTTCCCGAGCGCGGCCAGCGTGAACAGTCCGATACCGACGAATCGCGCCCACGAGACCATCTTGAACAGCGCCCCGGCGAGGAAGATTCGGAACAACCCATACAGTATCATGACGACCGCGATTACCACGCCGGCGACGGACTGGAACGACGCGCTGAACACGACGAAGATACCGCTTACGAGCAACGTCCAGAATCCGCCGCTCGCGGCGACGAACGCAGCGAACGAGACACCAGCAGGCCGATGCATACTCCCAACCATCGACCGAACAATCGGAAGTGAGTACTGTATATTTTACTAATGCTTTCTCAGAAACCGAAACTCTGTCACGAACTAATTTTAGTTCTGTGTGGCCGTGCTCACGGGCGCTGGGCCGCGACGGACACGATGGCACCAGTGAGGACGTCGACGCCGATGGGGAGGCTCGCTTCGTCCACGTCGAAGGTGCTCGTGTGGTGGCCGCCGGGATGGTCGGTGCCGACGCAGACGTACGAGGCCAGCCCACCCTGCTTCTGGACGGCCTGCATCAGGAACGTCGCGTCCTCGCTGCCGCCCAGCGCGTCGCGTTCGACCAGTCGCTCGACGTCGGGGTGTTCTCCCGCCACGGCACTCACGAGGTCGACGAGGTCCTGGTCACTCGTGGCGCTCGGGGCCTCGCCGCCGACCTCGCTACTGACCTCGCAGCCGTGCATGGCCGCCGCCGAGTCGAGTACCTGCTGGGCACGCTCGTCCATGTAGTCTTTCAGGTGGGTCGTCTCGCCACGGACTTCGCACTCCATGACGGCCCGCTCGGGGACGATGTTGGCTGCGGTCCCGGCTTCGAGTTTGCCCGCGTTGACCCGCGTCGCCCCGTCGGAGTGACGCGGAATCGCATAGAGGTTCTGGACGGCCGTCGCGAGCGCCTGCACCGCGTTCCGGCCCTCCTCGGGTTTCGCACCAGCGTGTGCGGGTGCACCCGTGAACTCCACGTCGAGGTGCTTTACGGCCAGGAAGTCGTCGATGCCGGCGACGATTTCGCCCGTCGGGTGGTCGAGACCGACGTGGGTGGCAAAGAGGTAGTCGACGTCGTCGAGGTGTCCGGACATCGCCATCGCCTTCCCGCCGCCGACGACTTCTTCGGCGGGCTGGAAGAACACCTTCAGCGTGCCGGAGAAGTCGCTCTCTTTGACGGCTTCGAGCGTGCCGAGACCGAGGGTGATGTGGCCGTCGTGTCCGCAGGAGTGCATGTACCCCTCGTTCACCGAGCGAAAGCCCTCGCTCGTCGGGTGGTGGCTCGACTCGTCGGACTCTCGAATCGGGAGCCCGTCGATGTCGACGCGGAGGCCGACGGTCGGACCGGGCCCCTGTTCGACCACGGCGACGGCACCGGTGTAGCCGCCCTCTAGCTGTTCGAGGACGGCCTCGGGTGCGCCCTGCTCGCGGGCCTGCTCGTACCACACGCGCAGTTCGTCCTCGTCGGGGACCGCCATGCGCTCGTCTGTGGCGAGTGCCTCGGGGCCGACGGAGAGCTCGTCGACGCCGATGGCCTCCAGTTCCTCGACCAGTCGGCACGTCGTCCAGAACTCCCGCCAGGCGGGCTCCGGGTACCGATGGAACTCGCGTCGCAACTCGACTAACCTGTCGCGGTCTACCATGCCCGACCCGAGGGGCCGTGGCTACTTAACGCCGTGAGCTTATCCCCGGGCGTGACGAACGAATGGCAAATGAAAACGTCACGGGTCGTCGCCGTCGCTCGCGCGGTCCAGCACGAGGTGCGAGCCGAGAATCTCACCTTCATGGCCGGGAGTATCGCGTACCACGCGTTCATCTCGCTCCTGCCTTTCTTGCTCGTCCTGCTCGCGGCGCTGACCGCCATCGGCGGGGAGGGCATGGCCCTAGACGTCGTGTTCAGCATCGGGACCTACCTCTCACCGAACGCGGGCCAGCTCCTGACCGAGACCGTCCAGCGCGCCACCGCAAGCGCCAGCGTCTCCATCCTCGGTATCGTCGCGCTGGTGTGGGGGACCCTGAAGATATTCCGGAGCCTCGATACGGCTTTCTCGGATATCTACGAGTCCGAGGCGGAGAACACGTTCGCGGACCAGCTCTCCGACGGTATTCTCGTGTTCGTCTCCGTCGGCCTCGCGGCCGCCGTGGCCGCCGGTACCGGCACCCTCGCCGACCTCGATGGCTCGCTCGCGGGCGAGACGCTCGGGTTCGTCCTGCTCGTCGCGGGGCTCACGCTGGTGTTCTTCCCGATGTACTACGTCTTCCCCGACGAGGACGTGACGGTGCGAGAGGTCGTCCCGGGTGCCCTGTTCGCGGCGACCGGCTGGGCGACGCTCGAATCGCTGTTCCAGTACTACGTCGCCGTCGCGGGGAAGGCCGATGCCTACGGGGTCGTCGGGGCCATCCTGTTGCTCGTCACGTGGCTGTACTTCTCGGGTCTGGTCATCCTCGTCGGGGCGGCCCTGAACGCGGTGCTGGCCGGACGGTCAGACGACGTGGCTGCCCTCGGCTGGGACGCGGTCGCTGCCGCGGACGTCACCTTCGACGACCTCGACGCCGACCTCGCGGCGCTCCAGGAGGCGCTGGACGACGGTGGTCCGGTCACCATCTCCGTCGGCGACACCACCGTGGAACTCCCGGAACCGGACACCGCCGAGTCACGTAGCGAACACATCAGCCGGCCGCGGCTGCTCGGCGGGTCCGAACGGAGCGGTCGCGTCATCCTGCGGTGGCGGCGGAGTGAGGACGAAGCGAACGAGCGATAGCAGTCGCTGGCGGGCGCTGGCTGGCGGGGAGGAGGACCTACGAACCCATCGAGCGGATCTGTTCGACTTCGACCTCGACGTGGACGGACTGGGGCATGTCCTGGCCCGCGACCATCCGGGCGACCTCGTCGTGCCCGATTATCTCTATCTCGCGGCTGTACACGGTGTAGTTCCAGTGGCCGAACGGCACGTCGCCGTCGTCGGAGAGCGTTCGATGCTGCGGGACACGCAGGCGCTCCGGCGGTGCGGAGTGCGGTCCTTTCATCTCTGCGCCCTTGCGCGAGACGATGGCTCGGATGTCGTCGACGACCGAGTCGAGGACCGCCCGGTCGCCGCTCTGTAGTGTGAGGCGTGTGACGAAACTCATGGTCGGGTATACACTCTGAGACGCGTCACCGTCAAAAAGCCATTGAGATTCGTCCGTCGACGGGGTCGAGGTCGATTCAGTCCAGAAATCTGGCGCGTGCTCCGATATTCTCTTAACTGGGGATGGTTTACCAATGGGTAATGGCAGTAGATGCTACGAGCGCAGGTGCCATCCTCTTTCGGGATACGCGGGGCCGGCGCGAGTACTTGCTGCTCAAGAGTCGCCCCGGGGACTGGGAATTCCCCAAGGGCGGCGTCGAAGGAGACGAAGAGCTCCAACAGACGGCGATACGAGAAGTAAAAGAGGAAGCAGGCATCAACGACTTCCGTCTCATCGACGGATTCCGCAAAGACTACGACTACGTCTTCGAGGCGAACGGGAAGACCATCCACAAGACGGTCCACCTGTTCATCGCGAAGTCCTACGAAGCGTCGGCAGAACTGTCGACCGAACATCGCGACCTGCAGTGGCGCGATTACGAACAGGCGTTCAACACCGTCACCCAGGACGGTCCACGAGAGATACTCGAAGACGCCCACGAGTTCTTGGACGAACTCGAGAAAAACGGCGGCATCTAGCCGCCACCGGCCCCGCGAGCCGATCCCGGCTTTTCAGACGCACTCTCTCCTGACAGCGGCTGTCTTACTGTTTCTCGTTCTCGGGCGGTGCGAGGACCGAGTACGCCAGCGACAGCGGGTCGTCCTCGTCCGCCGTGAAGACGGTGACCACCGCGAGCAGGAGGTACACCCCGGTCGTCACCACGACCAGCGTCGCGGCGAGGTCGGCGAATGCGGTCGACATTCCTTCCCACCGGAGGTACCTTGCGACCATGTCGACGAGGAGGGCGAGCAGGAACACGACGAGCACGAGGAGGGTCTCGACAGTGCGGGAACGCATGCGTGAGACGATACTGGATTCCGACAAGAAAGCACCGAAACACCTTCCAGTCGGGCACACCGACCCCGGTACATGCTCCCGGGCGAGGACACCGAATTCGGCTTCGAGTTGCGGGTGTGTCGGTGGGCCGAGCGGTCGTGGCCGCCCGACAGTAGCGGCGGCGAAGCCGAGGCCGAGGACGACACGGACCCCGTCGTCGTCGCCCGCCAGCTCGGCACCAAACGCCGACGCTGGGACACCATCGTCGTCGAGTGCGACCCCGAGGGCCTGCGCCAGCGGGCCAACTTCGGGCACGAGGCGCTCGACTCAGACCTCCTGCACGTGGTCCGGAACGCACCTGAAACGTGGACCTACTACCGCGACTGCCTGCCCGACCCCGGCTACCCGTGGCGCTACGTCCGGGAAGCCATCCACCGGGCGAGCAGCCGTGGCATCCTCGAAGAGCGCAAGGACGGCAACCGCATCCAGATTCGCCGGAAGTGGCGGTACCCGGACTGGGTCAGTCGAATCATCGCCATCGAGAACAAGCCCGACCTCGACGCGAGTGCGGCCGACGCGCTGGTCGAACAGGTCCAGTACGACGTCGCGCTGAAACTCGCGGACGAGGTGTGGGTCGCCTCGCGCGAGACCGGTGAGACGGTCGAACCCGTCCTGCTGGAGGGAATGCCCGTGCAGGCTGGTATCCTCACCGTGGAAACCGACGCGAACGACGCCACGGTCGCGTGGCACGCCCGCCGCCTCGCGGTCGACGACCCGGGGACGATGATACTCGACCGGCCCGACGGCGGCGAGTTCGACGCTTCCGCCGCCGAGTTCCGGTACGCCGACTCCGAGTGGAAGGCCCGGAAACGGCTCGAAATCGCCGAGCGCGCCTACGAACGCGGCTGGCGGTCGTTCGCGGATACGATGCGCCCCGATTGCAGATACTTCGAGTTGCGCGAGGACGGGCCCCTCCTCCCCTGGTGTGCGGCGAACGGACGCTGTCAGACCGCAAGCGAGTGCTCCGGTCGGTGTGGTGACTTCGAGCCCGAGCCGCCGGCGTGGCGGACGAAGGGCTGGCCGATTTCGGGTGGGCCAGGCACGCGACTCAAGCGGTTGCTGGCAGACCGCAGACGGCGGCAGCGCCCCGGCCTCGAATAATCAGGAGAAGAGCCGGTCGCGGAACTCCTGTGCAGTCAGGTCACAGACGATGGCCGGCTTGCGCGTCACGCCTGCCTTGTCGGCCCGCAAACTGCTGTCCGGGTCGTGTTCGGGCTTTCGGACCGCGAACTCGCGGACGAACTCGTCGTCGAGGAAGTAGCCGCGGCGCTCCCCGTCGAAGGCAGCGAAGGTGCTCATCTTCGGCCCGGCGCGGTCGAGGAGGCCGCCACCGAGGTCGGATTCAGTGTCGCCGTCGAGCAGCACGACCCGCCGGTCGTTCCTGAACGGGAGCCCGTCGATTGCCCGCTTCGTGTGGGCGTTGTCGGGGTGCCGGGCGAGTTTCTCTCGCTTGATGTCGGGGTCGTCGTCGGCCTCGACCACGGTCGTTCTCACGACCGGGAACCAGCCGACGATGTAGCGATGGAGCCGTCCGTCGTCGTCTTCCAGCCCGGCGTAGAACGCGACGGCGTCCTCGTCGTCCGCGTCGAGCGCGGCCAGCCGACCGGTGTAGCCCGGCCGATGCTCGCCGTAAGTCAGTGCGTCGAAGTTCGGGTCGTGGTGGGGCGGATAGGCCGCGATGGCGTCGGAGTCCGTGATGGTGTCGCCGGCACCGTCCGGGTCGGGCGTCAGGCTGGCGAGCAGGTCCGCGAGCGTCCCGTCACCGGTGCGCAGCGGGATTTTCCCGTAGGTCGATTCCTCGCTCGTCTCGCGGGACTTCTCGGGAATCGGGACGTACTCGAAACGACCCGCCTCGTCGATGGTGGGAACGCGAGAATCACGCAGGGAGACGTTCGTGGTGTCGGCGCCGATGCCACAGCAGACGACGGTCATCAGGACGAGACCGAGACCTCGATGTCCTCGCGGGCGACCGCGAGACGGAACGTCGGGACCGTCGTGTAGATAACTTCGACGACGCCCTTGCGCCGGAGCGCCTGGAGCGCCGAGCGAACGTCGTCCGCGCTCACGTCGTCGCCCACGCCGAACTCGTCACGGACCGCGTGGAGAACGCTCACGACGCTCTGGCCGTCCTCGTCGGGACCGGCGAGGACCTCGAAGATGTGCGCCTGCAGTTCCGGCACGCGGACCGCGCTCGGTGTCCCGTCGCCGTCCTCGTCCGCCTGGACGCCGGGTTCGACGTCGACCAGCTCTGCGGCGTCGGCCGTCGCGCGGATGAGACTGTTGTCGTCGCGGTAGTAGTACTCCTTGAGTTCGTTCTCGAGGTACTGATGCACCTCGCTGCCGCTCTCCATACCCCACCGCTTCTGTAGCTCGGCGTTCTTCGTCGGCTGTAGTTCGACGACGTCTGCCAGTCGCTCACGGGCCTCGTCCGAGAGGGTCATCAGCCGCGGGTACGCACAGGCGGTATTTGGGAGTTCTGTCTGGCGACGCAATCGGGCGGGTCCGACACTGGACGGCTGGTCCCTGCTGGTGTTGGCAGCACGGTAAAGAGTGTGGCACACCTACACAAGGACATGGGACAAACGGTCAAACTCAAGCATCTGGAACGGACCCTCGAGAATCAGGCCTACCCGGCGACGCGTGACGGCCTCGCGGCCGACCTCGCAGACGTAACGGTCCTCCTCGCCGACGGTGAAGCGAACCTCGGCGAACTGGTCTCCGAGACCCAGAGCGATTCGTTCGACTCCGCGGAGGACCTCCTGTTCGAACTGAACAACGTCATGCCGGTCGGGGCGGTCGGCGAACCGGGGCAGTCCGAAGGCGAGGGGTGACCTGTCTCGACCGTGGGCAGGAACGGTGAGTGGTGAAGCGGGTACCTTAAGTTTCCGCCGCGGCGTACCACAGGGTATCAATGGAGTTCTGTGACGACTGCGGTTCCATGATGAAGACCCAGGGTGACTACTGGGTCTGTGGGAACTGCGACTTCGAGAAAGCCCGCGACGCGGTCGCCGAAGCGTCGATGGTCACCACCCAGTCCCAGGAGGAGAGCGAAATCGTCGACGTGAGCGATGCGGAGGACAAGGGCCTCGCCAAGACGAACGCCATCTGTCCGAAGTGTGAGAACGACCAGGCGTACTGGTACATGCAACAGATTCGGTCCGCAGACGAGTCCGAGACGCGCTTTTTCATCTGCACCGAGTGCGAGCACAAGTGGCGCGAAGACGACCACTGACCACCCTTCTGCGGTCGTAACGTCCTACGGCTCTGGGCGCGTCCTGTAGGCCGTCCAGATGCCAGGAATGCCGGCGACGAACACCGACGCGAGCAACAGCCCCGCCCAGCTGAACACGCCGAAGACGTACCCCAGCACCGGTCCGGTGAGCAGTAACACCAGCGCGAGGAGCGCGGGCGCGGCCGTCGCGAGGATGCTCTGACCGTGCTTGCCGACCCACGCGATACCGACCAGACACAGTCCGAACGCGACCGCGATGACCTGTATCATCAGCGCGACGGTCGCCACCTCGGAGTCCGCGGCGGCCGCGGTGAACAGGTACAACGGACTGGCGAGGAACACGAGACCGAGGACGCCGTCGAGGGCGGCGGCTCCTCGCCCGACGAGGATGGGGTCGAGGTCGCCGAGAATCGGGGTGGTGGAGTTGCTCATGGGCGTGGGTCGTCGTGTCGGCAGAAAGGATTTTTCGTGTAGCGTCGCGCTACGGGCGACGGTGACGCGTCGCGCCACGGACGACGGCCTCAGTGGGTCGCCCGCCACTCGCCGTGTTTCACGCCGATGAGCAGGCAGACGAGCCCGAAGACGAGCATCGACGGCGTCACCATCATCAGCACGGTGTTCGTGGTCATCATCGGTGCGGCGACGAGCGCGACGGTCCCCAACGCGACGAGCGCGAGGAACACTATCGCGGTCTTCTGGACGTCGAATTCCATGCACGAGAGTGGGTGCTGGAACGGGATAATCGCAGCGGAGGGCCGTGTGCTTCGCCGGTACGCTCTTCACTTCGTCGGCCGCGCTAGTTCCGCGAGCGACACCAGCACCCCGAGCACCCACCCGAGCGGGACGGCCACGCCGAGCCACATGAGGATGTACGCGGCCCCGCGAAGGTCGAACTCCTCGCGGATGGACTCGTTCAGCCCACCGACCGCGAACACGTTGTCGAGCAGCCAGATGGCGAGCGACTCGCTCTCGGAGAACACGATCTGGCCGAGCGCGGGCGAGTAGAACGCGGCCACGACCGGCGGGAGGAACACCGCCGTCATCCCCAGCGGGTACGCGACCAGCACCGAGGTCAGTCGGCCGCCGACGCGGGAGAACAGCACCGCGAGTCCGGCCGAGAGCGTCGCCACCACCGCCGCGGCGGCCACGGCCAGAAATCCCCCGAACGGGAACCGGAACCGCGCGAGGGCGGTCAACGCGCCCCAGAGCAGTGCCACGACGACGACGGTCCCGATGACGCCGAGGTACTCCCCCAGGTCGTCGAAGTTGTACGCGGCCCAGCGCACGACCGTCCCGACCAGTGCGAAGGGATAGACCAGGGCGACGACGAGCGCGCCGACCAGTCCCCAGAGTCGATACGCCAGTTTACCACCGGCTGTCTGTGGTTTCCACTTGCCGAGTACCGACCGGTCTGCGTTCCGCTGGCGCGGAAAGACGACCTCCATCCACGTCTCGTGGAGGCGCTTCAGGTCGATTCGGACCCCGGCGACGACACCTGCCATTGGCAAAGAGGTGCGTGCGCCCGCTGTTTACGTTTTCGGCCTCCCGCGATTCTGGTTCGTGAGAAAACTGGTCTGGGTTTCGACTGTTCTCGGTTCGGACTCCTGGTCTGTACGGGGACTTCCGGTGGCGACGAGCACGTAGCTCGTACCGATGGCGATGGAAACCGCACCCGCCGCACCGTCACCGAACCACACCCTCGAGAGACCCCGCGCCAGAGGTTGTACCCTGTTTCTACCTACTCCGTTTCTACCAGGGCGCGAACTCTGGGTCGACCACGCGGTTCTCGGTGGTGATGGCGTCGATAGCCGCGATGTCCTCCTCGTCGAGGTCGAGTCCGACCGACTGGAGGTTCTCACGCAGGTGGGCCTCACCGGTCGCCTTCGGGATTGCCGTGACGCCTTTCTTCCGGAGCCACGCGAGGCTGACCTGTGCAGGCGAGGCGTCGTGCTTCTCCGCGACCTGCTGTATCTCGGGCACGTCGAACACCGCGCCGCGGGCCAGCGGGGAGTACGCGACCATGTTCACGTCGTGGTCCTCGCCGTACTCGCGCAGTTCGTCCTGCGGGAGCAGCGGGTGACACTCGACCTGGTTGGCGAACACAGGCGCGTCGAGCAGGTCGCGTGCCTCGTCGAGGTGCTCGGGTTCGAAGTTCGAGACGCCGACGTGGCGAATCAGCCCCTCGTCGTACAGTTCGTCGAACGCCGAGAGGGTCCCCTCGGGGTCGTAGGTGCGCGAGGGCCAGTGGACGTACAGGAGGTCGACGTAGTCGACGCCGAGGCGGTCGAAGCTCTCGCGTGCGGTCTCCAGTACGTCGTCGTGCGCGAGATTCGTTATCCAGACCTTCGTCGCGAGGAACACGTCCTCGCGGTCCACGTCGGCCCGGGCGATGCCCTCCCCGACCGACGCCTCGTTCTCGTAGATCTGGGCGGTGTCGATGTGGCGGTAGCCCATCTCCAGGGCGTTCGCGACGCTCTCGGCGCACTGGTCCGCGTCCGTGTTCTGCCACGTGCCGAGTCCGAGCATCGGCATGTCGTCTGCGAGCGGGACGCGCTCTGCGGTCGCCTGCGGCTGGTCGGACATACTGATGAGACTACGTCGAGGACGGAAAAGTGGGTTGGGGATGCGGCGAACCGGCCGCGCCGGGTCGATTCACCCACCGCGGTTCGTTCTACCGCCTCCCTCGTCCATCTTGACCCCTAGTCGTTCCGCTCTCCCGGTCCATCGTCGGTCACCACGTCTCGACGGCTCGCTCCCGTCCCCGTCATGAACCGGACGAACTTAGGTGCAGAACCCTTCAGCTTGGTTCCGCCCACGCCGAGCATGTTCCGCATGTCTCGGAGGAACGGCCCCATGTCCCCGAGGTCGAGGTAGTCGAACCGCGGGTGCTGGACCAGCGACGAGAACACGTCGGCGAACGCGTCGACCGTGTCGGGCGATTCGACGAGTTCGTACTCCTCGAACAGGACGCTTTTCAGATAGAGCAACTCTCCCCGGATAAGATGGCCCGCGATGCCGACCTCGTAATCGTGGTCAATCTGGTCCTGATCCCCCCCGGCGAGCAACCAGTAGTAGTACGGAAAGTCAGCACCGGTCTGGACGGTGAACGGCAGGGACGACCAGAAGCGTGGGTTTATTTCCATCAGCTTGAACTCGCCCGTCTCGGGGTCGCGCTTGAACTCCACCATCGCGAGCCCGTGCCAGTCCAGTTGGTCGAGGAGCTGGCGCCCCGCCTCATCGAGGTCCGGGTCGTCGATTGACTCCCGGAACGCACTCGGGCCACCGCAGTACTTCCAGGCCCGCCGTTGGCGGTGCTGGAACGTTGCCAGTGGTTCGCCGTGGTCGTAAATGGCGAAGAAGCCGTACTCGTCAGCCCCGGGCACGAATGACTGGACGAGGGGCACGTGCCCCATCGTGTCGATGATCCCCTCGACATCGGGACGGGCACCTGGTTTGAGGTACCGCGTCCCACCCCGGTCACCGTCGAGGCTCCCGGGACCGACGTACTCCTCCGCGAGCATCGTATAGCGCGACTTCACGATGCGACGTTGGTCCCAGTCGTCAACCTCGGTGAGCAACGACGTCTCGGGCATGCCGACCCCCGCGGACTCGGCGGCTTGAAACAGCTGCACGCGGTCCTGTACCGTCCGGAGTTGCTCGAACGAGGGCCACGGGGTGGCGACGTGGTCCGAGAGTTCGGCCTTGTGCTTCGCCAGCGTGTAGATGTCCTCCTCGCGAACGGGGATAATGGTCCGGACGTCGGGACGCATCGCGATCGAGCGCACCGCGTCCTCGTATCCCTCCATGTCCTCACGCGGGGATGGCACGGTCACCGCTTCGTCACAGTACTTCGAGCGAAACGCGGGGATGTCCTCTCGTTCCGAGAAGACTACAGTTCTGATGCCGCGGTCGGCGAGCAACCGAAGACAGGCGAGACTACTCGGAGCGCTAATAGCAGGCACGGCAACAGCCTCCGCCCCCAATCCGTCAACAGACATATGATTGGATGATAAGTTGATTCGGCCATAGTTACTTTGCGGCTATCCTGTCATTTTCCTTCCTGTGCATCCGTTACTAGAGAGATAACATTGCCTGAGGAGCCGAGGTGAACGGGCTCTCGAGGTAGTCTCGGCTTATCGAGTGCAGTATTACATGAATCAGACACTACTCGTGCGATAGAAACCCGTTACTGTCCGGAAGTGACCGGGTATCAACCACCTGAAGCGTCGCGCTCTCTGGGAAAATGCCGTTGGGGCGACAAGTTGTCGCACAGAGAGCCAGCCGTGTCGTTAGCTGATGAACTTGTTGTCGCGCCAGTTCACGCCGTTGCTCGCTGCCTTGCTCTCGTTGCGACCTTCGACGACCTCGATGGTCGCGGGTCGGTCCTCACCGTCGACGATGCGCGTCGCCTCGAGTTCGCCGTCGAGTGCCGTGATGGCCGTCAAGGTGCCCTTCTCTGCTTCTCGCGCGATGTCACAGAGGACCTTGAACATCTCGTACTGGAGCAGAGAGTTCTGGAGCACCGTCTCGCGGTCGCCCTTGAACGCGGCGAACTCCACGAGTTCGGACGGAATCTCCTCTTCTTCCTCCTCACCCCAGCGCGGACCCCGTCGCTCGTCTGGGTCCTCCTCGTACACCCGGTTCTCGGTGACGCTGGCTTTCAGCTGGGCCGTCGGGGTGTACTTGCTCAGGCTGTTGTCCGATGCGATAGCCTTGAGAATCAGGGTGTTGTTACGTCGGGTCAGGTCGACGGATTCGATGCCGTCGGGCATTTCTGGGTCGCTGTTCAGGAAGTCCCGAACTGTCTCGAGCGGTAGTTCCAGTGTGGAATGCAACCGGAATACTTGGCCGGAGTTTTCTGCTGACATAGTGAAGGGGGGTATCACGGCGCCGTCGAATAGCCAACCGCTTGCCTGTACGTAGGGGCGTAGAGTTTAAATGACCTGCTGTTTATTTCAATCGGGAACGAGAAAAACTGCGGTTTCGTCTCAGACGGTTAGCGTTTCTTCCAGTTCTCCCCGCTCTTCGAGTTCCGCGAGGACGTCGCTCCCCCCGACGAACTCGCCGTTCACGTACGTCTGCGGGATGGTCTCCCAGCCCGAGTGCTCGGAGAGTGCGGCCCGGAACTCGTCGAGCGACCGGAGCACGTCGACGGTCTCGTAGTCGTCGCGGTACTGGCGGATGAGGCCGAGTGCCCGGTCGGAGTAGCCACACTGGGGCATCACCTCGGTGCCTTTCATGAACAGCACGACCTCGTTGTTCTCGATGGCCTCGCGCACGGTCTCGTCGACTTCGTCCTGAGGAAGACTCTGGTTGGGGTCGAACGTCATACACCGGGGTACGAAACCGGCGCGGAAAGAAGTTGCGTCGCACGCGTCGGGAGGGACCCGGCTCAGACTGGCCGGAGCGCCCGCACGGTGTCGGCCTGCGTCGTGAACAGCATGTCGTCGGCCACGACCACGGCAGCGTCGGGACCAACGCTCGATGCGGTCCACCGCGTGGTTCCGTCCGCAGGGTCGAGGCAGCGAAGGCCGTCTCTGGTCGTGACCAGAATCGCCTCGCCCGCGACCACGGGCCGACCCGAGAGCGCCGCTCCCAGGTCAGCAGTCCACGCCACCGTGCCGTCGGTCTTCGACAGCGCGAAGACCTGGCTCGTTTCGTTATTCGAGGTGTAGAACACGTGCTCTGTACCCGCGCTCAGTCCCCCTGCGCCGCCTGCGGGCGGGACATCGCTCTGTCGCCACCCGTCCCCGTCGTCGCGGACGGGAGTCGCCCGGACCCCGCCGAAGAACCCGTCGACGGCGAACACCGTCCCATCCCGATAGCACTGCTCGGCCGGGAAGTCGGCTCCGGAACGGGGGTCCTCTCCCAGCAGGTCACCGGTGTCCGCGGCGAGTCGCCAGAACCGACTATCGGACGTCCCGCTGGAGACGAACACGGCGTCTTCGCCCGCGAGCATAGTCGGCTCCCAGGGGTCTGTGACTGCAGTTCGCCAGCGTTCGCTCCCGTCCGCGAGGGCCAGTGCGACGACCGTTGGCGACGTGCGCTCGAGCCAGTACACGCCGTGAGAGGCGACCAGCATCGCGGCCCGGTCGGGGGTGTCGACGCGCCACTGTTCCGTACCGTCACCGGCGACGAGCACGACGATGGCGCCCGACGTGGGAACGAACAGCTGTCCCTGGTACAGCCATGGTGTCCCGACCGCGGAGCCGACCGACTGCTCCCAGCGGGCATCCCCCGTTCGCGCATCGAGTGCGCGTACTACTCCATCGTCTCCCCCGGCGTAGAGCACTCCGTCCGCGAGAACCGGGCTGGAGAGAGACGCCGGAAGCGTGGTCCGCCAGAGTTCCGCGACCGGCGTGGTCGGCCCCGTCGCATCGGGCGCGGAGTTGCTTCGGCCAGAGTCGGCGGCGGGCATCGGCCAGGAACTCGCTATCTGTTCCGGTGTCTCGGGTCCACCGGTGGTCGTCGGTTGTTCGGACGTCGTTGCCGCCGTGGGCTTCGTCGTGGCCCCGTCACCGGTGCTGTCGCTCACACACCCGGCGAGCGCAAGCGACCCGAGGCTCGCGAGGAGGGACCGGCGGGAGTGTTCCGGGGACATGGCACGCACTACCTGACAGTTCTACAAGTGCGTTCTGCCGGGGAGAACAGCGTACTGGAGGGTTTATCCGGGAGTCGACCGGAGAGAGGCAGTTCTCGACGACCGCTCAGTCGTCGCTGCCGACGGTGATGACCTGCAACAGCGAGTAGACCGGGACGCCCTCGACCTCGTCCAGTCCCTGCTTGTCCACGAGGACGCAGGCGGCGACCGGGTTGCCACCCTGCTCGCGGATGGCCTCGATTGTCTCGGTCATCGTCGTCCCGCTCGTGATGGTGTCGTCGACCACGTAGCAGTCACGACCGCGAATCTGGGCGAAGTTCCGGGAGAACGACCCACCGAGGTCTTCGAGGTCACCCTCGTCCCACTGGTGCTTGCGCGGCGCGTACGACGCGAGGTCGGTGTCGAGGTCGCGTGCGATGTGGGTCGCGATGGGTGCGCCCGCTTTCTCGATGCCGATGGTGAGGTCGACCTCCTCGCCCTGCTTGACGAGCAGGTCGGCCATCGCGGAGGTGACGGCTTCGAGGCGGAAGCTGTCTCGGCCGATGGCGGACCAGTCCACGTGGATGTCGTGGGGGCCGCCCGTGGCGGCCGTCTCCGCCGTGTTCGACTGCGAGGGTGAGCTACCCGAGCGCTCGACCAGCCAGGAGGCGGTCTCACGCGAGACGTTCAGTTCGTCTGCGATTTCACCCTTCGACAGGCCACGGTCTGCGAGCTCGGCGGCACTCTCGATGAGGTCGTCGACGTTCTTCATATACGGTCGAATTCGATGGCCGTTTTTATAGTGCTATCGTCGTCCGCAAAGGCCGCGTCGAGGTCGTCGAGTCCGTACACACCGGTGACGAGGTCGTCGAAGAACCACTCGGGGAGGTCCTGTAGCCGGTCGACGGCGGCCTCGAAGTGGCCGACGTGGGAGTTGACGCTGCCGACGAGCGCCTTGTTGTGGAGGACGAACTCGCGGTGGAGGCGGCCGCCGTCGACCTCGAACTCCCAGTCGGTGGGGACGCCGAGCAGCGCGCCGACGCCGTTGGGCGCGAGCGCCTCGATGGTCTCGAAGGCGTGGGGCGCGTACCCGGTCGCCTCGTAGACGAAGTCCATCGGTTCGTGGGCGGCCGGGACCGAGGAAACCGGCGTCTCGCGCGAGTCGACGTACGTGCCGCCGAGCTTCTCGATGATGTCGATGGTCGGGTCCGGCCGGTCGCGACGACCGAGACAGTAGTTCCGCTCGAAGGTGTCGCTCGTTTCGAGCATGGCGAGCGTGAGCAGGCCGAGACTCCCGTTGCCGAGGACCATCGCCGACTCGGGGTTCCACTCGAACGCGCTCCGCGAGGCGAACGCGTGCTCGAACGCCTTCTCGGAGATGCTGACCGGCTCGACGAGGAAGCCGAGGTCGGCCATCTCACGCGGCAGTGAGACGAGGGACGCCGCCGGGCTGGTGAAGTACTCACTCATGAACCCGTGTGCGCCGACGATGCCACGCTCGAAGTACTGTCCGTCGGGGGCCATGTCCGGCTCGCCCCGCTCGAAGTACTCGTTCGTGCCATTGGGCGCGCGCCGCACCGTCGGCACGACGACGTCACCGACCTCGAAATCGGTGCCGTTGGGGTCTTCGACCACGCCGACGGCCTCGTGCCCGATGACGAGGTGGTCCTCGCCGGCCGGGAAGCCGCCGTGGCCGCCGTTGAGAACTTCGTGGTCCGTCCCGTCGATACCGACCCGCAGTGTCCGGAGGAGGGCTTCGCCTGGTCCCGGTTCGGGCCGCGGTTTCTCTATCACGACGGGGTCGGTCTCGCCCCGTCGAACTGCGACTGCTTGCATATGCTCTCCAAGGACCCCCACCGACAAAAGATTTATTCTCTTGCGAGTAAACATCTAGAACGACGGTGGATGCCACCTGGCCCGCGATTCGGCGGGTGCCCCCAACACACCACCCAACCGCGCACAGCAGGTGACTGCAGCCACATCACATCCCGTGCCAGCATCCACCGTTTTATCCGTGCCCTTCGAACCGGACTGTTAGCCATGGAACGATACGACCTACTCTACCAGCTGTACGACGATTTCGACACCGCGACCTTGCGCGACTATCAGGAGTTCGTCGACGTGTTTCCCCCGGTGGACTCGCGCGTCGCACTCTCCCACTGGCAGGACGCGAGCGACGAACTCGAGACCCGAAAGGCCGAGGTTCGCGAGGCGTTCGCCGCCGGTGAGACCTTCGCCGAAGTCGCCGCGCGCGCCACCCGCGACCAGGCGTTCACCGCCCTCGACCTCTACTCGAAGTACGGGCGCGCGGTGAACGTCCTCGTGCTCGACGTGGACGAGACGTTGCGCTCGGCCGGCAACACCGACAACGAGATTCCCCGGGAGACCCTGCACCTGCTCACCGAGTTCCACGAGGACGGGGTCCCCATCGTCATCTGTACCGGCCAGACCCTGGAGAACGTCAAGGGCTTCATGATACAGGGGCTCGGGAGCGAAGTCGTCCACTCCGGTGACCTGAGCATCGTCTACGAGGCCGGCAACGGCGTGTTCACGCCAGGACACGGCGCGGACACCAAGCAGTTGCTGTACGAGGACCTCGACGACTCGGTGCGTGACGTGTTCGACGACGTGCGCGCCCGCGTCCTCACGGACGCCCCCGAGAGCATCCGCCACGGCTGTCACCTGCAGGGCAACGAGTTCAACGTCACTCTCAAGCCGAACTTCGAGACCGGCAGCAAGCGCGCCCGAGAGATAATCGACGAGGCGCTGGTCTACCAGCTCGACCTCGTGGGCGAGGCCGTGGCGCGTGCGACCGACACAGACCCCGAGGCGGCGGCCGACTGGTCCCGCCGGTACTACGGGAAGGCCGACCCCGAGATTCGCGGCGTCCTCGAACGCGAGGGCGGCTTCCCCGACGTGGACCTCGACGCGATGCCAGACGCGGTCCGGGACACCTTCGAGCGCATCGACGTGGCCTACTACGAGGCCGACGCGGCCGAGGTCACCAGCCTCGAACTCGACAAGGTCGCCGGCGTCGAGGCCGCCCTCGACGTACTCGGCGTCGAGGACCCCTTCGCGCTCGTGATGGGCGACTCGAAGTCCGACCTGCGGGTGATGCGCTGGGCCGCCGAGACCGATTCGGGCATCGGCGCGGCCCCGGAGCACGCCTCCAGCGACGTGCTCGACTTCGTCCTCTCGACCGACGAACTCGTCTTCGACCGCGGGAAGTCGGCCGAGATGCTCCGGACCGTCTACGCACTGAACCGCCTCGCTGGCCTGTCGTAAGGTCGCCAGGCTCGCTCCTCGCTCCGTCTCGCAACCGTCAAGTGGGGCCTGCCCTTCGATTCGAGGCATGCAGGCGTCCCGCCGGACGGCCCTCGTCCTCCTCGCGCTGGTCAGCGCCGCGCTCGTCGGGCGAACCCTCCTCGAAGGCGACGTCTCCGGGCTGGTCGCGGCCGTCGAGAACGACTACGTCTTCCTCCTCGCGCTGGTCGTCGCCTACCTCATCAGGCCGTTCCTCGCGCTCCCGGTGAGCCTGTTCTCGCTGATAATCCTGCTCCGCTTTGGCTGGCTCGGCTTCCCCATCGCTATCGTCGGGACCGTCTTCACCTCCCTGCCACCGTACCTGCTCGCGCGGCGTTACGACGGCGATTCGGTCATCATCGGGCGGTTCCGGAAGTTCGGAAGCGACGCGTTCGACGCCACTGGCGGCCTGCGGGGGATGATCGCCATCCGGCTCACGCCCACCCCGGCGGACGTCGTCTCCTACGGGGCGGGCCTCTCGAACGTCCCGGTGGGCTCGTTCGTATTCGGGACGGCCATCGGTATCACCCCGTGGGTCCTGATGTACATGGTCATCGCCCAGTCCGCACGCGCCGCGACCGGCACGGCACCCGTCGACCTTCGACTGCTGGCGGTCTTCGCCGTCCTCGCGGTCGTGCTGGTCGCCCGCCCGCTCGCGAAGACGGTCCGCAGTCGCTGGAACGAGCACAGCAACAATTAACTCGGTTCCGTGTAATTAGTTAGCCACATGGTCAGCCACGCACCCACACCCGGCAGCGACGACCCCCTCGACATCCACGGCGTCGTCCCGCCGACGGTCACGGTATTCGACGAGGACGAATCGGTCGACTACGAACAGACGGCGGCCCACGCGGAGTACGTCGTCGACGGCGGCGCACACGGCGTGTTCCCGCTCGGGACCAACGGCGAGGGGCCGATGCTCGGCGGCGAGGAGAGCGACCGGGCCATCGAGGCCGTCGTCGACGCGGTCGGCGGCGAGGTCCCCGTCATCGCCGGCGTCGGCGCACCCAGCACCCACCAGACGGTCCGCCGGGCCGAAGCCGCCGACCAGGCCGGTGCCGACGGCCTGGTCGTCGTCACGCCGTACTACTTCCCGCTCGACCACGACGCCGCACTCCGGCACTACCGCCGCGTTTGCGAGGCGACTGACCTCCCGGTGTACGTCTACCACATCCCCTCGAAGACCGGCAACAGCCTCTCGCTGGACACCGTGGACGAACTCGCCCGAATCGACAACATCGCTGGCATCAAGGACTCCAGCAAGAACGTCCCGTGGCTCGGGCAGGCCATCGACGCCAACCCCGAACTGACCTTCCTCTCCGGGTCGGACTCCTTGCTGTTCCCCGGCCTCGAAATCGGCTGCACCGGGATGGTCTCCGCCGTCGCCAACGTGTTCCCCGAAATCGTGGTCGACCTCTACGACGCCTACGACGAGGGCGACGAAGCCCGCGCCCGCGAACTCCAGAGTCACGTCTACGACATCCGCGACGCCCTCAAGCGCGGCCCGTACATGGCCGGCGTGAAGACCGCCCTCACCCTGAAAGGCTTCGACGCGGGCGACCTGCGCGACCCCCTCACCACGATGGACGCCGAAGACACCGCCGCGCTCGAAGCGGACCTCGAAGAACTCGGCCTGCTGTAAGGCGGTCCCATACCCGGCCCACCTCATCGCCTCGATTCCCTTTCTTTCTCTCTGGCGCGCGCCGACGAGCGTGCTGAGTCGCGTGGCACGAAGTGTCGCGGTCTCCACCCCACTCGGCACGAGTGAACCGCTCGCCGCCACCACGGCCAGTCGTCCCCTGCTCGCCGCCACCAACACCATCTCTCCACAGAACAGCCATCCCAAACCCTCACCCACCGCCCGGCACGTCACGCCGGACCCAAACAGTCAATCCGACTCGCACAGACTCCCACCACATGAGCGACCTCATCGGCCACCTCCTCTCGTTCCGCAAGGCCATCGCGGTCATCGCCGGCTCCGGACTGCTGTTGTTGCTTCTCCTCTCGACGCTCGCCCTGAACGAGACCGGCACGCTCGTCGTCTACCTGCTGGTCGGGGCCGTCGTCGTTCTCGGCAGTGTCACCGCTATCTACCTGCGCATCGTCGCGAAAGAGAGTGCCGACGTGCGCGACCCACCCCCGGAGTGGGAGCGCGACCGCGGCGAGTGAACCGACGGGTTCTGAGAAGACGGCAGTTCAGTGCCCGTTCGTGATGTGGGTGTGCGCACCGATGAGTGCGCCCGCGAGGTCGAGATTGTCGAGGTGCGTGTTCTCGTCGATGATAGAGTCACGGATGTCCGAGTCCTCGATGGTCGCGTTCGGGAAGATGACCGACCCATCGACGTGACTGTCGACGAGTTCGGCACCGGCCATCACGTGGACGTTCTCACCGAGAGTCGTCCCGTCGAGTTCGGCCGACTCCGCGACGTAGTTCTCGCCGCCGAGGTACCACGCGACCGCGTCGAGGTAGGACTCCGGTGTCCCGATGTCGAACCACGCGCCCTCGAAGGTGAAGGCGTACGTCGGTTCACGGTTCTGGAGCCACTGGATGAACCAGCCCGGTTCGTCTGGATTGTTGTCCCCCGCGAGGTACTCCTCCAGTAGCCCGACGGTGTCCCGGGTGAAGGCGTAGCAGGCGATGGAGACGAGCGTACTCTTGGGGTCGTCGGGCTTCTCCTGGAAGTCGACGATCTGCTCGCCGTCGAGTTCGACGAGACCGTAGGACTTCGCGAGTTCCTTCGACCCGACGTCGTAGGCGGCGATACACGGCGAATCCTTCGCCTGGAAGAAGTCGACGAACTCGGAGACGTCGAAACTGATGAGGTTGTCACCGGCGATGACGAGGAGGTCCTCGTCGACGCCCTCGCGCTCGACGAGCTGGGCGAGTGCACCGATGACCCCGAACTTCTCGTCCTCCTCCGAGGTGTCTTCGATGGAGAGTGTCGGCTTCTCGAAGTCGGCCTGTTCGAGGTGCGTCTCGAACTCGGGTGCGAACTTCTCGTTCGTGCTCACGAACACCTCGTCGATGCGGTCGTCGCCTTCCAGTTCGGCGAAGATCTGGTCGATAACTGTCGAATCACCGACGGGCAGGAACATCTTCGGTCGATGTTTGGTGATGGGCCATAGACGGGTCGCGTACCCTCCGGCGAGAACGACGGCTTTCATACTCGCGCGTTCTGTTCGCGGTACTAAGGTCTTTGTCTTTTATGTCGGCCAGATACGGAGAGTCCCGTCCTCGCGGCCCACACCGAGTTCCAGTCGTTCGCCGCTTGGGGCGGCCAGATTCGTCGCAATTCGAGCACAGGTGCGCCGACGCCACCCCGCCTCGACATCCTCGTTCATCAAATTTCCGATACATTCCACAGAGTTGGCGACGGTCCGGGGTCGGCACGGCGACTTCGGAAGCGTCCGGGGAACCGCTGGGTCCGCCCAGACAGCCCGCCAGCCCGCTCACCGGTCCCACAGCACTCCCGACGCCCGCCAGGTACGTCCGCCGTCGCATCCTCGACTCCTACCCACGGTGGGAACAAGAGATTTACCTGCGTGGGTCCGACTCACGCCCATGCGCCAGGCCGACGAAACCACCCGCCAGCGCATCACCGACAGACTACGCGAGGGCGCGTCGACCCCCAGCGCGCTCGCCACGGAGTTCGACGTGACAGCAGGCACCGCGCTCCGTCACGTCGAACACATCTCCCGGTCGCTCGACAACGCCGAGGAGGAGTTGCTCGTGGCACCGCCAGAATGTCGGGAATGCGGGTTCACGGACTTCGACGACCTCCTGAACCGTCCCTCACGCTGCCCGGAGTGCAAGAGCGAATCGCTCGAAGAACCGGCGTTCGTGGTAGAGTAATCCACCGACAGCTGCCGGGCTCTCAGGGCCCGTCGAACCCGATTCGCCCACCGGAAGAGCGGTCGATATCGCTGGCCTGTCCGACGTGGTCGAACCGGTAGTCGTCGTCGGTCAGGTACACCTCGCCATCCTCGACCGTCACGTCGACCGGTTCGAGCACCGCACCCTCGCAGGGACCGAACGTGCAAACGCCGTCGTCCTTGCGGAAGGTCGCTGCGTGTCTCGTACACACCAGTTCGTCGTCCCGGACCGTCCCGCCGGAACCCTTGTCGAGCCGAACGTCCGTCCAGTGCTGACAGTAGTTCAGGTAGGCTTCCACCGTCCCGTCGCCGAGTTTCGTGAGGACGACCTCGCGCTCGTCGAACCCCTCCATCACGGTGAACAGGAAGGTCCCGTCTTCGGGCACCTCTGCGACCGTCGTCACGCGACTCTCCGCATCCATGCAATTGCGGTAACGCGCGAACCGATTTGAACGCCACGGTCGTGGCAGCGGGTTCACGCATCCTTATGTCCGCGGCGTGAGGCGTGTCACCTATGCGCGACCCACTCATCTACGGCTCCTACGGCTACACCGGGCGGCTGATCGCCCAGCAGGCCACCGTCGACGGCCTCGACCCGATTCTCGCCGGGCGAACCGCCGAGTCGGTCCACGAACAGGCCGAAGAACTGGGCTGTCGGGCTCGCGTCTTCGAGGCGAAGAACGCCCAGACCGTCAGGGACTACCTCGAAGGCGTCGAAGTGGTGCTGAACTGCGCCGGGCCGTTCGCCCACACCGCCGACCCCATCGTCGACGGCTGCATCCAGACCGGCACGCACTATCTCGACATCACCGGCGAGTGGCGGGTGTTCCGCGACATCGCCACGCGCGACGACGAGGCGACCGCGGCGGGCGTCATGCTCCTCCCGGGCGTCGGCTTCGACGTGGTCCCCTCGGACTGCCTCGCCGCGCACCTCCACGACCGCCTCCCGAGCGCGTCGTCCCTCTCGCTCGCTCTCGGTGGCCTCGGCGGGATGTCCCGCGGGACCGCGCTGACGATGGTCGAGAACCTCGCTTCGGGTGGTGTGGTTCGGGAAGACGGCGAGCTCGTCCAGGTCCCGCAGGCGTACGAAGACCGCGAAATCGAGTTCAGTTACGGCGAGCGCAGCGCGATGACCATCCCCTGGGGCGACGTCTACACGGCTTACCATTCGACCGGTGTCCCCAACATCAAGGTGTACTCCGAAACCCACCCGAAGACCATCGGTCGCCTCCGGAAGCTCCGGAAGCTCACCCCGGTTCTGGGCACCGCTCCGGTCCAGAAACTCCTGAAGTTGCTCGTGAACTGGCGCGTGGACGGCCCCGACGAGGAACAACTCCGCGAGGGTCGCGGCGAGATATGGGGCGAGGCCACCGACGGGGACCGGCGGGTCGTCTCCCGACTGGAGACGCCCAACGGGTACGCGCTGACCCGTGACACCGCCCTCCTCATCGCGAAACGCGCACTGGATGGCGACGTCGAACTCGGCTACCAGACACCCTCGACCGCCTACGGCAAGGACCTCGTCCTCGAAATCGACGGCGTCGAGCGCGTCGACGTGGGCGGGACGTGAACCCCAGCGGGAATTCAAGTAGAAAGCCGCGGCCAGGGTCGGCGTGCACTGACCCGCCACGCGCCGGTCCGCGGTTGCGCGACGCTCCCGTGCGTGGTCTCGAACTCGCGTCGCCTGTTCGCTATTCCATCGACGACTCGTCGGCCGACTCCGTCGACGATGGCTCGCTGACCGACTCCGCCGTCTCCGACGAGTCCGGTTCCAGTCGCTCTCCGCTGTAGTGACGACGCTCGACGAGCGTGTCGAACGTGCTCCGGAGCAGGTCGGTGACGGGGCCGCCACCCACGTCGAGTCCGTCGACCGTCGCCACCGGCCGAATCTCCCACGTCGAGTTCGTCAGGAACGCCTCGTCGGCAGTCCGCACGTCCTCCAGCGCGTACCGGTCCTCCCACACCGGAATCCCCTCTTCGTCGGCGAGTTCGAGCACGACCTTCCGGGTGATACCAGGCAGGAGCGGTAGCTCCGCGCTCGGGGTATGCAGGCCGTGCTCGTTCACGAAGAAGAGGTTGCTCGTCGCCCCTTCACAGACGTTGCCCTCCTGGTCGCGGAGGATGGCCTCGTCGGCTCCCGCCACGAGTTCGTTCCGCGCGAGGATGCCATTCAGGTAGTTGTGGGTCTTCGCATGGGGCGGGAGCGCGTTGGCCGGCGGCTTTCGCGTTTTCGTCGTCTGGAGCACGGCCGGACCGTCCCAGACCGGCTCGCTTCCGTTCCCGCCTCTGGGCAGAGGTTTCACGACGACGACGACCGTCGGGTCGACTTCCGGCTGCGGGGCGAGTGTCCCCGGCTGGATGCCGCGCGTCACGGAGAGTTTGACGTACGCCTCGGTCAGGTCGTTCGCCGCGAGCGTCTCGTCGATGCGACGCCGAAGCTCGTCGTCCGAGAACCCGTGGTCGAAGCCGAGCGTGTCGCAGGAGCGGCGCAACCGGGTGGCGTGTGCGTCCCACTCGAACACGTCGCCGCCGTAGGCGCGCATCGTCTCGAACGCCGCGTCGCCGTACTGGAACCCCCGGTCGCGGACGCTGACGCTCGCGTCTTCGGCCGGGACGAGGTCGCCGTCTACGTGGTATCGCATTGGTCGATGAAGGTCGCCACGAGTCGCTTGCCGACGCGGAGCGACAGGTGCGCGCCGGCTTCTGGTTCGCTCACGTCGCCCGTGAGGATGCTCTCGGGGTGGAACTGCACGCCGACGTGTGGCTTCTCGCGGTGGCGGACTGCCATCAACACGTCGCGCTCGTCGTCGGTCGCAGCGGTCTCGACCAGCGACCCGGGCAGGTCGTCGCGCTCGACCGCCAGCGAGTGGTATCGCCCGACGCGAATTCGCTCCGGTACCGCCGAGAAGATGCCCTCACCGTCGTGAGTGATGACCGACGGCTTCCCGTGGACGACGTCGGGGGCGTGAACGACCGGCGCACCGTTGGCCGCACACAGCGCCTGATGGCCCAGACAGACCCCCAGTGTCGGATAGTCGAGGTCGCGGAACACCGGAATGGAGACACCTGCCTCGGCGGGCGTCCCGGGGCCCGGTGAGACGACGATACCGTCCGGGTCGAGTTCTTCGATACCCGCCACGTCGATGGCGTCGTTCCGCCGGACGACCACGCTGTCCGCCAGCTCGCCGACGTACTGGACGAGGTTGTAGACGAACGAGTCGTAGTTGTCCACGACGAGTATCTCAGTCATCGTCTGCCCCCTGGACTGTCAACCCTGCACGGTCACCCAGTGCCTCGTCGACCGCCGTGACGAGCGCACGAGCCTTGTCGAGCGTCTCCTCGTACTCGCGTTCTGGAACCGAATCGTGGACGATTCCCGCGCCGACGCGGAGGTGATACTCGTCTCCGGTCCGAACGAGCGTCCGAATCACGATGTTGAGCGTCGCGCGGTCGTCGAACCCGAACAGTCCCATGCTCCCGGTGTACGGGCCGCGTCGGGTCGCTTCGAGTTCGTCGATTATCTCCATCGTCCGCGGCTTCGGCGCGCCGGTTATCGTGCCGCCGGGGAACACCGCGGCGATGGCGTCGGCGAGCGTCGCCTCGTCCCGGAGGTCACCGGTGACGTTCGAGACGAGGTGCATCACCTCCGAGTATCGGTCGACCCGCCGGTACTCGGATACCTCGACGGTGCCGAACGCACAGACTTTCCCGAGGTCGTTGCGTTCGAGGTCGACCAGCATCGCGTGTTCGGCGCGCTCTTTCTCGTCACTGGTCAGGTCAGCCGCGAGGTCGTCGTCTTCCTCCGGTGTGTGTCCCCGGGGCCGCGTTCCAGCGATGGGCTCGGTTCGCACCGCGTCGCCATCGCGGTCGAGCAGGAGTTCCGGGCTGGCGCTGACGAGGTCGACACCCGGGAACTCGAACAGGCCGGAGTACGGTGCCGGGTTCACCGTCCGGAGCGCATCGTAGGCCGCGACCGGGTGCACGGCCGCCGGGGCGACCAGTCGCTGGGAGACGTTCGCCTGGAACGTGTCGCCGGCGTGAACGTACTCCTTCACGCGGCGGACCCGGTCGGCGTACGCCTCGCGACCGCAGTCGCTTTCGAAAGTGGCGTCGTCCTGTTCGACAGGCGGAGTACAGACAGCGCGGTCACCCGTCGTCGCGCGGTTCGCAAGGTCGAGTGCGTGGTCCCGGCCACGGTCGTAAACCTCGTCGACGTCGTCGTCCTCGTCGATGGTCGGACAGGCCGTGATTCGGAGTGTCGTCTCGTCTTCCCGTGGTTCTTCCCACGCGGCGATGCGGTCGTACACCCCGACCTGCAGATGTGGGAGGTGCCTGTCGTCGACCGCCGATTCGGGCAGAGATTCGAGTTCGCGGGCGACGTCGTACGAGAGCCAGCCGATGGCCCCACAGGGATACGGAACGGTACAGTCACCGCGGACGAGCGTCTCGTCGTCGAGGAGTCCTTGCAATGCAGCGAGCGTCGGCGACGGTGCCGTGTCAGGGCCTGTCGACCGTCGTTCGGCCTCGGCCGAGACGGTCATCGCGTCGATGGGGTCGACCGCGAAGTAGCCCCAGCCGGGCTGGCCGCCGGTAGTCTCCACGTAAGCGTTCCACTCGTCGCCGCGGGCCCGCTGATAGGCATCGAACGGGTCGTCGACGCGTACCCGGACCTCGACCGGGACGCGTGCCCCCGGCGGAGCGTCCGCCGCCGTCGAGGCGAACGCTCGACGGCTGGTCACGACGCGGGGGTCGGTCATGTCCGGAGGATAGAGAACTGGACGTAACCGTGTTGCGGTTTCTGCCCTAGCGGCGTGCTTTGGCCCGCTTCACCCATTGTTCGATGCGGGTGGAAGAGATATCCGTCTCTTCGGCGACGGCCTCCGGGTCCGCCTTCGCGAGGTCGGCGACAGTCTCGATACCCGCGTTGGCGAGTCGCTCGGCGTAGGCCGGGCCGATACCCTTGATGTCGTCGGTCGGTTCCGCCGGTTCGGGTTCCGCTTCGGTCTCGGTCGACTCGGGTTCCGCTTCAGCCTCGGTGGGTTCGGGTTCCGCTTCGGACCCGGTCGACTCGGGTTCCGCTTCCTCGACACCCCCGGCAGATTCGGTCTCCGGTTCGCTCTCTGCCGCTGGTTCCTCGGCTTCGGTCTCCGCCTCGGCCACTGGCTCCTCGGCCTCCGATGCCTCGACGGACGCCTCCACTCCGGCCGTCTCCGAGGTCGCCGGTTCGGCCTCGGAAACCGTCTCCTCCACAGTTTCGGACTCCACACCTGCCGCTTCGGTACTCGTCGTCTCGGCCGCCGTCGAGGGCTCGCGCCGCTCTTTCTCCACGGTGACACCGACGTCCCGGGACGACCGTGGCTGCGAATCGTCGTCCAGCCCCAACAGCGACTTCAACTTCTTGAGCAGTGCCATTACAGGTGAGTATCGGGTGACGGCACTTAAACCCGCTACCTGTCGCCTCGCAAGCCAGTTCGCAGGGCTTCGTTCATCTCTGTGATGGGTGCATCGCGCCCGGTCCACCGCTCGAACGCGATAGCCCCCTGATACAACAACATCCACGCGCCGTCGACCGTCGTGGCACCGCAGTCGGCGGCATCACGGAGCAACCGCGTCTCCAACGGACTGTACACCGCGTCGAGGACGACCAGATTCCCGTGGAGGGCGGTCTGCGGAACGGGCGAGGCGTCCTCCTCCATACCGACACTGGTCGCGTTGACCAGCACGTCGGCATCGGGGACGAGGTCCATGAGCGCGTCGAGACCGTGGCCACTGGCACCCGGCACGTCCGCTGCGAGGGCGGTCGCACGCTCGACGGTCCGGTTGACCACGTGGACCGTGCTGCCAGCGTCCGCCAGCGCGAAGGCGACCGCCCGGCCAGCGCCGCCGGCCCCGACGACGACCGCAGTCGCTCCGTCGAGTTCCGCGTCACCCTGTTCTTCGAGGGCGCGGCGAGCACCGTCAGCGTCAGTGTTGTGGCCGGTCGGCTGGTCGCCCGAGAAGTCGATGGTGTTCACCGCCCCGATTCGGTCCGCGAGTTCGTCGGGCTCGACGAGGGAGAGGACGTCCTGCTTGAACGGGATGGTGACGTTCAGCCCACTGATTCCAAGCGCCTCTGCCCCCTCGATTGCGGTTTCGAGCGCCGCCGGTTCCGGTTCGAACGTCACGTACCGTGCATCCATCCCGTGGCACTCGTATGCCGCCTCGTGCATCGGGGGCGACAACGAGTGTCCGACGGGGTTCCCCACGAGTCCGAAAACCTGCATACGCGGTGCGGATGTATCGGGGAGGCAAAAATCGTCCGCCGCCGGCAGCACTCGCTCGACAGTCCCGAAGGTGCCGAGAGTACCCGCTCAGCGCTCGGGGTGGACGACGAGGACTGGCTCGTCGACGAGTCGAAGAACACGGTCGGCCGTGCTCCCGAGGAACTGCCCTGCGAGGCTCGACTCACCGGTCGAGGCGATGACGACCAGGTCGACGTCCTGTTCGTCGACGTAGGCTGCGATACCCTCGCTCGGGATGCCCGACCGCGTCGCCAACTCGAACTCGACGTCGGTGTCGGTGAGGGCCGCATAGTCGTCGGCCAGTGCTTCCAGATTCTCCATCGCCTTCTCCAGCAGGCCGTCGACGTACTCCTGGTCGACACCGCCAGCACTGAACGGGCCCGCTTCGCGGCGGACGTCGACCACGTTGAGGACGTGTAACGCTGCGCCGTATCGGTCTGCGAGGTCTGCCGCGGGAGCGACGGCTTCACTCGCGGCATCGCTCCCGTCGGTCGGCATGAGGATGGTCTCGTAGTCCCCCACGTGCTCGTCGCCACCGGGGACCGTCAACACGTCCCGCTCGGCCGTCCTGAGGACGCGGTTGGTGACGCTCCCGAACAGTCGCTCTCTGATGCCGCCGTTCCCGTGCCGTCCCATCACGACGAGTCCCGCGTCGACCCGGTTCGCGAGGTCGACGATCGCTGTCGAGGGCCGGTCGGCCACGACGTGCGCCTCGACGGGCACCCCGGACTCTGCACCCAGCTTTTCGACCGCTTCGACGACGGACCGTGCGTCCTCCTCGTCGAGTTCTTCGTGCGCTGCGGCGACGGCTGTGACCCTGCCACCGTAGGTCGCTGCGAGTCCGATACCGGCCTCGGCGGCACGGGTCGCACAGCCACTCCCGTCTACTGCGATAACGACTTGCTCGAACATGTCTCTCGATAGAGATTGGCCGAGTCGGTACTAAAATGATGCGCAGGATACCAGGTCGACGAGAGCGCCGTCACCGCCCAGCATCGTCTTCTCCCGGATCATGTGAGCAACTGATACAAACACCTTGACCAAACCGCAAGCATTACCTACGCGATTGCGAACCCTTCAGGTATGATTAGGCAACGACTCCAGCACCCGCTGGCTGCCCTCGTCTTCGCGGCGTTGCTCACAGCCCCGTGGGTCGGCGTGGAACTGCTGGGTGGTCCCGAAGCGTTCGGTTTCTCCCCGTTCATGACGGTCGCAGTAAGTGGCCTCTCCGTCCTCGGCGCGTCGTTCATGCTCGCGTGGGGTGCCGAAACCGCAGAGAAAGACGTGCCACGCGCGTTCGCAATCGCCGTCCTCGCGGTGCTCGCGGTGGCCCCCGAGTACGCGGTCGACGCCCTCTACGCCTTCGGTGCCGGTGACGGCGGTGCGACAACCGAAGCCTGCGCCCAGTTCACGAAACAGCAGATAGAGAACGGCGCGACTCCGGTCGCCGCGGCCTGTCACGACGCGAACCTCGCGGTCGCGAACATGACGGGTGCGAACCGCATCCTCATCGGCCTCGGCTGGTCCGGTATCGCCCTGTTCACCGTCTACCGGGCGGCATCCGCCAGTGACCCCGCCGTCACCAAGAGAGACGGCTTCCTCAGGAACACCGTCTCGCTGGACCGTGACCTCGGTCTGGAACTCGTCTTCCTCCTCGGCGCGACCCTCTTTGCCTTCCTCGTGCCGCTGAACGGCGGCATCGGCATCGCAGACACCATCGTCCTCCTCGGTCTCTACGTCGCCTACATCGTCATCATCGTCCGGGGCGACGTCGAGGAACACGAAGAGCAAGTCGGCGTGCCCGCGTACCTCCAGAACCTCCCCTTCGCCTACCGGTCGCTCTCGTCCATCACGCTGTTCCTCTACTCCGGTGTCATCATCTACACCGCCGTCCATCCGTTCGCACACGGGCTGGAGCTCATCGGGAAGGACCTCGGTGCACCGCCGTTCTTCATGATTCAGTGGGTGGCACCGCTCGCCTCCGAGAGCCCCGAACTCATCGTCGTCGCCTATCTCGTGAACAAGGCGCGCTCGACCGCCGGGTTCAACGCGCTCATCTCCTCGAAGCTCAACCAGTGGACCCTCCTCATCGGGACCCTCGCCATCGTCTACAGCATCGCCCTCGGTGACGTCGGGACGCTCCCGTTCGACGAGAAACAGGCGGCCGAAATCTGGATCACGGCCGCACAGAGTCTCTTCGCCATCGCCATCATCACGAACTTCGAGATCAGCGTCAGAGAGGCCGTACTCTTGCTGGTCCTGTTCGTCTCGCAGGTCGCCGCCGAGTCGGCCATCATCCTGACGATGTCGGGGAGCGAGGCGGAGGCACTCAGCATGGATATCCTCTACGGCTACACCGCCCTCTACGTCGTCATCGCACTCGTCATGTTCTGGCAGCGCCGCGACGAACTCGCACGCACCTTCCAGCGCACCGCGAATCGGGCCCGGGAGTCGATGGGTGGTGACGCCCCCGTCCCCGACCACTCGGACTGACCGACGCTCGGCGCGACCCGATACCCACTTGTTTTCGCTTCGCTAACGCTCGGCCGTGATTGCGATAGTCGTGAGTCGTGCGGACTCCGCGTCGACACACATCGGCGAGCACCTGCTCGACCTCGCCGACTGGACGCCCACCGAGGACACGGCGCTTTCAGACGGTGCGGGCGGCGGGACCGTCTACCGAACCGACGGGTTCGAACTCCGTGAGTTCGACGACCTCCACCTCGACCTCGAGGACGTCGCGGCAGCGTTCGACGACCCCGATTTGCTCGTGTTCGCCTCACGCCACGCTGGCGAGACTGGGGCGCTGCTCACTGCCCACTTCACGGGTAACTTCGGCCCGGCCGAGTACGGCGGGGCCGACGACAGCCTCGCCGAGGCGTGTCCGAACGCCCAGGCCGAACTGCTCACTGCCTTCGAGAAGCACGCGCCCGAGGAGTACGGCGTCGGTATGGAGTGCACACACCACGGCCCGAGCAGGGTCGGTGTCCCGTCGATGTTCGTCGAACTCGGGAGCGACGAAGACCAGTGGACAGACCCCGCGGGGGCGCGGGCAGTGGCGCAGGCGATACTCGAACTCAGGGGTGTCGACCCACACCGGGAACGGACCGTCGTCGGCTTCGGCGGCGGCCACTACGTACCGCGGTTCGAACGGGTCGTCCGCGAGACTTCGTGGGCGGTGGGCCACATCGCGGCGGACTGGGGCCTCGACGCTATCGGCCACCCTGCGGAACACCGCGACGTGCTCGACCAGGCGTTCGTCCAGAGTGGGGCCGAGTACGCCCTCGTGGAGGACGAGCGCCCGGTACTCGAATCGGTCATTGCCGACCTCGGCTACCGCGTCGTCAGCGAGACGTGGCTCCGGACCGTCGACGAACAGGACCTCGACACCGTCGCCACGCTGGAGGAGGCCATTTGCCCGGTCGAAGACGGCCTTCGGTTCGGTGCTGCGACGGACGAGTACGAGATTCGACCACTTCCCGGTGACCTGCTCGACGCGGCCCAGGGAACCGACCGCGAGGCGGTACTCGCGGCGGCGGCTGCCAATCTCGTCGCGTACGAGACCGTCCAGAGTGGGACACGGGTCGCGGGGCGAGCAGCGACCTCGCAGGAGGGGTACGACGCGTTCGTCGACGAACTCGTCGCCATCATCACCGAGAAGTACGACGAGGTCGAGCGCACTGGCGACGAGGTCGTCGCCCGGGCCTACGGGTTCGACCCCGAACTGGCCCACGAAGCAGGTGTCCCCGAAGGGCCCGCATTCGGGCGGCTCGCCGGGGGAGAACCCGTCGAGGTCGACGGGCGGACCATCACGCCAGCGGACGTCGCCACCGAGCGAGTGGAGCGCTTCGAGGTTTGATTATAAAGGGTGTCATCCGTTCTGGCGACCGTGCTGGAAACGTAGCTATCACGACGTGAGAACCGAAACGTCTGACGACCGTCGGACAGTGGGGGAAAGGTAATTAACCTCGATAAAATAATGGGTGCTAAGGATGGATTCGATCGTTGAAGACGCTATCGACGAGGCCGAAGGCGCGGCCCAGGAGCGAGACCCTGCGCAGGGCTCCGGGGGCGTTCCGCAGGACTCAGGGCCGAAGCGGACCGGCAAGATGACCGACGACGAGCTCGAGGACGTACTGCAAGAGCTCCAGACGAACATCACCGTGGTCGGGTGCGGCGGCGCGGGTGGGAACACCATCAACCGGATGCACGAAGAGGGCATCCACGGCGCGAAACTCGTCGCGGCGAACACCGACGTCCAGCACCTCGTCGAAATCGACGCCGACACGAAGATCCTCATGGGCGAACAGAAAACCGGCGGGCGTGGGGCTGGCTCGCTCCCACAGGTCGGCGAGGAGGCCGCCCTCGAATCCCAGGAGGAGATCTACGAGTCTATCGAGGGCTCGGACATGGTGTTCGTCACCGCCGGACTCGGCGGTGGCACGGGGACCGGTTCGGCTCCGGTCGTCGCCAAGGCCGCCCGCGAGGCAGGCGCACTCACCATCGCCATCGTCACCACACCCTTCACCGCCGAGGGTGAGGTCCGCCGGACCAACGCAGAGGCCGGCCTCGAACGCCTCCGCGACGTGAGCGACACGGTCATCGTCGTCCCGAACGACCGCCTGCTCGACTCCGTCGGCAAACTGCCGGTCCGCCAGGCGTTCAAGGTCAGTGACGAAGTCCTCATGCGCTCGGTCAAGGGCATCACCGAACTCATCACGAAGCCTGGCCTCGTCAACCTCGACTTCGCCGACGTTCGCACCGTCATGGAACGCGGCGGCGTCGCCATGATCGGCCTCGGTGAGTCCGACTCCGACGCCAAGTCGACTGATTCCGTGAAGGCCGCGCTCCGCTCCCCACTGCTCGACGTGGACATCTCCGGGGCCTCTTCGGCGCTGGTCAACGTCACCGGTGGCTCGGACATGAGCATCGAAGAGGCAGAGGGCGTCGTCGAGGAGATATACGACCGCATCGACCCCGACGCCCGCATCATCTGGGGGACCTCCATCGACGAGACCCTCGACGGCAGTATGCGCACGATGATAGTCGTCACGGGTGTCGACTCGCCCCAGATTTACGGAAACACGACCGAGGGCCAGCCCCAGCAGACCCAGCAGCCCCAGAACGTCCAGCAGGACATCGACTTCGTCGACTAGTCGCTCACTGCCCGGCCAATCGGTCACCTCCATCGTATTCTGCGGTGTTTCTCTGGGCTGTCACCAGTACCGAGAGTGATTCGGCCGTACCGACACGTCACACATCGAACCGGACCGTCCCCTGTACCACCCGTTCCGGTGATTCCGACGGCGATAACGAGCATCAATAGATAGAAAAGCACTGATGACAAAGCCCCGGTCATGGAAGTTCCCAAGGACCTCACCTCCTACGTTCGCGTGCTCAAGATGGCGAGCACACCATCGTGGGACGAGTTCTCGCAAATCGCCAAGATAGCCGGGGCCGGCATCCTCTTCGTCGGCCTGATGGGCTTTCTCATCGCCCTCGTGATGCAGTTCGTACCAGCCTAACAATGCCGATATACGCCGTCAAGACGACCGCGAGCCAGGAGCGAACGGTCGCGGACATGATCATGAACCGTGAAGAGCCCACCATCCACGCCGCGCTCGCCCCCGATTCGCTGACGAGCTACGTGATGGTCGAAGCGGACGACCACAACATCATCGAGCGTGTGCTCGAGGAGATTCCCCACGCCCGCAGTGTCATCCCCGGCGAGTCCGACATCTCCGAGGTCGAGCACTTCCTCTCCCCGAAGCCGGACGTCGAGGGTATCGCGGAAGGCGACATCGTCGAACTCATCGCCGGCCCGTTCAAGGGCGAGAAGGCGCAGGTCCAGCGCATCGACGAGGGCAAGGACCAGGTCACCGTCGAGCTGTACGAGGCGACCGTCCCGATTCCGGTCACCGTGCGCGGTGACCAGATTCGGGTGCTGGACAGTGAGGAACGGTAATCTCGGACACCCGAACGGCACAAAACGCCGTGCGGAAACAGCCAGGAGCGTTACGGCGTTCTTCTAGCGTTCGACCGCTTCGTTCACGGGAACTGGCAGGGACCACGCGGTTCCGCTCTCTCATTCGGTACACGCACGAGAACAGCGGCGCGGACGGAACGGAAGTAGAATCGTGTCGCTTACGCCGGTGACCCGCCGAGACGTTCGACAACCGACTGCAGGTCGGCACTGTCCTCGACGAGGTCCTTTATCTCCTCGCGCTCTCTGACCTCCTCCGAGCTCGCGCCGTATGCGCGGACGTACTCGGCGCGAGAGTGTTCGTTGAAGGCGTGTCGGATGGCCAGATAGCCGTCCGGCACGACGACGCCACAGACCTTGCACTCCTGTCGTTCGTGTTCGGTGCTCTGGTGAACGATGAGGTCCTCGACGGTCTGGTACGTCGTATCACACTCGTCGATTCGGCATTCCCACGGCATCAGTTGCCGATGCTACGGGAGTCGGCTATTTCATTGTTGTCCTGGACCGGAAACGGAACCACTAAACTGGTCCTGACGATACCCCTGACTGTGAGCGATAGCGAGGGGTCGAGGGTGGACATGCACGTCAAGGTACTCGACGAGACGGTCGTCGAGCGCGCCAAATCCCGGGCAATCGACGTGCTGGTGTACGCACCGCACTTCGTCCGGCTGCCGGAGATACGCCGGCGAGCCGCGGCGTTCAGCGACGACGAATTGCTCGTCGTCCCGGCCCGCGAGATATTCACCGGTGACTGGCGAAACCGCCGGCACGTCCTCGCGGTCGGACTCGAAGACCCCGTCCCCGACTTCATCACGCTCGACGGGGCGATGGCCGAACTGACGCGTCAGGACGCGGCCGTCCTCGCCCCACACCCCGAGTTCTTGAACGTGAGTCTCGACGAGCACGAACTCCAGACGTGGGGTGGCGAGATAGACGCCGTCGAAGCGTACAATCCGAAGCTCCTCGCGCACTGGAAGCGCCGGGCCAGCGAGATAGTCGACGACGAGGGCTGGGCACCCTTCGGCTCGTCGTACGCGCACCTCCGCCAGTCCATCGGCGAGGTGTGGACCGAGTTCGACCGGTCGGTCGACACCGAGGCGGACCTGGTCTCGGCGCTCAAGGAGGGGATGTCGCGCGAGGTACGCCGCCAGCGCGGGCTTCGTCACCGACTCCGCTGTCTGGTCGAGTTCGCCCACCTGGGCTACGAGAACTCCTGGACGAAGATAGACCGCCTGTTCCTGTCGGGCACCGAGCCGACCCACCCGCGTCACATCGCCTACGAGGGCCGGTTCGACGACGTCGCAGTGTACTGATTCTGGCGGGGGTTCCGCTTAGACGCCGAAGACGGCGAGTCCGAGTCCCTGGATACCTTGCCCGAACTCCAGCGACGCCCACGGGACGTGGAAGACGATGACGTAGCAGACGACGAGTTCGAACCCCGTGATGACGACCGTCATCAGGTCTGCGTGGTCGCTCTTGACTGCGACACCGATTGGCAAGCCGTACTCCTGCGAGTAGGGGTAGAACAGGGCGATACCCCGTTTGCTCCCCATGATGTCGAGGACGTAGTGGGTGAGGACGCCGATCCAGACGTACTGGAGGTTCCCGAAGACGTAGGGGAACGCCACGAACAGCCCGAGAATCCCGAGATTGTGCAGCGTCTTGCGGTGCTTGCCGAACTCGGTGTCCACGTCGGGGAACAGCGCCCCGAGCGTGACCGGCAGACCGACTTCCAGAATCTTCACGAACGTCGCTTCGGTCCCGGCAGGTTCGAGGATGTAGCCGAGGCCGATACTCAACAGTACCGCGTTCATCACGTGTCCCTTCTTGTTCACTGGGACTGCACCTCGTCGAGCACGTCCGAGAGTGCCTGCTCGACCGTCTTCTCCCTGACGGTCGCGCGGTCGCCGTCGAACTCGTACCGCTCGACCGTCGTGTACGAGGACTCACTCCCCCACGGCCCGGCGTAGGCGACCCCGATGTAGACGGTTCCAACGGGGGTCTCCTCGGTGCCGCCCGATGGCCCGGCCACGCCGGTCGTCGAGACGCCCCACGTCACGTCTGCGGTGTCGCGCACGCCCTGGGCCATCTGGCGGGCGACAGGTTCCGAGACCGCGCCGTGGGCGTCCAGGTCCTCGCGGTTCACGCCGAGCAACTGCTCTTTCGCGCCGTACGCGTAGGTCACCAGCGACCGGTCGAAGTAGTCCGACGAGCCGGGGACGTCGGTGATTCGAGCGCCGATGAGCCCCCCGGTGCAGGACTCCGCGGTCGCGAGCAGCTCCTCGCGCTCGCGGAGGGCCTCACCGAGTCGTTCTGCGAGTGGCTTCATGCCCGGAGGAAAGAGTGGCAGTGGTTTGAATACAGGGGCTGGGGCTGTCGGCCGAACACCGGTCAGACGCTCGCCAGCGACAGGGCGAAAGAAACTCCATCCCACGAACCGAGGCATGCCATATGAACTACGAGAAACCGCTGTTCTTCGAAATCATGTCCTACGCGGTCCACGCCGACCGCGACGTGGTCGACATGGTCAGCGGGAACCCGGACTGGGAACCGCCCGAATCGCTCCGAGCGGGCCTCCACGAGTACGCCGACCTCGATTCGCTGGAGTTCCAGTACCCGCCCTCGGAGGGGCTTCGGGAACTCCGCGAGGAGATTGCCGCCCGCCGGGGCGTCGACGAATCCCAGGTAGTCGTGACCAACGGCGGGTGTGAGGCCAACTACCTGGCGATGGCGCGTGCGCTCGAACGCGGGAGTGGCGACGAGGTCATCCTGACAGACCCCGTCTACCCGTACTACCCGGGAAAAACCACCCTGCTCGGGGGGACCCAGAAGTTCGTCGCCACGGCTCCCGACGGGACGCTCGACCCGGGCGACGTGCGCGAGGCCGCCAGCGAGGACACCGCGGCCATCGTCGTGAACTCGCCGAACAACCCGACCGGGGCAGTGTACGGCGAGGACGTGATTCACGAACTCGTCGCCGTCGCTGAAGACTACGACGCCATCCTCGTCAGCGACGAGGTGTACGACCACTACGACCTCTCGGGACGATTCACGAGCGCGCTCTCGGTCGATTCCGACCATCGCATCGTCACGAACTCGTTCTCGAAGACCTTCGCCATCACCGGCTTCCGGGTTGGGTACGCCATCCTGCCGCCAGAACACGTCGAGGCCGCGAAGTCCAGACACATGCTGGTCACCATCTCGGCGTCGCGCCCGGCCCAGTACGCCATCCTCCACGCCCTCCGCGAGACCGACCCGGCGTACTACGAAGCGAACCGCGAACTCCTGCGCGAGCGCCGCGAGACGTTCATGGATGCGCTGGACGCGGCTGGCGCGGAGTACTCCCAGCCCGACGGGGCGTTCTACGTGATGGCCCGGTTCGGCGACACCCCCGGGTCCGTCGAGAACACCAAGCGACTCATCGACGAGGCCGGCGTCGCAGGGATGCCCGGAGAAGCCTTCGGCGACTCACGCTCGGACTGGTTCCGGTTCGCGCTGGTGACGCCCAGGGTCGAGGAGGCAGCAGAGCGGCTGGCAGCGTACTTCTCCTGACTTCGGGTTCTCGCGTCCAACCGGGAAGTACACAAGTCGTGACGCGGTACCAGCGCCTATGACTGACATCAGCGTCGAAGCGGTCGACGAAGTGGACGACAGCGACGACGACCAGCCGTCCGTCGACGCGACGGGCGCTGATATCGACGTCGACGTCGTAGACGGGACGGAGACGACGACCACCGACGAGGTCGGCCTCGACGGTATCGACGCGCCGAAGTACGTCCTCTACGGCGGCAAAGGCGGCGTCGGCAAGACGACGATGGCCGCCGCGACCGCGCTCGCGAGCGCCAGCGACGGGTCGACGACGCTCGTCGTCTCGACCGACCCGGCACACTCGCTCTCGGACACCTTCGAGACGGAGATTCCCGCCGAACCGACCCAGATTCGCGAGGACATCCCCCTCTACGCGGCCGAGATAGACCCCGAGGTCGCGATGGAGCAGGGCGCGGCAGTCTTCGGCGGTGGACAGAGCACCGGCGAGGACGACGACACCGGCATGGGTATGGGCGGCGGCCCCGGTGCTGGCGGGCCGATGGGCGGCCTCGGTGACATGCTCGGCGGCGAGGGCGGCCCCATGGAACAGCTGATGGGCGGCGCGATGCCGGGTGCCGACGAGGCCGCCGCGATGCAGCTGTTCCTCCAGTACCTCGACGACCCGCGGTTCGACCGCGTCGTGGTCGACACCGCCCCGACCGGGCACACCCTCCGCCTGCTCGAACTCCCCGAGATAATGGACACGATGCTCGGCCGGATGCTCAAACTCCGCGAGCGTCTCGGTGGCATGATGGAGGGGCTCAAAGGCATGTTCGGCGGGACACCCGGGCAGGAGGACGACGGGATGCCCGACGACCTCGAAGCCCTCCAGCAACAGATAGAACGCCTGCGAGCCGTCCTTCGGGACCCCACCCAGACCGACTTCCGTGTCGTGATGAACCCCGAGGAGATGAGCGTGTTCGAGTCGAAGCGCCTGCTCGCCCAGCTCGAGGAGTACGGTATCCCGGTCGGGACCGTCGTCGTCAACAAGGTGATGGAAGACCTCGCGGACGTGACCGACGACATCGACCCCGACGAGTTCGTCAAACCGAACCTCGACTCCTGTGAGTTCTGCCAGCGTCGCTGGGACGTCCAGCAGAAGGCGCTCGCGGAGGCCCAGGAGATATTCCGCGGCCACGACATCAAACGGGTCCCGCTGTTCGCGGAGGAGGTGTGCGGAGAACGGATGCTCCGCATCGTCGCAGCCTGTCTGGACTGACCCGACCTTTTTATCCGAGACCGCGGCCAGCGTCGCCGTGCGCTGACAGCCGACGCGCGCCGGCCAGCGGTCGTGCGGGACGACCGTCGCGCGAGACCCGGAGTCCCGCCAGTTCGCCAGCCCCCCATAGCCACCGCCACCGCGACCTCGAAACCGCCGCTACGGCGCGAACCTGCGAACCAGCCGGAGGATGGTGTCCCGCCAGCGGTCCGGGACGAATCGGACGAGCATGAAGTACTTCGCCGCGGCCCCGACGGGGTAGCGTGGGTCCGGGTCGGTGCTGCTCGCCGCGTTCAGGATGGTCTCGGCGACCGCCCGCGGCGTCACCGACATCGGCCCGCCGCCGCTGACCGTGTTGGCGTCGTCGTACATCTCGTAGAGGTCGTCGTAGGCGTCGGAGCGCGGCAAGTCGTCGAGTTCGCTGTCCGCGCGGTCGTAGAAGTCCGTCTCGACGGGGCCGGGTTCGACGACGACCACGTCCACGTCGTACTGGTCGACCTCGCCGCGGAGTGCATCGCTCATCGCTTCGAGTGCGAACTTCGACGCGGAGTAGACGCCCGAACCGGGGAACGTGATGCGTCCGAGGGCGCTGGAGACGTTGACGATGGTTCCCCGTTCGGACTCGCGCATGTGCGGGAGCGCGGCGCGGATGAGCCGGTGTGGCCCGTAGAGGTTCACGTCGAACTGCTCGTGGACCTTGTCGGTGGGGATGTCTTCGACCGGCCCCATCTGTGCGAACCCGGCGTTGTTGACCACGCAGTCGATGCGCCCGTTCTCGTCGACGATACGGTCGACGACACGCTCGACCTGTCCGCGGTCGGTCACGTCGAGTTCGGCAGTCTCACAGCCCGCCCTGGCGAGGTCCTCGATATCAGCCGTGTCGCGCGCGGTGGCGTAGACCAGCCAGTCCTCGTCGAGGAACGCCTTCGCGGCTTCGCGGCCGATTCCGGAGGAACAACCCGTGATGAGCACGGTTTCGAGCTTCGGCTCCGGTCCATCTGCGGGTTCGTCGGTCCCCGTCTCGGACGCCGGGTCGCCGGCGTCCGTGTCCGAGTCGTCTGTCATGGGCCGGCGTTCTCCCGCCGGGTACCTAAGTGTCGATGGTTCGTTTCGCCTCGTCGGCGTACGAATCGGCGAGCCGGGTCGGCTCGGGCAGCTTGTACCGGGTCGCCAGTCTGGCCACGAGGTCGGCCGCCGTCTCGGCACCGACGCGGTGCCCGGGGCTGACGTACAGCGGGTTTATCCAGCGGTTCGGTGAGTCGTACTGCCGGGTCTGAACTGCGTAGCCGATGGTCGTCCCGTCTGGTGCGTCGACCCTGTCGTCGGCCGAGATGGCGACGCGTTCACCGACGGGGAGGTTCTCGGTCTCGCCCTGGGGCGTGCCACAGAGCAGACTCTTGGCGACGCCGATGCTCGGCACGTCGAGGATGACGCCCATGTGCGTGGCGAGCCCCGCCTGCCGGAAGTGGATGCGCCCGCTGCCGTCGAACAGGACCAGGTCCGGCTCCGACTCGAGGGCCTCGAAGGCGTCCAGGATGGGTCCGCCCTCGCGGAACGAGAGCAGCCCCGGGATGTACGGAATCTCCAGTGGCGACACTGCGTAGGTCTTCTCGACGACGGTTTCGCCCCGGAGGACGACGATGGCGCTCACGGCGCGGTCGTCGAGGAACGCCTGGTCGACGCCCGCGACGAGCGGCCCGGTGTCTGCGCCGACGCTGTCCGGGTCGAACTCGAAGTCGTCCTCGAAAATCGCAGCCTCGGCGACCCGTCGCTGCTGTGCTTCCATCTCCTCCCGGGACGCGGCGGGGTCCGGGACGAACTCTTCGTGCATCACTCAGAACGGGCCGCGACCGCCACCGCGGCGTCCGCCGCCACCGAGCTGGGTCTCGCGCGGGAGCCTGACCTGACCCTTGACGTGTTGCCCGTACAGCAGGCCGATGGCGAGGCCGACCAGGTGGGCCCCGTGGGCGACGTTGGCCTGGCCCGGGAGTGGGACGCCACCGCCGAGGATGCCGGTGACGCTCAACAGTGCATAGAGTCCAGTGATGACCCAGATCGGCGTCGGGATGAGGAAGTAGATGAGCACGGTCAGGTTCGGCCGGATGATGGTGAGTGCGCCGAGCATCGCTAGCGCCGCACCGGATGCCCCGTAGAGCGCCGTCGGGTTGCCCTGGACGAGCGCGATGGCGATCTGACCGAGGCCAGCGAGGATACCGCTTCCGAGGAAGATGAGCGTGTAGTCGCGGCTCCCGACGTACTCTTCGACCAGCCGGCCGAAGAAGAATATCACGATGCTGTTCCCGGCGATGTGACCGAAGCCTTGCGCGTGAGCGAAGATGGAGGTGAACCACGCCCAGATGTACTCGGGGTGCTGGCTCTGGAGGGTGAAGATGTTGTACCAGAGTTCGGGGTTCTCTGCCCCGACGTAGGGGGAGATACCGGAGATGTTCGGAAGGATGTACCACTGGGTCGCCCACGTCACCCACATCAACGCGAGGAACACGAACGTCATGTTCCCGCGGAAGTAGCTCAACGCGCCACCGCTACCGAATCCGAGTCCCGAGAGGGCGCTGGTGATGCCGCCACTTTCTTGCTGGCTCCCGCTGGCGGACTGGTCCTCCCGCCAGACGCCCTGCGGGTCGTTCCACTGCAACCCGGGGCAGTCGTGCTTTTCGGGCAACCGGTGTTTGCCACAGAACTTCTCACCACACCGGTTGCACGTGTACGGCATACTGGTGTGGTCGCCGCACTCGTCGCATTCAGCCATTGAAGTGACGTACACAGAGGAGACGCAAAGGAGTTTGGGAACGGGTGAGCCGGGGCTAATATCGAGCATCCTCGGGAGAGTAACTATCCGGGTACCGTCACTGTGAGCCGGTGCGTTCGCTCGGGGGTAGTGAGTGTCGGATACAGCGAATGGGGTGATTGGGGCGGGCGGCGCTGTGAACCGCCCGCCGATGAACGTGGAATCGTCCGGGATTGGAGTAGTCCGTCACCTTCTGTCGAAGGGTCTGACCGACCGCCATGTCGTCGATCGTGTGAACGAACGCTTCCCATCGACGAGTGTGAACTCGTCACGACGGTGCTCGTCCGGGGAAAGGGCGAGTTCCATCGCCTGTCGGGCGCGGATTCGTTGGGTCGACATGGCTGCCTGGGAACTGATGTTCCCTATCGAGTACGTAGACCGGGTCGGATGTAAAGGTATCAACGAGTTCGGACGTCGTATCGAGACTCGATACGCGGAGGGTCTCGACGGTGAATCTCCGTCGAACCACGGTGCGAGACAGGGTTTTTGAGCCGTCGGGACCGACGTAGAACTGTGAAAGAGTACGAGATGAAGCAGCTTCTCGCGAAGGTCGACCGCGAGGGGGCCACCATCGGTGCGAACATCCCCGACCGCATCGAGGTGCAGGGAACGGAGCTCGACCTCCGCGAGTTCGTCTTCGAGATAAAACGACGGGACACCATCCCGTCGGGCGAGCGCGAGCGCGTCGACGAAGCGAAGAAGAACCTCCGACGCGAACGCCTCCAGCGCCGCCAGCGCATCGAGGAGGACTGGGGGTCGCTGTCCCGTGAGGAGGGCGAAGAACTCGTCAACGCCATCATCGGCATCGACCGTGCGCTGAACGCGCTGGAGAACCTGGGGCCGACGAACCTCGAACAGGAGGCGAAGGCCCAGGAAGCCGCGGACACGAAGCGCTGGATGAGCTTCCTGAAGAAAGCACTCGACCGGTGACCATCGAACCATGAACCTGCAACAGGACGTCGCCGACCGACTCGAAGAGATGGCCAACCTGCTCGAAGCGGACGACGTCGAGTACAAGCCGAACGCGTACCGCCGGGCAGCCGAGAGCGTCCGCGAGTACCCGGGGTCGTTCGAAGACCTCGTCGCGGAGGGCGAAGACGCCGTGAACGAACTCGAACACGTCGGGGACGCCATCAGCGCGAAGATTATCGAGTACGCCGAGACTGGCGAGATTGCGGAACTGACCGAGATGCGCGAGCGCTATCCCGTCGACATGGCTGCGCTCTTGCGTGTCGAGGGCGTCGGGCCGAAGACCATCGGCACCCTCTACGACGAACTCGGCGTGGTGACGCTGGAAGACCTCGAATCCGCGGCACGGGCCGGAAAGATACAGGACATCAAGGGATTCGGCGCGAAGACCGAGCAGAACATCCTCGACAACCTCGAGTTCGCGAAGTCTGCGGGCGAACGGACCTTACTGGGGGACGCCCGCCCGGTCGCAGACGAGGTGGTCGCCCACCTCGAATCGGTCGCCGCGGCCGAGTCGGTCGAGGTCGCTGGCTCGCTCCGACGGTGGCGCGCGACCATCGGCGACGTCGACGTGCTCGTCGCGACCGAGGACGGGAGCGCGGTCGTCGACGCCTTCACCGACTGGGACGAGGTCGACAGCGTCATCGAGTCCGGGACCGAGAAGGCCGCAATCCGCACGGACGGCCTCCGTGTCGACCTCCGCGTGGTCGTCCCCGACGAGTTCGGGTCGGCGCTGCAGTACTTCACCGGGAGCAAGGACCACAACGTCAGGCTCCGGAACTACGCCATCGACCGCGGCATGAAGCTCAACGAGTACGGCGCGTTCGATATCTCGGGTATCGACGACCCCGACGCGGGTCAGCGTGTGGGCGACCGCGTCGGCGGTAGTACAGAAGAATCGATGTACGAAGCCCTCGACCTCCCGTGGATTCCGCCGGAGCTGCGCGAGGACCGTGGTGAGATTCAGGCGGCTGCCGCCAGCGAGTTGCCGGACCTCCTCGAGGAGGACGACGTCCGTGGTGACCTGCACAACCACACCGACTGGTCGGACGGCAACGAGACCATCGAGGAGATGCTGGCGGGTGCGGCCGCCTTCGGCCACGACTACATCTGCATCTCCGACCACGCGACCGGCCCCGGGGTCGTCGGGGGCGTCGGCGTCGAGGACGAGGCCCTGCTCGAACAGGCCGAGGCGGTCCGCGAGGCCGCCGCAGACGTCGACATCGAGGTGTTCTCCGGCGTCGAGGCGAACATCGCCGCCGACGGAAGCATCTCAGTTGCCGACGAAGTCCTCGAAGAACTGGACGTGGTCGTCGCGTCCCCACACGCAGCCCTCGATGGTGACGGTACAGACCGCCTCATCGAGGCGATGAAACACCCGTCGGTCGACATCATCGGCCACCCGACCGGTCGACTGCTCAACCAGCGCAAGGGGCTGGACGTGGACCCGGAGCGTCTCGCCGAAGCCGCGGTCGAGCACGACGTTGCCCTCGAGATCAACAGCAACCCATACCGCCTCGACCTCTCAGGGAGCGCCGTCAAGTACGCCGTCGACGCTGGTGCGACCATCGCCATCAACACGGACTCACACCGGACTGCGACGTTCGAGTACATCCGCTATGGCGTCCACACCGCCCGCCGTGGGTGGGCCGAGGCCGCCGACGTGCTCAACACGCGTGACGCCGACGGTGTCCGGGAGTTCCTGCACTGACGACTACAGCACCGCACCATGACTCGCTTCCTCCTCGACGTGATGTGTGGCGGCCTGACGACCTACCTCCGGCTTTGCGGGCACGACACCGTGTACGCGCTCGACCGCGGCGAGGAGGACGACGACCGGCTCCTGACCATCGCGGCCGACGAACGCCGCAGACTCGTCACCCGGGACGTACACCTCGCGAACCGGGCCGACGATTCCATCCTGCTGTGCCAGCACGACCCGGAGGCCCAGCTCGAGGAACTCGTCGCGGCGGGCGTCTCGCTCACCCCGACCGACGTGCCCACGCGCTGTGGTCGCTGTAACGGCCCGGTCGAACGACTCTCCACCGCGACGACGCGGCCGGACTACGCGCCCGACGACGACACGCCGGTCTGGCGATGTCGCGAGTGCGGGCAGTGCTTCTGGCGCGGGAGTCACTGGGACCGGATGTGTGAGACGGTAGAACGAGTTCGGAGTGTCGAGACGGCCGATGGAGAGGAACCGTAGTCGGTCGTCAGTTGTTCGGCTCCCACGACGAGCAGGCTTCCATGTCGTCCATCTCCTCGTCGTGGTGGGCACAGTAGGGCTGGATGCCGCGGTTGGTCCGGACGTAGTCGAAGTGCGCACAGTTGCCGCAGTAGCGGTCGGCGAGGTTCTTCTCCGCGGGGGCTGGCGTCGGTTCCGAGCGCATGACTTCGGCGTCTTCGTCCAGCGGCGACCGGATGTCGTTCGTCGTCGTGCCGCCGTCGCTAGTGGGTGTGTTCACGGCCGGGTGCGTCGGCGACGAGCTGGACCACACCGACGATTCCGACGTTGAGGACCGCTTCTCCTGTCGTCCGGGGCGGTTCGTCTGCGTCTCGACGTTCCCGTCCGGCTGCGCGCCGAACATGCCGACGCTCCCGTACTGGGCGGCGTTGGCTTTCTGGCCCTCGACCTCGTCGACCTTCTCTTCGGGGACCTCGACGACCGTCGTCTCGCCCTCGCGAGTCACCTGCATCGTGACGGTTCCGCCGGGGTCGTTGCGCGTCTTGAACGTCACGACGGCGCTGAACAGGCAGCCGATGGCGGTGAACACGCCGACGAAGTACACCGTCGCGACGAGCAGGGTCATGCCCTGGCTCGCGGTCGGCGAGCCGATCCACTCGCCGGGATAGACGCGGCTGAACAGGGCGACGCCGAGGACGCAGACGCTGGCACCGATGGCAGCAGCAGCCCGAATCCGTTTACTCGCCGGCAGGACCGTGAATACGCCCACCAGGACGGCAGGAATCCCCAGCCCGCCGAGGACGCCTGCGATCTCTCTCGACCCGTAGATGTCGACACCGAGTCCGGCGAGGACATCTGTCGCACCGACGACGATACCGAGGACCGTCAACAACGCACCGGCGAGGAACAGGCTCACTCCGAGGTAGAACCGACGGAGGTTCTCGACCTCCCCGACGTTGTCCTCGTACACGTCCGCGAGGCTAGTCATGTCCCTCACTTACGCCTCACGACACAAAACAGTACGTCAGACATCGGGCAACGAAGCGAAAGGTTGAATCGACGGGATTGCAAACCTCCGCGTATGGCTGACGACGAGGAAGAGGAGACAGAACCTGCCGTCGAACTCGGGTCCGGTGACGCCGTCGAGGGCGCGCCGCTCGCCCGCGTCACCTCCCGACTGACATGGCCCATCCAGAAGAGCCGCCTCGAAGCGCTCGAAGGCGAGTCTACCATCCGGACGCCGGAGGGCCCGAAGACCATCTCGGAAGTGCTCGAAAGCATCGACATCACCTACTTCGAGAAGCGCCAGGAGTTCGAGAACGCCGTGCGAGACGTGGTCGGTCGCGGTGCCGTCCCCACCGCAGACGAATAACACACCGTGTTCTCGACGGTCGCACAGTCCTTCGACGACGTTCGGTCGTGGCTCTCCGAGCGGCTGTCTTCCGTGCGGCTGTCCTCCCTGCGTCCGTCGAACCTGAGCTGGACCCAGAAGTCACTTCTGGTGGGTCTCGTGCTCTCCCTGCTCTGGATGGAGTACACGCGCTACCCGCTCGACGAGCGTCTCGTCACGGACACGCTCATCTTCTTCGTGGGACCGATGGCGCTCGCGCTCAGCCACGGGAAGAACATCGGCTACCGGGTGGACTGGCCGGCGATTCGCAACACGCTGTTACTGGCCGCGTTCGTCCTCCCGTTCTACATCGTCGGCTCCTCGCTGCCCGGCATCCGCGCGTACTACCCGATGTGGGGTGAGTGGGCCGGCGGCACCGTTCCGCTGGACAAGTTCGCCGTCCACGCGGGCAAGCAGTTCATGCTGGTCGTCGCCGTCGAGACGTACTACCGCGGACTGCTCTGTGTCGGCGTCGGCGAGCGCTTCGGCGTGAAAGCCGCGTTCATCAGTCCGTTCGTGTACATGCTCCACCACGCGGGAAAGCCACCACTCGAAGTCCTGCTCTCTGGCCCGACCGACGTGTTGTTCGGCGCGGTCGACTACAAGAGTGACTCGTTGCTTCCCTCCATCGTCGCACACGGGGCGGGGCTCGTATTGCTCGACTGGCTCGTCCTGCACGACCCACTCATCCCGACCGAGACGGTGCTGGGGTGGCTCCGCGTGCTGCCGGTTCCGATGTGACCGACCGCCGGGAGACACGTTTTTGTGCGGTGCGTGCAAGTCTCTACGTGATGGCACTCGAAATCGACCCCGACCAGCTGAGCGACGACGACCTCGGCAAGAAACAGACCACCCTGGAGATGGACCACGAGGAAGCCATCGAACACGTCCGCGAGGCCTTCGCGGGCGCTGGCTTCGGTACCCTCGTCGAGTTCTCGCCCTCTGCGGTCATCGAGGAGAAGACAGGTTCCGAGCACGACCCGTACTACGTGCTCGGGGCGTGTCACCCCGAGATGGCAGACCGAGCGCTGGCCATCTCGAAAGAGATTGGCGGCCTGATGCCCTGTAACGTCGTCATCTGGGAAGAAGCGCCCGGCCGTCAGCACGTCTACCACGTCTCGATAATGAAGATCGCGCGACTGCTCGGGATGGCTCCCGACGACGAGACCTGGGACGAACTCGTCAGTGACACCGGCGAACTCGTGGACCAGGCGTGGGCCAACGTCGAGGACGTCTAACTGGCGTGGCCCTCTACCGCAATCCGACGCGGTAGTAGTAGTCGAGGACGAGCGAAACGACGACGAGTGTGAGCAAGCTGGCGACGGCGGGCGTCTGTCCACCGAAGTCGACCAGCAGGGATGACCACACCATGACAATTAGTACCAAGCCGTGCGCGGAGATAAATCCCGCGGCTCTAGAAGTCAGAGAGCGACGACTGGAGGCCGGCGACGAGCTCCGACTTTCTGCGAAGCCGACCCAGTGACACGGGCAACCGTCGTGCGACCGTCCGGACGGCCCCGTGGAACGTCTCTGCTTCGCCGTGTTCGCCATCGAAGGCGTTCCTGACGCTCTCTCTAACCTGCCAGACGCCGACCGGCGCCCAGTAGTCGTCGCTCACCTCCCGCAGGACCAGACACTTCGCCTGTCGGCCCCTGTCGGCGAGGTGTTCGAGGACGCCCAGCCGACTGGCGTAGTACGCCCCGGCCGTCTCGTCGACGTAGCCGGTCCGGCCCTCGTACCCCTCCGAGGCGCTTCCCATCCAGATGTCGCCGGACTCGGCCGGGTTCCAGACGCTCCCCGGTGCCTTCATCTCGACGAGCTCGAACTCCCACTGGCCGGGCGCAAGCACGACCCAGTAGCGGTTCCCCATGAACTCGTTCTCCCAGACCTCGACCGAATCCACGCTCGGCGCGTGGCGAATCTGGCCACGGAGGTACTGGCCGATGGTGTCGTCGACCGCCGTGATGGACCAGCGTGTCGGGACGAGCCGTCTGTTCTCGCCCTGGCCGAGCGCCCCCGCCGAGAGGATACGGTTCACGTCGTACACGTCGAACCCCCGCCGGTAGAGATACGTCATGGCACCCTGTGCCTGCCAGTCGTCGTCCTCGAGGGTCTTCTTGACCGGTTTCGGGACGTACGGGTTCTCGGTGAGGTCGACAGAGGTGGCGCTGGCTCGCGGCCCTCGCGGGGTCGCGATACCGTCGTCCACGTCGAGGTCGAGGTTCGGCTTCCCGTCCAGCCCGATTTCGAGGTCGACCGGGTCGCCCGCGATGGCGACCTCGCGCTGGACGCCGACGAAACCGTCCCACACGTCGTTCACGTCGACGTTGGCTCGCCGGGTCGAGTTCAACAGCCCGGTTCGTCGCTCGACCACGTCGCCGACGCCGAGGCCCTGCTGGTACCACGCACCGTCGGTCACGAAGTCCGTCGGGTCGCCCTCAGCGACGGGCGAGAGCAGGCCGGTCGACACCCGGGGGTAGTTAGTCCGACCGACGAAGATAGAGGGCGCGGTCGCCCCGAACAGGGAATCGCCCTGGACGGTCTCCTCGAACTGCGACTGGAAGTCCTGCAGGTAGTCCGTGATGGCGTAGGACTTCTCCTTCGCCAGCTGCCGACGGCGTGCGTCCTCGTCTGGTTCGAGGCTCTCGATGTAGTCGTCGAGCCGCATTCGGTCGCCGTACGTGCCTGACGCTGATTAATGTTCAGTCGTCTCGCCGATACTGCCATGTCGCTGGAGGGACGAGAACTGTCATGACTGCACCAGCCGTCGAGCGACGACCGCCCGAAGCGGTCTTCGCACAACTCGGTAACGAACTTCGGATTCGAATCATCCAGACGCTGGGCTCGGCTGATAGCCCGTTGGCGTTCTCGGAGATACGCGGGCACGTAGAGGAGCGAGATTCGGGGAAGTTCAACTACCACCTCAAGAAGCTAGTCGGGTCGTTCGTCCGGCGGGTTGAGCCCGACGAGACTGCTGGTTCGGAAGACGACACTCTCGGTGTGGACGGCGGGTACGAACTCTCGCTCGCCGGCGAGCAGGTGTACGGCGCGATGCTCGCCGGGACGTACACCGCGACGGGGACCCTCGACTCGTTCGACATCGAGGGCGTGTGTCCGGTGTGCCGGGACGAGACGCTCCGCGCGTCGTACGAAAACGAGCAGGCGACCGTCGCGTGCAGTGACTGCGATGCCGTGTTGGTCGAGGCCGCGTTCCCGCCGGCGACGCTCGACCAGTTCGAGCGCGAGGAGTTGCCGCACGCGTTCGATACCTGGGCGCGAGCGTCGCTCGCACGAGTCCTGTCCGGGTTCTGTAACACGTGCGGCGGGCGCGTCACCGGTCGGCTCTTCGAGACCGATGGCAGCTGGGAACCGGTCCGCGCCGAGTTTACCTGTGGCTACTGCGGAAACGAGACGCTGACCTCCGCGAGCCTCCCGATGTCGTACCACCACGAGACGACGCAGTTTCTGGCAGACCACGGTGTGGACGTCCAGCAGGACCCGTCCTGGACGTGGCACGACCCCGACGACGAACACGAGATTCGAACGGTGTCGCGCGACCCCCTGCGCGTGGAAGTCGTCGTCTCGCGCCACGACGAACGCCTCGTCGCGACCATCGACGAGACGGTTCGCATCGTCGCCACTCGGCGCGAAGCGCGCTGAGGAGACCGGTCGCTGGGAGACGCGAAATAGCGAACGGGCGACACCGTCGGGTCCCCGGCACAGTGTGTCACACGACCGCGGCTGGTGACCGGGTGGGCAGTCAGGGCACACCGCGGTTGGCCGCGTGTTGTTAGTTACATGGTGACGAGCGAGCGGGCGGCGGCTGGCACCTCCCCGACCTGAATCCAGCCGTGTTCTTCCCGCCGGAGGACGCGGCCGGGTGCGTACCGCTGAAAGCCGTCTTCGATACCCATGGTCCCGGCGTAGACGTCGTCCCCGTCGACAGCCCACGAGACGACGAACGACCCCTTCTCGCCGGGATAGGGAACACGAGTGCTCTCGCGACCGGTTCGACCGACCGGCAACTCGAAGAGTGCGCCACCGGGAGCCGACGGTCCCCAGCCGTTCGCGGACGCGTAGAGGGTTCCATCGTGAGCGACCGACTCTCGGAAGTAGTTGAACCAGAAGTCCCGGAAGTCGGTGTCCTGGCGGAGCCACGACCGGCCAGCGTCTCTCGTTCGATACAGGCCGTTGCCGGTCGCCGCGAGATACTCGTCGACCTCGAGTGCGAGCAGGTGGTGGACGTCGTCGTGGATACCCGCCGTTCGCTCGTTCCAGGTCGCGCCGCCGTCGACGCTGACGAAGACGCCGCCTGGTTCGACGCCGACGGCGAGTCTGTCCGGTGCGCCGCTGTGGACGGCCATGCTCCGCACTGCTGCGTCGTCACCGGGCGCACGGTCGCGCCAGCGGTCGCGCGAGGGCAGGTTCTGGAAGGCATCACACTCGGTCCACGTCGCGCCGCCGTCCTCCGAGACGTACACGGCCGCCGGGTAGGTTCCGACGAACCACGACCCGTCGTCGGGGCTGATGGCCATCGAGAGGACGGAACCGGCGAACGATTCGACCTTCGTCCAGTCCCACCCGTCGTCCGAGTGGTAGAGACCGGCCGGTGTCGCTGCGAGCGCGCCGCCGTCGAAGACGTGAACCCGGTGGACAGCCATATCGAGCGTCCGTTCGACGGTCTCGAAGCCGTCGGGAGTGTGAAAGAGACCGTCCGGGGTACCGATGAGCAGGCCCATCGGGCACACCTCGTCGCGGTGAGGGTTAACGGTTACGCCGGAATCTGTCATTGAAAAACAACTATCTCGACTTTGTAGTGCATTTGACAGGAATGGTGCCGTCGCTCGGCGGGCGAAAATAGGAGAGGATGGTCGGTGGGCGTTAGCTGTGGATGCCCATCGCTTCGATCTGTTCCTGGTAGCGGTTCCGGATGGTGACTTCGGTCACCTGTGCGACGTCTGCGACCTCGCGCTGGGTCTTCTTCTCGTTGCACAGGAGCGACGCGGCGTAGATGGCGGCCGCGGCGTAGCCAGTGGGAGACTTACCCGAGAGCAGTCCCTTCTCTGCAGTCGTTTCGATGATTTCGTTTGCTTTCGTCTGGACCTCCTCTGAGAGTTCGAGTTCAGAACAGAACCGCGGTACGTACTTCTTCGGGTCGACCGGTTTCATCTCCAGACCGAGTTCCTGTGAGATGTAGCGGTACGTTCGTCCGATCTCTTTCCGTTCGACACGGGAGACTTCGGAGATCTCTTCGAGACTACGCGGGATGCCTTCCTTGCGGCAGGCCGCGTAGAGCGCACTGGTGGCGACGCCCTCGATGGACCGTCCGCGGATGAGGTCCTCTTTGAGCGCACGCCGGTAGATCACCGAGGCGACCTCGCGGACCGAGCGTGGCACACCGAGTGCGGACGCCATCCGGTCGATTTCGCTGAGCGCGAACTGCAGGTTGCGCTCGCCGGCATCCTTGGTACGGATACGCTCTTGCCACTTGCGCAGCCGATGCATCTGACTGCGTTTCTTTGACGAGATAGAACGCCCGTACGCGTCTTTGTCTTTCCAGTCGATCGTCGTCGTGAGCCCTTTGTCGTGCATCGTCTGTGTCGTCGGGGCTCCGACGCGCGACTTCTCCTGTCGTTCCTGATGGTTGAAGGCGCGCCACTCCGGACCGGGGTCGATCTTCTCTTCTTCGACGACCAGCCCGCAGTCGTCGCAGACGAGTTCGCCCCTGTCGGAACTTTTGACCAGATTGTCGGATTCGCACTCAGGGCACTCCCGAACCCCTTCCTGCTCGTCCGAGGTCTCGGTCTCGAGTTCTCGCTCCCGCTGGCGGGTAGACCGTGTCATCGCACTTTTATAGTAGTAGTTCGGAGAGTCTTAAACCCTTGGTATGATTCGGGACGTTCTCGGCGCGACAGAAAGTCCCGTTCAGAGCGAATCGACAGACTGCGCTAATTCTGTTGTTCTGACACTGAAATCGAATCAGAACGGTTTTACACCAGGTTCGGTGACGTTCGGTCAATGCCAGTCATCGAATGTGACGTCGACGAGGCCCGTGAACGACTCGAATCCGCGGGTGCGACGGTCACGAGCGGGAACACCGAGCACGAACGCTGGCGCGCGGAGTACGGCGACGCGTCCGCCGTCGCCTACGACGAGAAGGTCGTGATTCAGGGAGCACAACCGTCCGACATCGAGGCGGTCCTGCGAGGCGGTGGCGGCCGCGCGCACTGCTACTTCGACGGTGCGTCCCGCGGAAACCCCGGCCCGGCAGCCATCGGCTGGGTCATCGTCACGAGCGACGGTATCGTCGGCGAGGGCTCGGAACGAATCGGGAACGCGACGAACAACCAGGCCGAGTACGACGCGCTCATCCGCGTCCTCGAAGCCGCGCGCGACTTCGGCTACGACGAACTGGAGATACGGGGCGACTCCGAACTCATCGTCAAGCAGGTCCGCGGCGAGTACGACACCAACAACCCGACCCTGCGCGAGAAACGCGTCACCGTCCGCGAGCTGCTCTCTGGCTTCGATTCGTGGACTATCTCGCACGTACCGCGAGAGATAAACGAACGCGCAGACAATCTCGCGAACGAGGCGCTCGACGATGCCTGAAGACGTACATCAGAACGAGAGCGGCGCAGAAGCCGCCGAGAACGCGGAGAACGCCGAAGCCGTCGACACGTCCGAACTCCCCCAGGACGTCGTCGAGGAGGCAGAACGACTCACTCGCCTCGCCAGGGAGGCAGTCGACGAGGGAGCCATCGAGTCCTACCGGGAGCGACGGGCCGACCTGTTGACCGACCACGAGTTCACGGCTCGTGTCCGCGAGGACGACCCCGGCGAGACGCTGGTCCTCCACCCCGCCGAGTGGGTCGAAGACGGACTCATCAAGACCGACCGAATCGACGACACGTCCCGGGCAGTCGAGGTCTCGCTGTCCGGGCCGGGCGAGCCAGAAGAGTGGGCAGCGGTAGACACCTACAACCGTGCGCTGGTCGAATCGGTCGCGGACGCACACGGCGACGTCCACGCGAGCAACGCCAGCAAACTCGCCGACTTCATGGGGAACCACTACGCCCGCCCGATGGACACCGCGACGAGCGACGAGCTCTCGGAGTTCCTCGAGTCGTACTACCCACGCAACGCGTGGCCGACGGACGAAGAGAAAGAGGTCGTAGAGACGTCACTGCGGCTCGTGTTCGAAACCGCTGAAAAGCGGGTGCCCGATCTGTAGCCCTAGTCGAGGAGTGCGCGAATCTCGTCCGCACGCTCTTCGTCTTCACCGATCTTCGACAGCGTCCACTGGAGCTGGTCCATGACGGCCGCGTAGCCGTCCTCGGTCAGCTCGTACTGGTTGGTCCGCTTGTCGAGTTCGCTCTTGTCGATGAGCCCGAGCCCGACGAGCTCGTCGAGGTTGGGGTACAGACGCCCGTGGTTGACCTCGGTCCCGTAGTAATCCTCGAGCTCCCGTTTGATGGCGAGGCCATACATCGGCTCTTTCGCCAGGATGACGAGAATGTTGTGCTGGAACGCGGTGAGCTCACGCGCGATTCCCTGTTGGCCGGTGACTGCTTGTGCCTCTGACATACCTTACTAAATGTCACCAGGCTATTTAACACTTCTCAACTATTAGTGCATTTACTTGCAGTTCCACCGATTCGTCACTCCCTAGACTGCCTGAGGGGTTGCGATTTCCGGCGACTGGTACTATTTTTCAGTCACTTCGAGGTGATATCGTGGAACACAGTCCCTGGCCCGATGATAAACTGTGGCGAATGGGTAAATACGAAAGGACTTTCCGGGCCGTGCTCCCACGCCAGAACGTATGGCGAATCTCTGGGAAGACCTAGAAACTGGCCCGAACGCGCCGGAGACCATCTACGCAGTCGTCGAGTGCCTCAAGGGTGAGCGCAACAAGTACGAGTACGACAAGGACATCCCCGGGGTCGTCCTGGACCGCGTGCTCCACAGCAACGTCCACTACCCCTCTGACTACGGGTTCATCCCGCAGTCGTACTACGACGACGAGGACCCCTTCGACGTGCTCGTCCTCGTGGAAGACCAGACGTTCCCGGGCTGTGTCATCGAGGCCCGCCCCGTCGCTCTCATGAAGATGGACGACGACGGCGAGCAGGACGACAAGGTCATCGCGGTGCCGACCGAAGACCCGCGCTTCGACCACATCCAGGACCTCGAGGACATCCCGCAGCAGCAACAGGACGAGATCGACGAGTTCTTCCAGACCTACAAGAACCTCGAGGAGGGCAAGGAAGTCGAGACGCTGGGCTGGGAGGACAAGCAGGCCGCGAAGGACGCCATCGAACACGCGATGGACCTCTACGAAGAGACGTTCCAGTAAGCCGCAGTCGCTTTTCGCACCGTCTTCGAACCGTTTTCACTCGAGCGCCGTCTTGAGCGGACACACCCGCACCACACCGGTGAGTAACAGCACTGCTCCGAGCGCGCCGAGGAGGAGTCCAGCCGACGTGCGCTGGAACCCCGCACCGGCGACCATCCCAGCGAACAAAGCGACCGACCCCAGACCCACGCGGACGAACTGTCCGGTGTCGTCTACGTTTCGTTCCATGGGCACCCGTTCGGGGACCCTCCACAAAAACGTGTCTCGTCCGAGCGTGTCCCCGAGAGTGACCTGCCGTTCCACCGAGAAGATACGTCGGGGTAATGGACGGCGAGCCCCGGATAATTTATGAGCATGAGTAATTTTATCCGGGTTTGGCCCGTACCTCCAGATAGAGATGGCCACTAACACCGCACACCCGACGACGAAGGTCGAACCCCGCGAGGAGACGAAATCGCGCACCTCTACGGGTGGCGTCGGGATGTATCACGTCACGGTCGTCCCGACGAACTTCCAGCGCTCGAAGCCGCAGAACGAATAACGAATTTTTGCCGGGACCCGCGACCAGCGGCCTGATTGAGCAGTGAAAAGAAGGTTCTTGTAGTCGACCGCAGTACGGGGCGATATGGGTCTCTTCGACCGTCTCCGTGGCGAGGACAATCCCCGCGTCGCGTTCTTCGGCATCGACGGGGTACCGTACAGTCTCATCTCCGACAACGAGGAGCGGTTCCCCAACCTGACCGCGCTCGCTCGCGAGGGCAGTGCCGGTCCCATCGACAGCATCGTCCCGCCGGAATCCAGCGCCTGCTGGCCGTCGCTGACGACCGGCGTCAACCCCGGCGAGACCGGTGTCTACGGCTTTCAGGACCGCGAAGTCGGTACGTACGACACCTACGTCCCCATGGGCGACGACGTGCAGGCGAAACGCCTCTGGGACCGCGTGCAGGAGGACGGTCGTGACGCGACCGTCATGAACGTGCCCGTGACGTTCCCGCCCCAGCGCAACGTCCAGCGCATGGTCAGCGGCTTCCTCTCGGTCAACGACATGGCCAAAGCCGCCTACCCCGACGAGTTCGCGCAGTACCTCGACGGTATCGACTACAGGCTCGACGTCAACGCGAAACTCGGCCACAAGGACGACAAGTCGGAGTTCGTCGAGGACGCCCATCTCACACTCGAGAAGCGCTACGAGGCGTTCTCGAACTACATCGCCAAGGACGACTGGGACCTGTTCTTCGGCGTCTTCATGACCACCGACCGGGTCAACCACTTCCTGTTCGAGGACTACGAGCGCGATGGCGAGTACAAAGAGGAGTTCCTCGCGTTCTACGAGAAGGTCGACGACTACCTGGGTAAGCTCCGCGAGCAACTGCCCGAGGACGTGACGATGGTCGTCGCGAGCGACCACGGCTTCACCACGCTCGACAACGAGGTCCACCTCAACGAGTGGCTCCAGCGCGAGGGCTGGCTGGAGTTCGAGACGGACGAGCCCGAGGAACTCGCAGACATCTCCTCGGACGCCCGCGCGTACTCGTTCATCCCGGGGCGAGTCTACCTCAACCTCGAGGGCCGCGAACCGCGTGGCTCTGTCCCCCAGGAGGAGTACGAGGCGGTGCGTGACGAACTGAAGGCCGACCTCGAAGCCCTCGAAGGGCCGAACGGAGAGAAAGTCGCAGAGCGCGTCGTCGAGAAAGAGGAGGCGTTCCGCGGTGACCACGAGGACATCGCGCCCGACCTCGTCATCATCCCGAACCACGGCTTCGACCTCAAGGCCGGCTTCAAGGGCCACGACGAGGTGTTCACCAAGGGTGCCCGCAACGGCATGCACAGCTTCGACAACGCGTCGCTGTTCATCGACGACCCCGAGGCCAACATCTCCGACGCGGACCTGTTCGACATCGCGCCGACCATCCTCGACCTGCTGGAGATAGACTACGACCGACCCGACTTCGACGGTGCGAGCCTCGTCTGAGTTCGTCTGAGGAACACTTTTCCCGACGTTCGAACTATCGACAGCCATGCGAACCCGTCCTGGCGACACGCCACTGACCCGTGTCGCGTCGCTGCTGGTCCTCGGTGCCGGGCTCACCGCCCTCTTCCTCGACGTGAACGACTGGTGGTTGATATTCCTCATCGGCTACGCGGTCATCGTCCCCATCGTGAGCATCCTCTCTGGCGAGGAAGGGGAAGACGACGACGTGCTGGGAGACCTCGACCGTCGGATGGACGAGACGCTCGACGGTGCGCTCGCTGGACCGCGAAGATCGGAGGAGGTCCCGCCATCGAAGCGTGACGCGCTCGAAACCCTCCGCGAGCGATACGCGCAGGGGGAACTCTCCGAGGCGCAGTTCGAGGAGAAGCTAGAACGGTTGCTCGACACCGAGACGCTGGAGGACGCCCGGGCGCGGGTCGGGCGGGCCACAGACGAGGACCGCGAGTTCGAGTCGGAACGGGAGTGACCCCCACCAGACCGGAGGTGAGTCCCGGTCAGAACAGGTCGTCGAGGTCGTCGTTTCGGAAGTTCGCGGCGTGGTCTTCGGGTTCTTTCTGTTGTTGTTTCTGGGCCTCACGAGCGCGCTCCATGAACTCCTCGATGCGGGGTGAGCGCTCGACACCACCCAGCAGGACGAGCGCGGCGATACGGTCCGAATCGAGCGGGAAGTCACCGCCGCGAACCTGCAGACTACCGGTCTGGTCCTCGACCCAGCGCCGAGCACGCTCGACGCCTTTCCGTGGAATCGCCTCGGGACGGCCCGCGATGACCAGCAGGGCCGCGTCCGCCGTGACGGCGTCGGGGAGGCTCGTCCCGGTGAACAGCGCCGACCGGGTGACGCTCGTGACGGCGTTGATGTTGTCCTCTGCCGTCTCACCGGAGATGGCGCTCGAGTAGCCCATGCACGCGATACCGCCCTCGCGGAGCGTGTTGATGACCTCGGAGGTGTCGACGACGCTCTCGCCGACGCCCTCGACCGCTTCGCCGGAGGCGAACAACAGCCCGATGCGCTGGGCGATGTTCTGGTTGATGGTGTCGAACGCGCCTTCGATGGACTCGCCGGCGTCGTGCCAGGCGTCGTTGTCGACGAGGATGGTCGCGTCGGCCTCGCGCACGAGTGTCTTCAGCGAGCGGCCGGCGTTGGCCTGGTACATCGCTCCCTCGCCCCGTCCGGGCAGGACGCCGAGCGCGTAGATGGGGATGTCGTAGACGCGTTTGAGTTCGCGCACGAGGACCGGCGCACCACCGGAGCCGGTGCCGCCGCCGAGTCCCGCGACGACGAAGATGGCCTCGGCCTGGGCCGTTATCTTCCCGTCGAGGCTGTCCATCACCTCGATGGCGTCGTCTTGCATCACCTGTGCACCGAGTTCGTTGTCACCGCCGACACCGTGGCCCTTCACCGTGTCCTGGCCCACGAGCTGGGTGTCGATGTCGAGGTTCTGGAGGTCGGCGTGCGCGGAGTTGACCGCGAGGGCACCCTGCACCGCACCGAAGTCCATGTTGTAGTCGAACTCGGCCAGCGCCTGGGTAATCTTCCCGCCAGCCTGTCCGACACCGATCAGGACGACTTTCATACTATCGGCATCCGCAGAGCGGGAGGTAAAACGTTCCGACTGAGGCTTTAAATACAAACCCGCGGCCATGGCAGACATGTCCGACCAACTGGACGACCGGCTGCGGGCGGTCGAGCGTGCCATCACAGACGACGATTCCGTGCCGGGGGGCGTCGGGGTCGACGGTCCCGACTCGGCCACCGGGGGCGAGTGGACCACCGGCACCGAGACACGTGATAGCACTCAACCTGATTCCCGGCTCACCGACCGGCTGGACGAGGTCGAGACGACCGTCGCCGAACTCGAGGCCGCCGTCCAGGCGCTCCGGGGGTACGCCGGGAACGTCCGGAGCGTGAACGAGCGCGTCGAGCAGCGTGCCGACGGGGCACTGGCGGCGGTCGAGTCGCTGGAAGCGCGCGTCGAGGACGTGGAAGCGGACCTAACCGAGCGTGACGCGCAACCGGGCAGCCAACCGGACGCCGCGTTGGCCGCCGAGTGGTCGCCCGGTCGAACCCGACACCGTTCCTCGGCCACGTCCCCGCGAGCGGCGGACACGGCGGCCGGCGCGGCCGCGGCAGACGAGGAGGCCGACCCGTACACGATTCCGAACCCCGACGAGGACCGCGACCGGCAGGGGCTCGTCGCCCGCGTCCGGGAACTCCTGTGAGCCTCCGGCCCGTCCTCTCGGTCGTTCTCGCAGTGGCACTGCTGGCGGTGACCGCGCCCGCACTGGACGACGCGAGGGCACACCGGAGCGACCAGCAGGTGTCGACCGACCTCGCGCGGCTGGACCGTGCAGCAGCGGGACTGGTCGCCAGCGAGGACCGGACTGCCGGGCCTGGTGCCCGGCGGGTCGTGACCGTTCGATTGCCGGCCGAGGGCTGGACGACTCGCCGGGTCGACTGGGTCACGGTCGGCGGGACGCCAGGCGACCCGGACCCGCGAGTGCTCTCGTATCGGCTGACTGGCGGCCCAGTTCGGCACGTTCGGGTTGCCGTCGCGCTTCACACTCCTCAGGAGCGGCCGCTGGTTCTGGAGGGGAGCGACGAGTATCGGCTGGTTCTCACGCTCGGGGCGGATGGTGTCCACGTCGCTCGCCTGTGACAACGGTCGTTCTCCGGGCTCTCCGAGACGACCTGCAGGTCAGGAAGAACGATAGTGTGTGAGTGGACGAACAGCTCACTCGCGCTGGTGGCGATGACCGCCCTGCACCGCCAGCACCGCCCAGCACCCTGCACCGCCAGCACCGGCCGGCACTCCGCACCGTCCACACCCTCCCCAGCCGACTCCCTCCACTCCACTTCGCTCCGTTCCGGTCGCCCCTCGCGCGCTATCGACTCGCGGCCTCACCCCGTTCGGCCCGCGAGCCAGCGCGCGCCACATCGGGTGAACACTCCGCCGTCACCCACGTCGTCCAACCAGCCAATCTCCGAGTTTAAATCCGAGACCGCGGCCAGCGAGGGTATGTCCCTGCGTTCGCTGCTTGGAGACGACTCCGACGACCCCTGTGGCTGTGTGACCTCGTTCGAGGGCGACCGGCTGGTGCTCGACGCGACTGACTGTCCCGGCGGCGACCTCGCGGCCGACCCCGACTGTCGGGCCGCCGCCATCGGCGCACTGGAAACCCGCGACGCCGAGAGCGTGGTCGTCAGGGCGGACGGACTGGAGCGCGCCTACGAGGACGACACGGCCGCGTTGCTGGTCGCCGCCGGCCGGTTCGCCGACGCGGTCGCGTTCCACGACCCGGTGCTGGCCGGGCGAGCGAGGACCGACCCGTTGCGCGCCGCGGCCGACGCGACCGCCCGCACTGGCCCGGTCTCGGCAATCGTCGCGGAGACGGGTCTCGCCCTCCTCGCAGCCCGCAAATCGAGCTACGACGACGCCCTGCGACCGTATTCGGGGCCGCCCGTCAGCAAGGCCCGGGTCGCCACCGACCTCCCGCCGGGTGCCACGCTCGTTACCACGCGCGAGACGAGCACCGACGCGACCGTCCGGGAGTACGAAGACGCGACTGGACGGCGGTCCTACCACCTCGAACCGGTCGAATCTCGACTCTCGGAGAGCGACCTCGTGACGCTGGCCGACGCCTACGCGTCCCTCGCGGACGGTCGAATCGAGGGCGCGGCACGGGCACCGGGGCGGGCCGTCAGGGCAGTCGCCGACGAGTCGGCACCGGTCGAAACGCTGGCCGCGGTCTTGCGCAAACACACCCGGGAGTTCGGCGTCCTCACCGACCTGTTCGCCGACCCGGCCGTCTCCGACGTGTTCGCCTCCGCGCCCGTCACGGAGACGCCGCTCCGGGTTACCGCCGGCGGGCACACCATGCCGACGAACGTCCGGCTCACCCCTGCCGCGGCGGGTGCACTGGCCTCCCGGTTCCGCCAGGAGAGCGGGCGTTCGTTCTCCCGGGCCAACCCGACACTCGACGCGACGGCCGAGATGGCCGGTGACCCGGTCCGCGTCGCGGGCGTCACGACCCCGGTCAGCGACGGCTACGGGTTCGCGTTCCGCCGGAACGGGCGCGACGCCTGGACGCTCCCTCGACTGGTCGCCGCCGATAGCCTCACCGCGGAGGCGGCCGCGTTCCTCTCGCTGGCGGTCGACCGCGCTGCGGCCGTGCTCGTCGCTGGAACCCGCGGTGCGGGCAAGACGACGACGCTCGGGGCACTGCTGTGGGAACTCCCGCACCAGACCCGGACCGTCGTCATCGAGGATACGCCGGAACTCCCCGTCTCGGCGCTCCAGGCCGGCGGCCGCGACGTCCAGGCCCTCCACACCACGACGGGTGACGGACCGAGCGTCGCCCCGGCCGAGGCGCTCCGGACCGCGTTGCGGCTCGGGGAGGGTGCCCTGGTCGTGGGCGAGGTCCGCGGCGAGGAGGCCCGCGTCCTCTACGAGGCGATGCGGGTCGGGGCGAGCGGGAGCGCGGTCCTCGGGACCATCCACGGCGACGGCGGGGCGGACGTCCGCGAACGCGTCGTGGCCGACCTCGGTGTGCCCGAGTCCTCGTTCGGCGTCACCGACCTCGTCGTCACCTGCCGGCCCATCGAGACCGACGCGGGCACCGAGCGGCGAGTCACCAGCATCGAGGAGGTGCGGGCCGGAGCCGACGGCGTCCACTTCGAGTCACTGTTCGCACTCGACGAGCTGACGCTCGCGCCCACTGGTCGCATCGACCGCGGTGAGAGCGCCCTCGTGGCCTCGCTCGCTGGCCCAACCGAGTCCTACGCCGACGTCCGGGCCGACCTTACCGACCGAACCGACCGGCTTGCCGCGCTGGTCGCCGACGGCCGAACCGACCCCACAGACCTGCCCGGGGCACCGTGTTGAGAAGATTCGCCGCGGGGGCCATCCGGGCACTCGCCCGCGCCTACCCCTGGCCAGTCGACACGAGCGACGACCTCGCACAGGCACTCGCGTTCCTCGCGAGCGACCTCTCACCGGAGACAGTCACTCGCGGGGGCTACGCGACGGCTGCCATCGGCGGGGCGCTCAGTGCGGTCGCCGGCGCGAGCCTCGGCCTCGACCCGGTATCGGTCCCGCTGGTCGCGCTGGCGACCGGCCTCGCCCTCGCACACGCGGTCCACTCTACACCACGCGTGCTGGCGTCACTCCGCCGGACCGCCGCGCTCGGGGACGCACCGGCCCTCGTCGGCCGTGCCGTCCTCCGGATGCACGTCGAACCGACCGCCGAGGGCGCGGCTGCCTTCGCTGCCCGGAGCGACGACGGTCCGCTGGCGGCCAGCCTCGCCCGCCACGTCCGCAGAGCGGCCGGAACCGGCGACACCGGGTTCGGCTCGTTCGTCGCCGCGTGGCGCGACACCGTCCCCGCCCTCCGGCGCGCTCTCGATCTCGTCGAAGCGGCCGCCGATGCGCCGCCTGGCGAGCGCGCCAGAACCCTCGACCGGGCGATGACGGCCGTCCTCCGGGGGACCCGCGACCGCCTCGCCACGTTCGCCGCGAGGGTGCAGGGACCGGTCACCGGCATCTACGCTTTCGGCGTCTTGCTCCCGCTCGCGCTCGTCGCGGTCCTCCCCGCTGCCCGGGTCGCCGGCGTTCCGGTTACGCTCGGGGCGCTCGTGGCGGTCTACGACGGGGTGCTTCCAGCCGGACTTCTGGTCGCCAGCGGGTGGCTGTTCACCCGGCGGCCCGTCGCGTTCCCGCCGCCGACGGTCTCACGGGCCCACCCCGACGTTCCATCGCGGCCCTGGCGAGCGCTGGCGGCCGGCGGGGGCGCGCTGCTGGCCGCGGTCCTCGGTGTCCCGCTGGTCGCACCGGACTGGACGGTCCCGCTGGTCGCGCCCGCAGTCGCCCTCGGCGTCGCGCTCTCGGTCTGGTACCGGCCGGTCGCCGCCGTCAGAGACCACGCGAAGGCGGTCGAGTCGAACCTCGTCGACGCCCTGTACCTGACCGGCCGGCGAGTCGCCGAGGGCGAGGCCGTCGAGGCCGCGCTGGGACACGCCGCTGGCGAGGTCGCGGGAGCGACCGGCGACGTGCTGGCGGACGCCTGCCGCCGCCAGCGACAGCTCCGCGTGGGCGTCCGCGAGGCGTTCCTCGGCGAGCACGGCGCGCTCGCCACGGTGCCGAGTCCGCGCGCCCGGAGTACGGCCGCCCTGCTCGCGCTGGCGGCCGACGAGGGGGCTCCGGCGGGCCGCGCCATCGTCTCGATGGCCGACCACCTGGAGGACCTCCAGCACCTCGAACGCGAGTGCCAGCACGACCTCGCCCGCGTCACCGGCACCCTCCGGAGTACTGCGACGACCTTCGGGCCGCTGGTCGCCGGGGCGACTGTCGCGCTCGCCGACGGGATGCGACTCGGCGGGAGTGCAGGTGTGAGAGCGGGTGCCCTCGCTGGCGGTGACTCGGCCGCCGCGACCGCCCCACCCCTCGCGACGGCCGACCTCGGCCTCGCGGTGGGGGCCTACGTCCTCCTGCTCTCGGTCGTCCTCACCGTGCTCGCGACCGGCCTCCAGCACGGGCTGGACCGGACCCTCGTCGGCGTGCGGGTCGGGCGCGCCCTCCCGACCGCGGCGCTGGTGTACCTGGGGGCGTTTCTGGCCGCCGGGACGGTGCTGTGAATCTGTGGGGAGTTTTCCGCCGTGGCGCGCGCTGGCGAGCCGTGCTTCGCGCCAGCGAAGCCGCGAGTCAAGGCCGCGCGAGGGACGACCGAAGTGAAACGAAGCGGAGCGGAGTGAAGCGGAGGGAGTCGGCTGGGGAGGGCGTGGTGCGGAGCGGTGCCGTGCGGTGGCGGTTCCATCTCCACCAGCGCGAGTAGCCTGCTCGTCGTCACCACCCACCGAGACGGCGCTCACCAGACGAACACCAGCACAGCGGACACCAGCACAGCGGACACCAGCACAGCGGACACCAGCACAACGGACACCAGCACAACGGACACCAGCAAAGCGGATACCAGCACAGCGGATACCAGCACAGCAGATACCAGCACAGCGGATACCAGATTCGCGAACGACCACGACCAGCAACCCACAGTTCAAGTACGAACCCGCGGCCAACCCCGGCATGCCAGACCTCCAGATAGACGCGTGGTACTGCTGGGTCGGCCTCGCGGCGGCGAGCCTCGCCGTCGCGGGTGTCGCCGTCGAACTTCCGACCAGACCGGCACCCGACGCGGGTGCCGCCGCCGACACCGTCGACGCGGTCGCGGCCGCCTCCTACCCGACGACGGCCGAACACCCCATCGACGCGAGTGCGGTTCGCCTCGGTCCGACCCGACTCTCGCTCCGAAACGCGGGCGGCACGAGCCACGCGAGCTTCGCGTTCGGGCCCGTCGTCCCCGTCAGCGCCGGCACGCGACTTCACCGGGTCGCTACCGGGACGCCACCCGAAAGCGTGTTCGACTCACCGACCGCCTTCGGCCGAGCCGTCTCGGCAGCCCGGGAACGCGCCGACGCGCGAACCGCTGGCTGGCGACCCGCCGACGACCGACTGCTCGTCACTCGCGTCCACTGGGAGGAGACGAATGTCACGCTGGTCGATGTCTGAACTGCCGCCCGAGCGCTCCGTCGGCGACGAATCCCGGGCACAACTGGAGCCGTCGGCCGCCCTCGTCGCCGTCTTCGCCGTCTGCGTCGGTCTCGCGCTGTTCGCCGGGAGCCTCGACTCGACGCTGGCGCGGGTCGACGGCGGCGACAGCGTGGCTGGCCGCGACCTCGCGAAACCGACGCTCCGGCAGGCCCACGCCGCCGTCGCGCCGAACGGGGTCGCTGACCCAACCAATCTCGCGGCCGCGGCTGCGACCGGCCCTGAAGGCTACCACGTCGCCGTCACGCTCACCGCCGCGGGCGAACGCTGGCGTACGGGTCCGGCCGCGCCGCCGGACGTCTCGACCGCGGTTCGACCGGTCAGCGTCCGCCTCGAACCGGGTGTCGTGGTCAGCGGCAGGCTGCGAGTGGAGGTGTGGACGTGAGGCGTCGCCGTGCCGACGTTCGCTCCGGCGACTCGCGAGCCGTCAGCACCGTGCTCGACGTGGCCGTCTGCCTGCTGCTCGTCTCGGCGAGCGTGCTCGTGGTCGTGGCCGCCGAGCGACCGGACCGACCCGATGCAACCAGCGCGGACCACGCCGCAGAACTCGTCGGGGCCACGACCGCCACGGTCGAGTACTCGCTCGCGCCCGGTGCCCGCCGGGCCGACCAGTCGCTCGTCCCCTTCCCCGAGACCGGGGGTCCGGTCTTCGACCGACAGGCCCACGGCTCGCTCGCCGACCTGCTCGCGCGGGCTGCCGTCGCCAGCGCGACCGTCGACGGGAGAACCATCGCACACGCTGGCGACGACTTCGAGCGAGCAGTGGCGAACGCGACCCGGCGGCGACTCGCCGGGCTCGACCGGGACTGGCAGGTCGTCGCGACGTGGGGCCCGACCGGCGAGGTCGTTCGTGGGCAGGTCGTCGTTGGCGACGCGCCCCCGGCCACTGCCGACGTGCACGCGGCGACCCTCGCGGTCAGGGTGACAGCCGCGGCCGGACCAGCCGAGGACGACTGGAACGGCCTCGCGTACCGGACCGCCAGCGCGACGGTCCGAACACTGTTCCCCCCCGACCGGAGCCACCTCGCGTTGCTCGGGGACTACCCCACCGACCGTCTGACAGCGTACCGGTACCGCCGTGTCGCGCGGCTGCTCGGGACCGACCTGGATGGGACCCTCGCCGAGGCGGATACCCACCGCGCCAACCAGCGCCTGACCGCGGCGCTCGCCAGTCGGGTCGAACCGTCCCTCCGCGCTCGGTACGACTCGCCAGCCGAGGCCGCCGCTGCAATCACACCCGGAACCGTCGTCGTCACCGTCAGGACGTGGTCCGCGTGAGGCTCGCCGACGACGAGCGAGCGCGGGTCCCGTTCGCCCTCGTCGGCGTGCTGTTGCTGGTCAGTAGCGCCACGCTGGTCGGAACGCTCGCGACCCGCGACCCCGGCGGCACGACACCCCAGGCCGACCTCGCGGCCGAGCGCGCCGACGCCGCAGTGAACACCGCACTCCGCGGGGCAGTCCGACGGGCGAGCGTCGAAGCTGGCGCGAACCCGGTCCTGTCACCGGCGGACACGCCCTACGGCCGAATGCTGAACGACTCGACACCCTTCCGTGACGCGCTTCGACTCCGAATCTACCGGCAGGCACAGACGGCGCTTTCGGAAGTGGACGTCCGCATCGGGAACGCCCGTGCGACGGCGACGCTGCCACTCATCTCCGACCCGACCACGGCCCGGCTGGCGAAGAATCGCGTCCACCTCCGGCGGACGGGCGACGGGACCATGCGGGTGCGAATCGAGAACGTCACCGTCAGGGTGCGCGTCGGCGGCAGGGTCGTGGCCGTGGAGGAGCGAACGGTCCGGTTCACGGCTGTGACACCCGTCTTGCTCGTCCACGACCGCGTGGCCGACTTCGAAGCGCGGCTGAACCGGGGGCCGACGGAGGGACCCGGCTTCGGTCGGCAGTTCGCCGCCCGCCTCTACGCGTGGGCCTGGGCGCGGGGCTACCTCCAGTACGGCACCAGCACGGCCAGCAGCAAGTCCAAGGACGGCGGAGTCGTCGCGAACGTCCTCTCGTCGTCGTACGTCTCGCTATCGGCGAACGAGGCCGCACTCGCCACACAGAAGGGGAGCTTCGGTCGGCCGGACGACGCGGGACAACGAGCACTCGGGCGGGCCCGGGCCCGTATCCTCGCGACGGAAGTCCTCGGCCAGGTCCAGCAAGCCGAGACGGGTATGTCACCCTCGCAGTGGCTCGACCTCGTCCTCGGCGACCCCGGCGGGACCCTGGCGAACGCTGGCCCGGATATCCCGCCCCCGACGACACCGGCGACGACCGCGAGCGACCCGCTCCGTGTCGGGGTCAACGAGAGCGCGGACGACGCCTTTCGGGCGTTGCTGGCCGACGAAGGCGACGGAGCCGTGGCTCGCTCGCTCGCAGAAATCGTCCGCGAGACCTACAGCGCAGACGTGTCCGTCCGAAGTTCGGTGACTCGCGTCGCACACGACCCAGAACCGGACCCCATCTCCCCGGGCCCGGACTGGGAACTGGTGAGAACGTGGGAATCGGAGACGACGACCGTCCACCGGGGCGACGCCGACGTTCCGGAGCCCGGGAACGGGTGGTCACGACTCCAGTCGTACGAACGCGTCGTCACCGTCACCCGGACGACGAGGTGGCGCTGGAAGACCGGGAACCGCTCCGACGCCCCGCCGTGGAACGACAGCGACCCATCGACCCGGACGACGAGAGCGACCCACGGCAGCCGGTTCCGTGTCGGCCTCGCGGTCGTCGCGGACCCTGCTCCCGATAGCGACGGCCCTGACCGGCCCATCGCGGGCGTCTTCGACCGTCCCGGGCCGCTTGGCGGCGGCAACCTCGTCGGCGTGCGGGCCGCTGCTGGCGACCTCGTCACGGCCCGCGGCGGCCCCGACGCCCTCGCGAACCGAGCCGTCACCGGCGACCTCGACGAGACCGAGACGCGGCTGTACGGTGACCCACCGGCAGGAATCGAGGCCGCGGTGTACCGCGGCCTCCCCACACTCCGCGAGGCGGTCCGGAACTACTCGGTCGAGCGCGCTCGCGGCGACCTCGTCACGAAGGCGACACCGGCGGCCGACCTCGCACAACGAGTCAGCGACCGGGAGGCACGTCTGGTCGACGCACCGGCCCGGTACGATGGCGTCCTAGAGCGGGCCCGAATCGCGGTCCGCGTCGCCTACCTCGAACACGTCCGCGCGGAACTCCGTGAACGCGCGAGTACGACCACCCGAAGCCGTCGCGGTCTCGATAGCGTCCTCGGGGGGTTCGGCCTCTCGCTCGACGGTCTCTCGGCGACGATGACGGCCCAGAAACGGGCGACGGTCCCCGAGTCCCGAAAATTCGGCCACGGCGGCCCGACCGGTCCGGTACAACTCGACGTCGACGGTGTGCCATCGTACCTGGTGCTGAACGAGGTCGAGCGCCAGCGCGCACCCGCCATCCAGTCGGCGGGCTACCACCCACTCGTCGCACGGAACCAGAACCTGTTCACCGTTCCCTACGGCGATGTAGCCGATACGGCGGTCGACCACACGACCAGGGACACCGACCCCTCGTCGGTCGACCTTCGGGTCGCGACGCGGGCGCTGGTGGCGATGGAGGTCGCGACGAAACTCGTCGAGAACGAGACCGCCCGGCGAAAGCGAGCCGCCCTCGAAGACTCGGTCACGGAGTCGCTCTCGGGCGTGCAAGGCCGCGTGGCGGCTGACCTCGCCGCCGAGACCGACCTCACGCGACCAGCGGCCGAGGACGCCGTCGACGCTGCGCTCGACCGGTGGCCGACGACCGGCGGGCGAGCACAGGCCGCGGTGAACGGCTCGCTGGCCCCGGCGGTCGCCGAGACCACCCTCGCTCGGTCGGCACGCCCCGAAACCGCCCGCTGGCGGGACGAACTGACCGTCCTCGCGCGAGTGTCGATACGTGAGGCGGTCCGGTCCGAGACCGCCCGAACCGACGAAGCCGCCGTCGCCGACGCCGTCGGCTTCCTCCGGGCGAAGCAGGACGCGCTCGTCACAGCGGCGAACGCAGCGAGCGCGGCCCAGCTCGACCGCGCGGCACGAGCGTCCAGGTACGGGAACGACTCGATGCTGGCCGTGTTCGCCGGGTTCCCGCTCGTCCCGTTCTACTCGTGGGTCGCGACGGTGAACGTCTGGGTCGTGGACGTGCGCGGAACCTACGCCCGGTTCACCGTCCGCGCACGTCAGGGTGGCCCAGGCGACCCCGGTGGGTCGTTCGTCTACAGCCGTGACGGCGGGGCCGTCGCGGTGGACCTCGACGGCGACGGCGTCCGAGAGCGCCTCGGCAGGGCCGACCGCGTCACCTTCGATAACCGGGTCGGCGTGTTCGTGGTGGTCCCACCCGGCAAGAACGGCGTCGGCGACTTCGACGGCAACGCAGACGAGCGCTCGCCGGGGTGGCCGTGTCTCGGGCCGACGGTGTGGCCGCCACGCGACGACGCCAGGAGTGGTTCGACCGGAGACGGGAACGCGTCGACCGGATGCAGCAAATCCTTGTACCGGCCAACCGAAGCGTCCCGTCATGTTCCACGAACAGCGGATGGACGTATCGGGTCTGTCACCGGCCGACCTCGAAGCCGAGTACGCCGGTGACCTCGCCGACGTCGTCGATGCGGTCGGTATCGACACGGTCACCGGATCGACCGGGCTGGACAGGGCGAGCGTGAAGGTACTGGCCGAGGGGAACCTCCCCGAGGATTTCAGTCTCGAAGAGGCCGCCGAGGTGCTGTCGCTGGCCGACGGCGTCGCCGACCCGGAGACGGTCGTCACGATGGCCTGCGAGCACCTCTTGCTCGGGATGACGACGGGCGTGATGGACATCGAGACGGTCGCGGCCGACCTCGACAACGCCCTCGACCTCGACCCGACCGAGGTCCAACAGAAGATAGAACGCCGCGCCCCGATGTCGTTCCGCGAGTTCGTCCACATCCAGCACGTCATCGCCAGCAAACAGCCCTGAGCGGGCGACTGTTATCACACAACGGTAGCGGTATGAGGAGGGCCTGCCTACGGCTGTCCATATGCGTGTCGCGATTCTCGGCTGTGGCTACGTCGGACTCGAACTGGGGCGACAACTGACCGAGGCTGGCCACGACGCCATCGGCGTCCGTCGCTCGGACGACGGACTCGATGCCATCGAAGAGTCGGGGTTCACCGCGGTTCGGGCGGACCTGCTCGAGACGGATTCGCTCTCGGCGATTCCGGACGTGGACGCCCTCGTCTACGCCGCCAGCACCGGCGGCCGCGGGGCAGACGCGGCGCGGACGGTGTACGTCGACGGGATGCGGACGGCCCTCTCGCACTTCGCCGCTCGCGAGAACCCGCCGGAGCGACTGGTGTACACCTCCAGCACCGGTGTCCACGGCGACCACGACGGGGACTGGGTGGACGAAGAGACGCCGCTCTCGCCGACCACGCCGAAGACCGAGGTGCTGGCCGAGGCGGAGGAACTTGCACTCGTGGCAGGCGACGAATTCGGCACCGACGGGACAGTCGCGCGGTTCTCGGGGCTGTACGGTCCCGACCGCTACCGGCTGGAGCGCTACCTCGAGGGGCCGGTCACCGAGGGCTACCTGAACATGGTCCACGGCGAGGACGCCGCCGGAGCGGTCCGGTACCTCCTCACCGGGGACCTCGCACGCGGCGAGGTCGTGCAGGTCACCGACGACGAGCCCGTCTCGAAGTGGGCGTTCGCGGACTGGTTGGCAGAGCAGTGCGGGGTCGACACGCCGCCGAAGCAGACCATCGAAGAGCGCCTCGCAGCGGGCGACCTCTCGGACGCGGCCGAGCGCCGGCTGCGAACGTCGAAACGGTGCTCGAACGAGAAACTTCGCAGTCTCGGCTACGAGTTCAGGTACCCGACGTTCCGCGAAGGATACCGTCAGGCGGTCGATTTGTACCGTCAGAGACACTCGTGACCGACTTGGGGAACCTTCTTACCAGTCGACCGTGAGAACAGGGATATGTGGTTCGCTGCCACCCCGGCGGCCGTCGCTTCCCGTGCCGCCGGTGTCGTCGAGACCGCGACGAGTGACCCGCTGGTAGCGGGTGGACTCTTCGTGGCTGTGTTGGTCCTCGGGCTCGGTGGCTGGGCCGGCTACAGACGGTTCAACCGGACTCCCGGGGAGCGGTTCCTCCGGGCACTCCGCTATCCCGACGAAGTCGCCGTCCTGTTGCACCCGAACCCCGACCCCGACGCGATGGCCTCGGGGATGGCGGTCGCGCAGCTCTGTCGCCACGCCGGGGTGGACGCGACGCTCCAGTTCCCCGGCGAGATACGTCACCAGGAGAACCGGGCGTTCCGGACCGTCCTCGACCTCGACGTCGAACAGATCGAGACCGCGGGCGACCTCGCCGCCGACACCGTGGTCCTCGTCGACCACAACACACCCCGTGGCTTCCAGGGCTCACAGGGCGTCGAACCGTACGCCGTCGTCGACCACCACCCCGGGAACGGGACCGGCTCAGCGTTCACCGACATCCGGACCGACTACGGCGCGTGTGCGACCATCTTCGCCGAGTACTTCGACGACCTCGACGCCACCGTCGGCAACGGCAACGGCGACGGGGTCAGCCTCCCGCCGTTCACCGCGACCGGCATGGTGTACGGTATCCAGGCCGACACCAACCACCTCACGAAGGGCTGTTCGGCCGCGGAGTTCGCGGCGAGCAGCTACCTCTACCCGGGCGTGAACGAGGACCTGCTCGACCGCATCGCCAACCCGCAGGTCCCGCGCGAGGTGTTGAAGACGAAGGCGAAGGCCATCCACGAGGTGGACGTCGACGGCCCGTTCGGCGTCTGTGACCTCGGCGCGATACCGAACGTCGACGCCATCCCGCAGGCAGCGGACGAACTGATGCATCTGGAGGGCGTCTCCGCGGTCGTCGTCTACGGCGAGAAAGACGGCACCATCCACATGTCGGGGCGCTCACGCGACGACCGTCTCCACATGGGCGAGGCGCTCCGGACCGTCGTCGCGGACATCCCGATGGCCGAAGCGGGCGGGCACGCCCGCATGGGCGGCGGCCAGATATCGAAAGACCACATGGAAGGCCTCGGTCCCTCGAAGGGCGTCTCCCGCGACCAGTTCAAGCAACGGTTGTTCGACGCGCTGGCTGGCGAGCGGTCGTAGTCGAACGGACGGCTTTTCTCTCCGACGCCCGAACCGACGTGCATGGTTACGAAGACGGCGACGTGGGCCTACCGCGACCGGTTCCACGAGTCGTTCGGCCGGACGTACTTCCGGCGGTTCGGCGACGGTCTCGTGTCGAGCATCGGTCTTGGAACCTATCTCGGTGACCCGACGGACGCGGTCGACGAGCGCTACCACGAGTCCATCGTGAAAGCGCTGGAATCGGGCGTGAACGTCGTCGACACCGCCATCAACTACCGCTGTCAGCGCTCCGAGCGGGTAGTCGGCGAAGCCGTGACAGACGCCGACGTCGAGCGTGACGCCGTGTTGGTCTCGACGAAGGGCGGGTTCGTCCCGTTCGACGGCGAGCGGCCGGACGACCCGGGCCAGTACGTCCAGTCAGAGTACGTCGACACCGGCATCGTCGATACCGACGACCTCGTCCGCGGGAGTCACTGCATCGCACCGCGCTACATCGACGACCAGCTCGACCGGTCGCTGGAGAATCTGGGGCTGGACAGCATCGACCTCTACTACGTCCACAACCCGGAGACGCAACTGGCCGAGAAGTCCCGCGAGGACGTGTACGACCAGCTCGAGGCGACGTTCGAAGTGCTGGAGCGGCGGGCCGACGAGGGCGACGTCCAGCACTACGGCGTGGCGACGTGGGAGTGCTTCCGGGTCGGCCCCGACCACGACTCGTACCTCTCGCTGGGGGAAATCGTCGGGCGGGCCCGGTCCGCCGCCAGAACCGTCGGGAACGCGGCGACGCACTTCCGCGCGATTCAGCTTCCCTTCAACGTCCACATGGCCGACGCCTTCACCGTCGAGGGGCAGTCCTCCGCCGACGGCACAGTCAGTACCCTCGCGCTCGCTCACCAGGCCGACCTCGACGTTTTCACCAGCGCCTCTATCCTGCAGGGCGACCTCACGAGCGAGTTGCCCGACGAGGTGGCGGCGAAGCTGGCGGGTGATTCGACGGTCCAACAGGCCATCAACTTCGCCCGGTCGGCCCCCGGCGTGACGAGTTCGCTGGTCGGCATGAGCCGCCCCGAACACGTCGAGGAGAACGTCGCGGCCGGGACGTTCGACCCGATGGGGGCCGACGCGTTCGATTCGACGTTCGAGTGAGCAGCTGTGGCAGGGGCGCGGCCGGCGCTGTCGCTCACGTGCTGAAAGAAGAGAAACGCCCCCGCGACCCCGTGATTATCTGATCTCTTTCCACTCGCCGCCGCAGTCCGGACAGGTTCGTACCGTTCCGATGGCGTCCGGGTCGTTCTTCGTCTTCAGTGTCTTCCCGCACTCTGCGCAGTTGAGACGTTCGTACGTGTCCTTCTCGAGCGTGCCGTCGCGTAGGGCTTTCCTGACCGACTTCATAAACGGCGCTACGATGGGGGAGGCCAAAAGTACCGTGGTGTCTCGGCTTTCGATTCGAAAAGTTTGAACCGGGCGGTCCGAAACCTCCGACCGTGACCGCACAGACCGGCGCGCAACAGCCGAGAACCGACACGCAGGACCGCGCCACCGTCCGCCGCTGGCGTGTGTTCGGGTCGCTCTGTGCGATGGTGTTTCTCGTCAATTTCGCCCGTGTCGTCTTCGCACCCCTGCTCGACCCGTTCCGGGCGGCCTTCGGCATCACCTCGGAGGGGGCCGTCGGCCTCATCGCGACGCTGACCTGGGTCGGCAGTGCACTCCCGCGTATCCCGACCGGCTACCTGCTGACGAAGGTGCCGCGCCACCGGGTCGTCCTCGGGACCGGCGTCGTCCTCACCGTCGCGACGACGTTCACCGCTTTCGCCGACTCGCTCACGATGGTCTACGTCGGCGCGTTCCTCATGGGACTGGCCAGCGGCGCGTACTTCATCGCCGCGAACCCACTCGTGAGTGAACTGTTCCCCGAACGGGTCGGCCGCGCCATCGGCATCCACGGCATGTCGAGCCAGCTCGCCGCGGTCGGTGCGCCGCTGTTCGTCGGGCTGGTCCTGCTCAGGGGGTCCTGGCAGGTACCGGGACTGGGTGACCTGGCAGCCTGGCGCGTCGTGATGCTCACGCTCGCCGTCGTGGCCGCGGCGACGACCGTCGCGTTCTACTGGGTCGCCAGCCGGTCCGCGATGCCGACCGCGGGAGCGGCCGACCGGGACCTGCTGGCCGCGCTGAAACGGCAGTGGCGAATCATCCTCACCGGTATCGTCGTCCTGGGTGGGACCGGCTTCGTCTGGAACGGCCTGTTCAACCTCTACGTGCGCTATCTCTCGGTGGCGAAGGGACTCGACCCCGCACAGGGCAGAACGCTGCTGACGCTGGTGTTCCTCGCGGGCGTCCCCGCGTTCTTCCTCACGGGCGACCTCGCGGACCGCATCCCGCACGTCCCGTTACTGCTCGCGGTGCTCGGCGCGTTCGCGGCCTGTCTGCTGGCGCTGACGTACGTCTCCGCGTTCGTGCCCATCGTCGTCGTCACGCTGTTGCTCGGCTACGTCGTCCACAGTGCCTTCCCCGCGATGGACACGTTCTTGCTGGACTCGCTCCCCGACGAGAACCGGGCGTCGGCGTACGCCCTCTACTCCGGCGTGGTGATGCTCGTCGGCGCGACGGGCAGCGTCACGGTCGGCGCGCTCGTCGACTTCGGCCTCGGGTACGACCAGGTGTACCGCGGGTTCGCGGTGGTTCTCGTCGGCATCCTCGTCGCGCTGGTCGTCCTCTATCGGCTGGACCGCCTGCCGACCGGCGCGTCCTGAGTCGCGGCGTCCCGAGTCGCGGCGTTCGCGGGCCGGAACGGAATCGGCAACCCGCGACCCAAGTCGGGGCCGTTTTTTTACTCCGGTCCCGACTGCCGGGTGATGGAGTACGTCCAGGAGCGGATCGCGACGCTCCACGACCTGACGAACCCCTGCCCGGACGCCCCCACCGACCGGACCGCCGTCGTGGTCCCCATGACCGAACGGGAGTACGCGGGCCTCGCCGCCGAGCAGGTGCTCTCGACGCTCGCGGACGTCGCCCCCGAATCCGTCATCGTCCCGCTTCGCGCACCGGCCGAGCGCGTCCCCGACTTCCACGAGTGGCTCGAATCGTTCGACCTCGACGTGGACCTGCTGTGGTGCTCCGCCGACGCGGTGTCCGCTCTGCTCCACGAGCACGGCCTGGAGAACGGCTTCGGGAAGGGTCGGGACGTGTGGCTGGCACTCGGCCTCGCCGCCGAGCGCGCCGACTACGTCGTCGTCCACGACGCCGACGCGAAGACCTACAGCGCGAGTCACGTCCCGCGCCTGCTCTCGCCGCTGGACCAGGGGTTCGACTTCTCGAAGGGCTACTACGCCCGCGTCGAGAACGACCGCCTCTACGGCCGCCTGTTCCGACTGTTCTACACGCCGCTCGTCCGGGCCCTCGACGACGCCCACGACCACCCGTTCCTCGACTACCTCGACGCGTTCCGGTACGCGCTGGCCGGCGAGTTCGCCATGACGGCCGACCTCGCCCGACAGGTCCGCGCCCAGCGCGCGTTCGGGCTGGAGGTCGGGGTCCTCGCGGACACCTACGAGTACGCCGGCTTCGACGGCACCGCCCAGGTCGACCTCGGCCGCCACGAACACGACCACCGCTCCGTCTCGGGGCCGACGGGCCTCTCCGATATGTCGACGCAGGTCGGGCGAGCGCTGTTCAACGCCCTCGGCGACCACGGCATCGACCCGGACTACGAGACGCTGCCCACGCGATACGAGCAGGCGGCGACCACACTCGTCCGCCAGTACGCCGCCGACGCACGATTCAACGACCTCCAGTTCGACGCCCACGGCGAGCGCGAGCAGGTGGCGACCTACGCCGACGGGGTCGCCGAACCGACCGTCGACACCCGACTCCCGTCGTGGGAAGACGCACCGCTCGTTCCGGCGGACGTGGCTGCCGCCGCGGCCGACGCGATGGCCCGCGTAGTCGAATGAATCTTTGTGCCGGATGTCATCTAGATAACCATGCGCGTCAGTGAGGACGAACTCGCCGGTGTCGTTGACCTGTTCGGTGGGCTCACCCGTGACGAACTGTACGAGGCGCTCTCGGAACTCGCGTTTCGCGAAGGCGAGGAATTGGACGGTGCAACAGCAGGGGAGACCCTCGATTCGGCCATCAAGAGCTACCACCTCGTCGAGTACGACCGGGGCGAGGGCGAGGAACCACTGCTGGTCGTCGGTCCGCGGGCGTTCCCCGAGCAACCACCCCACAGTGAGGACCTCCCGCACATCATGGACGTCGAACCGCGCGATGTCGACCGTGAGACGCTCGGCGAGGCGGTGCGGGCGACCCTCGACGACGAGGCGACCGCCGCCCTGGCCGGGGCGAATACCGAGCGGATGCGCGAACTGGTCGACGTGAGTTACGACCTGGAGGCGTGGGCCCCCGTCGACTGCGCGGGTATCCGGGGACGACTCGACGCGCGCCTGTGAGACGGGGCCGCCGCTCTTCGCGTGCAGAGAGTGAACGCTTTACATGACTAGCCCATACCCTCTCTCGATGGACCTGCGTCGAGTCGCCGAGTTCACCCCCCGTCCCATCGAGGACCAGAAGCACGACGCCGGGGTGCTCATCCCGGTCATCGAACGGGACGGCGAGTACCACCTGCTGTTCACGAAACGGGCCGACCACCTCGGGAAACACCCCGGACAGATGAGCTTCCCCGGCGGCGGCAACGAACCCGGCGACGTCGACATCCAGGAGACCGCACTCCGCGAGGCCTACGAGGAGATCGGTCTCCACCCGGACGAGGTCGAACTCGTCGGTCGTCTCGACGACATCCGGACGATTACCGAGTACGCGGTGACGCCGTTCGTCGGCATGGCCCCTGACAGGACGTACGACCCGAACGAGCGCGAGGTCGCCGAGGTCGCCGTCCTGCCCGTTTCGGGTCTGCTCGACGACGAGAACTACGAGTACGAACACCGCGACCACCCGCACTACGGCGAGATAGTCATCCACTACTTCCACGTGAACGGCTACACCGTGTGGGGAGCCACGGGCCGGATTCTGGTGCAATTGCTCGAACTCACGACGGACTGGCGCGCGCCGATGCGACTGGACCGGCGAATCTGACCACGCCGGCACAAACGCTTTCTCTCGCCCACCAGAACTCGCACGCGTGAACCGCAGAGCCGTGTTGACCGAACTCGGGTCGGCCGCCCTCCTCGCGAGTCCGCTGGTCGCCTACGGCGTGGGACACCCCGAACCCGACCCCGAGCCGGAGCACTGCCCGTCCTTCCAGGCCGATGCCGGCGACACGGTCTGCCGGGGCGACGATGCCCCGGTGACGATTCGGGTCGAGAAGTCGGTCGGTCCCGAGACCCGGGTCGATTCGGTCCGGTTCGTCGTGAGAAACGGGACCTCGGAGCCCTGGCTCGTCGGCCCCAACTCGTGGGATCTCTACGAGTGGACTGCCGTCGGCTGGCGACACGTCGCTCCTGACAACGTCTGGCCGGCAGCGGTCAGGCTCCAGCCGTCGGCCCGGTACAGCTGGGTCATCGGGCCGAACGGAACCGGAACCGAGGGAGAGACGGTCATCGACGAGGTCGCGCTCGAACGCGGACAGTGGGCGTTCTCGACCGTGGCCCAGCCCGAGGCGGCGGACGCCGAAGCGGGGTTCGAACTGGTCGCGACGTATCGCGTGCCCTGACAGCCGGAAACAGGTTCTTGCCGGTGGCCCCCGTCGCATCGACTACCATGCCGACACCCTGTCTCTACTGTGAGAGCGACGTCGAACGCCACGACCCGGTGTACGTCCGGGAAGGCGAGTCCGAGAGAGAAGAGGAGAAACCGTTCTGCAACTACGGCTGTCTCGCGGCGTACATCGACGCCGAGGAGCTGACGTACGGGACGTCGTGCGAGTGGTCGCCGGAGTAGTAGAGTCCCCCCGACGTCGTCAGCTTCCCTCGGCGATACTTCGTGTGCTCCGACACGCTTATGCCAGAAGCTGGCCTGTCCTACAGTACATGGTCGCCCAGACGATGGATCGAGTTCCACTCGACCGATAGCCTATCATTCTGTCTGTTACTCGGAGGTATCGCAAAATGTTGACGAGAGGCGTCACTCTGCCCAGGACCGGGCTGGACGGCGTCGCCCTGAAGCCCAAGGAGGTCGACATCTCCGCAGCCGTCGGCCTCGACGTGGACCTGCTGGCGGTGGACTACGAGGGTCGCGAGCACCTGCCCGACGCGTCGGTGCTCCGTGACCTCGCGCAGCACTCGACCGTCATGGTCACCACGCCCGTGCGGGCCGACGGGTTCGACCCCCTCGGCGACGACTCGCTGGCCCAGACGCTGCCCACCGAGGTCAAGCGAATTCTGGTCGCCGGCCACCCCGCCTACCTCACCGACGACGAGAAAGGGCGGGCAATCGCGCCCCGACTCGGTGCGGCCCGGAAGGTCGATGCCGAGGCGTGGGTCGGCACCGAAGGCATCGAGCGCATCGCGATGGCCGCCGGCGGCACGCAGTTCGAGTTGCTCTCGCGCTCGACTTCGCGGGACTTGCGCGCCCTGCGCGCCGCTGGCTTCGACGGCGAGGTGGCCATCTACGCCCCCACCGTCCTCACCGACGACGATGACGCGGTGTTAGACGCGGTCGGTGGGTACATCTCCCGGCGCGGTGCAGTGGCGCGAGCCCTGCCCGACGACTGCGCGACGGATTCCTCGGCGACCGGCCGGGCCCGCGAAGTGCTGCTGAAGGCGAGCACCGACTTCGCGCTCGTCGGTGACATCGAGACGGTCCGCGACCGGGTCGCGGAGCTGAAGGAACTTGGCGCCGACTACGTGGTCGGGTATCCTGCTCGCGGGCTGGACGAGTTCCTGAACTGAGCCGCCGTCGGCACGTCTGCGCCGTGGCACTTCGCCGCGGGCCTGACGGGTCGCCGAACGTGCAACACCGTTTATATTTTCGGCGCTGGAAGCCGCCGGTACATGCCGCTCGACGCCGTCATCGAGGACCTCGAAAAGGCCCCGCACCGGCCCCGGAGCTTCTACGAGTACCCCGCCCTCTACGATTTCTATCACTCGCGCGTCCTCGACAGGGACGCACAGGTCGGACTGCTCCGGCGATACGAACCCGCGGACACCGCCCGGGTACTCGAGTTCGGGTGTGGCACCGGCCCGCTGCTCACGCGCATCGAGGACGAGTACGAGACGGTCCTGGGCGTCGACGTGAACGAGGCGATGCTCGCGGTGGCGAAGGACCGCGTCACGACGGCCGAGGTCCGGGAGGCCGACTTCACGGCGTGGTCGGCGGCCGACGACGACCTGGAGTTTGACGTGGCGGTGTTGCTTGGCGGGATGTTGCACCTCACGGACGACCGGGACGTCGCGGCCCTCGCCCAGAACGCGTGCGAGAGCATCCGGGACGGCGGCGCCTTCGTGACTTTCTTCCAGCCGTTCTCGGACGACGTCGAGAACGGGAGCCGGGACGTCCAGACCGCCGCGTCCGACCGGTACTCGGTCGAACGTCACTCCACCAGTGCCCTCACCTCGGCAGCCGGCCACTACACCACGACCTACCAGTTCGTCATCCGTGACGAGGCCGAAGACCGCGAGGTGACGATGGGGACCGTCTTCGAGGGGCGGTTCCACGACCCCGACGCACTGCGAGAGACGTTCGCCGACGCCGGGTTCTCGCAGGTGGAGATACACGACGGCGACGGCCCGACGACGCTTCACGCGGTGAAGTAGGCCCCCTGCAGAACGGCGAGCACGCCCCGACTGCTGCGGTTCCGGAAGGGAGTCGCCCGGCGGCAGAAGGTTTACCTGACCCCCACAAGCACCTCCGGTATGCACCTCGCGCGACACACGACGACGACCCTCCGCGCACGCCTCGACTCGGCCGAGGTCGCGCTCTTGCCGACGGGAAGCGTCGAACAGCACGGCCCTGCCCTTCCGCTCGGAACCGATTTCATGGCGGCCGAGGCGGTCGCAGACGCGGTGGCCGACCGCGACGACGTGGTCTGCCTTCCGACCCTGCCGGTCGGCGTCAGCGAGCACCACCGGCAGTTCGACGGGACGCTCTGGACCGACCCCGGGACGTTCGAGGACTACGTCACGGACGTGCTTTCGAGCATGGCCAGCCACGGCGTCCGCAAGGCCGTCGTCGTGAACGGCCACGGTGGCAACACCGACGCCATCACCCGGGCCGCGAGACGGCTCCGCCAGGACGAAACCGCCTTCGCCGCGCCGTGGAACTGGTGGTCGAACCTCGAAGGACTGGACGCCGAACTGTTCGGCCAGGCGGGCATCGGTCACGCCGACGAGGTCGAGACGAGCATGGTGATGCACATCCGGGGAGAACTCGTGCGCGAGGAGAACCTCGAGGCGGCCGAGGACGGCGCGGCGGAGTCGTGGGGGAAGTCGGTCCACGGCGCGAACGTCGGCTTCGACACCGCGGACTTCTCCGAGTCGGGCGCAGTCGGCCACCCGACGAGCGGTTCACCGGGTGCCGGGAAGCAACTGTTCGAGAAGGCGACCGACGAACTCGACGCGCTGGTCGACTGGCTGGCAGCCCACGAGTTCGAAGCACTGCTTCCGGAGGCACACCGATGACCGACTCCGAAATTCCAGAAAGCGTCGCCGTCGTCGGTGCCGGCGCGGTCGGTACCACCGCGGCGTACGACCTCGCGCGAGACGGGGCCGAGGTGACGCTGTTCGAGGCGGGCGACGTCGCCAGCGGGAGCACAGGGAGAGCCTCCGGCATCTGTTACGACGCCTTCGCCGAGGACGTCGACGCCGCGGTCGCCCAGCGCGCCATGGAGCGCTTCCGGGCGTTCGACGGGCAGGGCGACTTCGAACTCTCGCCGTGGCCTTACGTCTGGCTGGCCCGCGAGGGCGACGAGAGACGGGCCGCGGCAATCCGCGAGCAGGTCCCCAGAATGCAGGAACACGGTCGGAACGTCGAACTCGTCGACCCGGACGACCTCGCCGCGGAGTTCGACGACCTGCGGACCGAGGACGTGGTGGTCGCCGCCGTCGCCCACGACGCCGCACACGTCCTCCCCGAGACGTACCCGCCGCTACTCGCGGCGAAGGCCGAGGAGGCGGGCGCGACGGTCCGGACCCAGACACCGGTAGAACTCAGCACCGACCCGACGGGTGTCGTCGTATCGGGCGACGACGAGGCCGAGGTACGGGCGTTCGACGCGGTGCTCGTCACGGCGGGGGCGCACTCGAAGCGACTGCTCGCCGATGTCGGAATCTCAATCGCGATGAAACCGTACCGCGTGCAGGCACTGACCGCCAGCGACGACCTCGACGTCCCGATCTGCTACGACGCCACGGGCGGGTTCTACCTGCGTCCACACCCTTCGGGACTACTCGCGGGCGACGGCACCGAGGAGGTCGAAGCCGACCCCGACGACTGGAACCGTGACGCCGACGACTGGTTCCGGGCTGACGTGTCGACGGGGATGGAACACCGCGTCGGTTGCGCGCCCGACATCGAGCGGTCGTGGGCGGGCCTCTGCACTGCCACGCCCGACCGGGACCCGCTGCTTGGCGAGCTTCGTGACGGTCTCTACGTCGCGACCGGCTTCCAGGGTCACGGTTTCATGCGGTCGCCCGCGCTGGGCGAAGCGGTGGCTGCGCAGATTCTCGGCGGAGAGGGTATCGAACCGTTCGACCCGACCCGGTTCGAGGGGGACGAGTCGTTCGACATCGTCGAAGGGATGGACGTGGAATAGCGCGGTTCGGAGCGAGCGAAGCGAGTGAGAACCGCGGATTCCGAGCGGCGAAGCCGCGAGGAGTAGCGAGGTTCCGACTGAGAGAGGAACCTCGAAAGCGAGCGGCGAAGCCGCGAGCAGTAGCGAGGGTCTGACCGAAGGGAAGACCCTCGGAGATGAGCGGCAGAGCCGCGAGCACCAGCGCGGGCTGGCTATTCTTCGGATTCGTCGCCGCCGGCACCGCCGTCGTCGTCGGGTTCCGCGATGGTGACGGTGTCGCCGGACGCTTCCGCACGCTCCTCGGGCTCTCGCTTCGGAATCTCTATCTCCAGCGTGCCGTTCTTCCGGAGCGTCGCTCTGGCGTCCTCTGCGTTGACGAGCGCGTCGTCCGGGAGCCTGGCGTGGCCGTCGAGCGACATCCCGCGGCCGGGGACGCGCATCTCGAAGTCCTCGTAGAACTGCCGGAAGCGGTCGATTCGGACCTCGACCGAGCCGTCGACGTAGCGGACCTGCACGTCCGACTGGGTCGCACCGGGTGCGTCGAAGACGACGAGGTAGGCGTCGTCGGATTCGAGTACGTCGACCGGGATTGGTCGGTTCTCCTGCACCTGGCTTGCGGCGCGCCCGACCTGCTTGAGGACGGAGTCACTCACCGACTTGCCGATGTCCCGAAGCGTCATAGCTCGATCTCCGCCAGGCAGTCGCTCTGCTGGCAGTACGGGCAGACGAAGTCTGCCACGGTCACGTCGTCCGGCATGTCGTACGTGTAGTGGAGTTCGAACATGTCCAACTCGCAGTCAGCGTCGGTACACTTGACCTCCATCGTCGCGGGCATACCCGACAGTTCGACCGTCAGGGGAAAACAGTTTTCGGAGGGCGGAACGCTTTTCTTCGACTTGCCGAACACATCAGTGATGGGAAACCAGTGGTCTGTCGCCGCGGTGACGGTCGTCGTTCTCCTCGCCGTGGTGGCGACACCGGCCGCGGCCGAGACGGGGGTGACGACGGTCGAATCGACAGACGGCAACGATGCCGTCGAACGGACCCTCACGGTACATCTGACACCCGACGACCCCGGCACGGTCGAGTTGTCTGCCAGGTTCCGCGTCGCCGCGAACGTCACCGGGCTCGACGTCGCACTCCCGGAGGGCGCGACAGTAGTGGATCGGGACGGATTCGAGTTGCGCGGGGGCACGTGGACCTACGCGTGGGACGGCGAGACGACCCGCCCGAGTATCCGCATCAGCCTGGACGCCAACCAGAAGCTGTTCAACCGGTACAACTTCTACGACGAGGGGTCGTGGGCGCTCGTGCCGACCCGCTTCCCCGCCCGTTTCTTCACCGACGGCGCGGAGACCTACCACTCGTGGGAGGACGACACCCTGCCGACGACGTACCGGGCCGACGGCGAGGGGGTCGTCGGCGACCGGATGGCGTTCCTCGGCCCCCACGAGGCACGGACGTACACGACCCAGGGACGGACGCTGACGCTGGTCGTCCCGGACGCGGCCGAGGTCGTCGAGACGGACGACGTGTACGGGACGCTGACGTACGCGATGGACCACCTCGACGTCCACCACGGGACCAGGGACATCCGCGTGTTCGCCGCCCCGGACCCAATCCGGACCGGAGGGCTCCAGTCCGGGAACACCGACATGTGGGTACACTATTCCTCACCCGTGAACGACGCCAACAACGTGTGGGTCCACGAGTACGTCCACACCCGCCAACGCTTCACCACGACGCACAAGATGGACTGGTACTTCGAGGGGAGTGCCGACTACACGACCGCGCTCCTCACCTACCAGGAGGGTCGCATCGACTTCGAGGAGTTCTACCGGCACGTCTCGACGGACCGCGACGCGACGTCTCGGTTGAGTTCGGAGAGCAAGTGGACCTCCGAGTACGCCGAGTACACGAAGGGCCGACGCGTCCTCGCCGCACTCGACGCCGAGATTCGACAGGCGACGAACGGTACGAACACCGTCGAGGACGTGTTCTACTTGCTGAACGTCCGCGGCGAGCAGGTCACGGTGGCGAACTTCCAGCAGGCCGTCGTGGACGTGAGCGGTGACGAGTCCCTCAGGGAGTGGGTCGAACGCTACGTCACGACCGACGCCGTCCCGTCTGTCCCCCGCGACCAATCGTTGTTCGCCGAACCCGAGGGCCCACTGGACTCCGACGACGACGGCATCACCGACGAGGAGGAGAACCGCCTCGGTCTGAACCGGCTGAACCCCGACACCGACGGCGACGGCCTCGCCGACCAGACCGAACGCGACATCGGGACGGACCCCACGAAGAAGGATTCCGACGGTGACGGCCTCGACGACGGCACCGAACGAAACTTCGCGAACACCGACCCGACGGCGGCGGACACCGATGGCGACGGCCTCGACGACGGTACCGAACGCTACGACACGAACACCGACCCGACGGTCGCCGACTCCGACGGCGACGGTGTTCCAGACGGTGCGGACGCTGCACCGAACGACGACACCGTCCAGACGGAGCACTCAGAGACGGCGACCCAGCCCGAACCCACGACAGCCACCGAGACGGCCACGCCGAGCGCGACACCGACCGTCACCGAGACCACGGACGACGGCGCAGAGAGCGCGATTCCGGGCTTCGGCGTCGGTGCGACACTCGCGGCGCTGGCGGCGCTGGGCGCCACCGCGGTGCTGGGTCGTCGCCGTGACTGAGTGCCCGAAATCTGTGGTCCAGTTTCTGTCAGGTAGCGTCCTGACTTCCTGGTGACGTGACTACAGAGACGACAACGACCTGAATACGGCGGAGGCCCAACTCTGTACTGCCCACGGAGGGAGTACAATGGCAACAAACACACAGGTACGTATCGGGCACTGTTCGCCGGACGCCCCCGCCGTCGACGTCTTCGTCGACGACGAGAAGGTCGCAGCCGACGTCTCGTTCAAGACCGTCAGCGACTACATGGAACTGCCAGCAGGGACCCACGATATCAAGGTCTGCCCCGCCGGGAAACCGGACCAGCCGGTCATCGAGAAGTCCCTGGACCTGGAAGGTGACCACGAGTTCACCGTCCTGGCTATCGGCGACCTCGCCAACATCGAAACTCTCGTCCTGAACGACGACAACGAGGAGAAAGAGAACGCCGGACGGGTTCGCTTCGTCCACGCCTCGCCGGACGCCGGGAACGTCGACGTGGCGTTCGACGGCGCGAAACTGTTCACCGACATGCCGTTCGGGAAGGCCGGTGCCTACGCGAGCGTCGACGCCGGGAGCTACGAGTTCCAGGTCATGCCGGCCAGCGAGGACGAACCGGTCCTCGCGGAACCCATCACCGTCGAGGAGGGCAAGACCTACACCGCGTTCGCGATCGGGAAGGCGAGCGACGATTCGCTCGACGTCGTCGTCACGCTTGACCACCAGCCGATGGTCGCACCCTGACCGGCGACGCACACATCGTTCCCATTTTTCGAGTCACCACGTCCACAGACAGTTCCGCACTCGTTTTACCGCTTCGGCGTCGAGGATGGGATATGACCGACCCCGCGAATCTCGACGTCACCATCGTCGACGGCTACGTCGACGAGCCGGCGCACTTCGGGGTGCCGCCCTATCTCTCGACCTACCCCCGGTACACCGCCGGGGCGCTGGTCGACGCGGGGGTGCCGGCCGAGAACGTCACGTACCTCACCATCGACGAACTGCGCGACGACCGCATGCTGTGGGCCGAGGTCGAACAGGCAGACCTCATGTGCTACCTCGGCGGGATGACCGTCCCCGGCAAGTACGTCGGCGGCACGCCCGCGGAACCGGACGAGGTGAAAGAACTGGCCTGGACCGCCCAGGGAACGACCCTGATGGGCGGCCCCGTCAAGTTCGGTGTCGGCGACGAGAACGCCGGCGCGACCGAGACCGTCCGCGACGACCTCGACTACGACTTCGTCGCGAAAGGCGACGTGGAAGCCGCGGCCTACGACCTCGTCGAGTCCGGCCTCGAAGGCTTCAACAACCGGATGCGGGACAATCGGGAGATCGACCGCTGGGCCGCCGCGGGCGCGTTCGTCATCGAACAGCACCCGAACCATCCTGAATACCTCATCTGCGAGATGGAGACCTCCCGTGGCTGTCCGTATCGCTGTTCGTTCTGTACCGAACCGCTCTATGGCAACCCCTCGTTCCGCTCGCCCGAGTCCGTCGTCGGCGAGGTGGAGGAACTGTACGAGCGTGGTGCCCGGCACTTCCGGCTGGGCCGGCAGGCCGACATCCTCGCCTACGGTGGGAACGGCGAGAAGCCGAATCCCGACGCCCTGCGCGAACTGTACGGCGGCATCCGCGAGGTCGCACCCGACCTCGGGACGCTCCACCTCGACAACATGAATCCCATCACGGTCGTGGAGTGGCCCGAACTGTCGCGCGAAGGGATTCGCATCATCGCGAAACACAACACACCCGGCGACACCGCCGCGTTCGGCCTCGAATCCGCCGACCCGCGGGTGCAGGAGGCGAACAACCTGAACGTCACCGCCGAGGAGGCGTTCCAGGCGGTCAAGATTGTCAACGAGGAGGGCGGCTGGCGGCCCGGCGACGAGCCGGGCACCGGCCCCTCGACCGGCCCCGAGGCCCCACCCCGGCTGCCGAAACTCCTGCCGGGAATCAACCTGCTCCACGGGCTCAAGGAAGAGCGCGAGGAGACGTTCCAGCACAACCTCGACTTCCTCCACCGGGTGTACGACGAGGGCCTGATGCTCCGACGCGTGAACATCCGGCAGGTGATGACGTTCGCCGGGACCGAGATGAACAGCGAGGGTGCCCACATCGCCCACGACCACAAGCAGCTGTTCAAGAAGTACAAGACGCAGGTGCGCGAGGAGATAGACAACCCGCTGCTCAAACGGCTCGCCCCGCCGGGGACCATCCTCGAAGACGTCCACCTCGAGTACCACGAGGACGGAACGACGTTCGGCCGCCAGCTCGGGACCTACCCACTGCTGGTGGGCCTCCCCGGGGAACACGAACTCGGCCGGACCCTCGACGTGGCCATCGTCGACCACGGCTACCGCTCGGTCACGGGCGTTCCGTATCCCCTCGACCTCAACGGCGCGTCGATGAAAGAACTGACCGCGATTCCGGGCATCGGCAAGGGGACTGCCGGCGACATCATCGTCGGCCGGCCCTACACCGACCCGGCGGACGTGACCGCCGACGTCGACCTCTCGAAGTACGCGACCGCCCGTGGGCAGTCCGGTGCCGACTGACAGCACCGGTCGTCTCACCGTGTGGTAAAGTGCCCTTTTCATCGCAGGCTTCGTCGGAAATTTGAAGACAGCGGCCACTGTCTACACCCATGGAGGCTACTCACTGTGGAAATATCTGATAAACTGCTGTGTCTGTTCAGTGCCGAGATAGAGGGTGACGAGGGTTCGTTCACCGTGGAAGTACCGCGTCAGGAGATAGAGAACGGGTCGGTCGAACCCGGTTCGACGTACCGCGTGGCGCTCATCGCCCGCGAGGAGCCCGAGACGACCGAAACGACCGAGAGTTCCGGGACCGCTCCGTCGGAGCCCCAGCCCCCGGTCGAAGCCGGGGAAACACGCTACGTCGAGATCGAGGACATCGGCAAACAGGGCGACGGTATCGCTCGCGTCGAACGTGGGTACGTCATCATCGTCCCCGGTGCCGAGGTCGGCGAGCGAGTGAAGGTCGAGATTACCGAGGTAAAGTCGAACTTCGCCGTCGGCGAGATCATCGAAGAGACGTTTTGAATCGGTCTCGTCTTCTCACTCGGTTCTCGTTCCATCCGGCCGTTTCGCGCCTTCTGAGTCGTGGACGACTACCTCGCCAGGGTGGGGACCCGCGGGTTCGTACTCGTCCCTGACGCCGATGGCTTCTTCGAGTTCTCGCACCGCCCGTTCCTTGAGCGCCGCGGCCAGTTCCTCGGCCTCGTTCCGTGAAATGTCCCGGCCCAGCCCCTCACATTCGTGGGCGCGGACGATGCCGGACTCGTCGACCGCCTCGCCCATCGGCTGGCTCGTCCCGGCGAGCGCGACGCTGAAGGGGTAGGTCTGGCAGATGAGCGGGCGCGACCCGTGGACCGAACACGCGCCGACGCCGTCGTCGTCCTCGGTGTAGAAGGTGCAGTCGCCACAGGCGTCGGTCTGGAGCGCCCACTCGAACGTCTCTCCTTCGAGGTGCCCATCCGGATTTTCGGTCAGGCCGTAGGGCATCGGCCGGGCCACGTCGCGCCAGTCGTACTCCGTGGTCTCTTGCAGGTCGCGAACCTCGTCGGGGAAGACGGTTGCCGTGTGGGGGTCGTCGGCTTCCGCGGTGCAGCAGGCCCCACAGCGCGTGCACTCGAAGCCGATGTCCTCGATAGCATCCGCGAGGGCGGCGACGTCGAGTTCGCGGGCGCGGGCCAGTTCGGTTTCGAGCGACTCCATGCGTGACTGGGAGTCGGGGACCAGCGGGAAAAAGCGGTTCGTTCGGTAGTGCGGTCAGTACGTGGCGTGGGCACGGCCGTCGCCGGTCCGGTCCCGGCCGACGAGGAAGTACAGCAGGAGGCCGAGCAGCGCGCCGAAGAACACGACGAGCGCCCAGAGGAACGCGCTCTGTGAACTGTTCTGCTGGGCGTCGGCGTAGGTCCACAGCGGGAGGACGACGACGAACACCACGAACGAGAGGAGGACGAACAGGCCGAGGATTCCTGTTGCGGGCATAGCAACGGGTTCCGGAGACGAAGGTAAATACGTTGTCGTGTCAATAGCCAGTTAGAATGGCGTCGCGTGCTCGCCGTCCCACGCGATTCGGCCGGCTCTGGCGAGTTTTTCAAGGTGGCACTCGACCGTTGCCGCGGCGAGGTCTCGCACCCCCGAGAGGTCCTTGTCGTAGGCGGTATCGAGGATTTCGTCGAGCGTCCCGGCCCCGCCAGCGACCGCTCCGAGGACCTTCCGCTCCCGACGGTTCCGGTGCCGGATGAGGCGCTCACACTGGGCGCGGGGGTCGGTCAGAACCGGTCCGTGCCCGGGGCAGAGTTCGGCGGGGGCCATCGCCCAGAGGCGGCGCAAGCTCGTGAGGTAGGCACGCAGGTCGGCCCCGTCGCCACCGACGACGACGCTCCCCTGTGCGAGCGCGAGGTCGCCACACAGTATCGAGTCGCCGGCGACGAACGAGACGTGGTCGCGGGCGTGTCCGGGCGTCTCCAGCACGCGAACGTTCACGTCGGGGATGACGGTTCCCTCGCGGAACGTCCGGTCGGGTTCGACGTCGGTCACGGCCTCGAACCGGTCCTCGTGTCCCTGCCGGGCCCAGACGGTCGCACCTGTCTCCTCGGCGTAGTGGGCGACCGCACCGACGTGGTCGGGATGCGTGTGGGTCACGGCGAGGTGGCTCACGCCGTGTCTCGAGACGACCTCGTCCAGTCGTTCGCTCGTGTTCGCCGGGTCGACGAGAAGCGCCGTTCCCTCGCCGACGACGTACGCGTTGGTCCGGGCAGTGGGTGCACGTGTCTCCGTGGGGACGGCGATTCGCGTGACGGTCGGCACGACAGTGTCCATACGACGACCGACGGCCCTGACCGACAAAACGACAGGGGGAATGCTATCGGACTGGGCTGCTGGCAGACCGACCGGCGGCGACGCCGAGTCGAGTGACCGTCACAGACAGCGAACGCTTTCGGTCGGTCAAATAACGTGGAATCGAGGAGGTGAGGTGGGGACGTGGCTGGCGACCCCACCGACCGTGCCTAGACGTTCAGGAAGTAGACCTGCTTGCGTGCGTCCTGGAAGCTGTAGCGCGAGCTGACGAGCCCGGCCTCTTCCAGGCGGTTGAGGGCGTAGCGGACCGTGCGGTCGGGGAGGAGCGACTCCTCGGCCAGTTGCCCCTGCGAGAGCGGGGAGTCGGACTCCAGGACCTTGGCGACGAGCTTCGCGCTCGGCGGAAGCTCACGGAGGCGTTCGCGGTATTCGGCGTCGGAGAGGGTCTCCTCTGCGTTCTCGGCACGGTCATCTGCGGTACTCATGCTCATACCAGTTGCACTGCGGAGGTCAGTGTTAAGGGTTGGCTATATGGTGGTTGGTATAGTCAAGATAATATTAAGTGATTATATGTCATGGGTGGCTCTCGCACAATCGTTTTCCTCGCGGCACGCGAATCACCAGCCATGGAGCAGATTCCCGAAGGGTACCACGACCTGTTCGAGAAAGCGACGTTCGCACACTTCGCGACTCTGATGCCCGACGGCACCCCACAGGTGACGCCGGTCTGGGTCGACTACGACGCCGAAACGGGCCACGTGCTCGTGAACACTGCACGGGGTCGCCGGAAAGAACGGAACGTCCGTGAGAACCCGAAGGTCGGCATCGAGATGACGGACCCCGACGACCCATACCGGTTCCTCTCGGTGCGGGGCGAGGTCGTCGAGGTCACCGAGGAGGGCGCGGTCGAACACATCGACGAACTGACGAAGCGCTACATGGGACAGGACACGTACCCGAACCACGGCGAGGAGTCCGGTCCCCGCGTCGTCATTCGGATTCGACCTGACCACGTGGTCGGTAACTAGGGTCTCTGTACTTGCCCAGCAGGCAGTTACAGTCGGGACAGTGGACCAGTGTGAGCCCGTGTCGTTCGTGCCTGACGAGGTCTTCCGTCTCGACCTCCGTCGCACAGTGCTTACAGGTGGGCATACCATGAGCTATGCTATCATCGTACAACAAGCTTACCGCACCGCGACGAATCCGTCACACGGCGAGACGAGTCCAATACCGTTTTATCCCACCGGGTGAGTAGCAACGGACAGTGTGAAGGGGCAGGAATGGTACCAGACCGACGAGGTGGCCGAGGAGTACGAAGAGAAGCGTTTCTCCCGAGGCGGGCGCCTCATCGACCGGCGCGAGAAAGAGGCCGTGTTGAACGCCATCGGCCCCGTCGAGGACAAAGACGTCCTCGAGATAGCCTGCGGAACGGGACGGTTCACCGTCATGCTCGCCGAGCGCGGGGCCGACATCGTCGGGCTCGACATCTCCGCGGCGATGCTCCAGCAAGGGCGCCGGAAGGCCCGCGCCGCTGGCGTCGACGACCACCTGGAGTTCATGCGGGGTGACGCCGCCCGCCTCCCGTTCCCCGATAACCACTTCGACACGGTGATGGCGATGCGCTTTTTCCACCTCGCCGACACCCCTGCCTCGTTCCTCTCCGAGATGCGTCGTGTCTCGAAGGACCAGGTCTTCTTCGATACGTTCAACCGCTTCTCCACGCGGAGCATCTACAACTGGGCGCTCCCGATGGGCTCGCGGCTCTACTCCCGCTCCGAGGTCGAGTCCCTGCTCTCGAAGTCCGGGCTCCACCTCGCCGGTGAGGACCACGACTTCGTGTTACCCTACGGCTTCTACCGCCAGATTCCCGGCGACCTCGCGAGCACGTTCCGGGGCATCGACAAGGAGATACTCGAGGCACCCGGGCTCGAACGCCTCGCCTCTGTTTCCTACTGGGACACCCGGGTCGAAGGAAAGTAACGTTACCGCAGTGACACACGGGTTTTTAAGTATCGGAACCGCGAGCAATGACTATGCAACTCTCGGTGGTCGTCCCCACGCTCAACGGCCGAGAGCAACTTCACGCGTCGCTGAACGCGCTCACCGAGCACGTTCCGGACGCGGAGGTCGTGGTCGTCAACGGCCCGTCGTCCGACGGGACGACCGGGATGGTCCGCGAGCGTGACGACGTCGACGTCCTCGTCGAGATAAGCGAACGAAACATCAACGTCGCCCGCAACGCCGGCATCGAGGTCGCGTCGGGCGACGTGGTCGCGCTCGTCAGCTACGACCTCGTCGTGGAGCCGACGTGGTACGACGGACTGACAGCGGCCCTCGACGACGGCGCGGCCGTGGCTACGGGACCCACACATCGAACCGTCAGGGCAGGGATGACCACCGAGGAGAAGGAATCTGTTTCTATCGCGGGCTGGGACGTCACGTACTTCAACGGTGACAACGTCGCGTTCACCCGCGACGCACTCGACGACATGGACGGCTTCGACGAGTACCTCCAGACCGGCGGTGCCCGCGACGGCGCACACCGGCTCGCACAGCTCCGCCACGACGTCGCGTGGCAGTCCGAGATGTCCGTCCGCGGTGAGTTCGAAACCGACGGCGGCCACACCATCGAGGACTGGGAGTGGAAGTACCGGGCGCTCTCGTACCGGCTGGTGAAGAACTACGGCGTCCGCCCGACCGTCGCCACCCGCGCGGTGAAGGATGCAGTGCTCGACGGTGCGCGCTCGCTGAAGGCGGTCGTGACCGGCCGCGAGACGCCCTCGTCCTGGCTCGGTGGCGGCCGCTCGGTGGCCAAAGGGTTGGTCGTCGGCGCGAAAGACGGGCTTCGCGCCCGCAAGACCGACCGCAGCAACCGACACAACCCCAACGGTATCTCGACCCGGCAGGACCGGGCCGTGTGTCGGTACGAGATCGACTGATACCGCGACCGTTCAGGCCTCTGCGGTGGGCCGCAGGGCCTCGACGACCCGACACGCGTTGTTCGAGAAGGCCTTTCGCATCTTGTCCTCCGAGACGTCGAGCGTCAACAGCTCCATCACGCCGACGTTCGGGTGAGTCCACGGTGCGCCGCTCCCGAAGAGGACGCGGTCGGGATGCTCCAGCAGTGCCCGTTCGAGCTGGTCGCGGAACCGGACGAACGAGGTGTCGACGTACGTGTCGTCGTAGCGGTCCAGGAGGTCGATGGTTCGGTCCATCATGTCGCGGTCGAGCGGGTAGCCGCCCAGATGGGCGACGATGACGGGGAACCCGCGGTCGAGCAGCGTCTCCGCGACGGTATCGGGCGCGAACCCGTGACCGGCGCGGACCAGCACCGGCAGTCCGACCGACGCGAGTTCCTCGAGGACGCGTTCGTCGGGCAATCCGTCGTTCGGCGCGTCGAGGACGAACCCGTGGAACCGGTCGTCGTAGGCGTACTGCTCGACGTCGGCGGGCGACGTGTGCCACGGTTGCCGTGATGTCGTGAGGTTCCGTAGTCGCGCCGTCGCGCCGTCGCCGGGGTCGCGCTGGCCGTTGATACGAGCGAACGCGATGAACGGCCGGTCGACGCTCAACCGGGCGACAGTGTTGTTCCGGGTGAGGTAGTCACCGTCTCCCGGCCGTTGTTCCGGGAACACGACCGACCGGACGACTCCGGCCTGTCGCATCTCCCGTTCGAGATTCTCGGGCGAGATGGCGCGGCCGCGGGTGGACGCGAAGTCGTCGCTGGTGAGTTGGGCGTGGACGTCGACGACACGGAACCGGTGTTCCAACTCCAGCATCTCGAGTGAGTCATTCGCCCGCTGGTATTTCTTGGTACCGGCCGAGACACCCTCGCTCGATATGCTCGGGTTTCCGAGTGTTTCGGCGTGCTGGCGTGAGAAACGCAAGCAAGCGAACCCGTGGCCCAGAAATCTATATATATTCTCGCAAACAATACTTAAGCGAGGTTTCCCATCATGCCCCAGCAATCATTCGCACAGCGTAGCATGGGCGGTCAGCCGATGTTCATCCTCGCGGAGGACACTCGACGAACACACGGCCGCGACGCCCAGTCGTCGAACATCATGGCCGGAAAGGCGGTCGCCGAAGCGGTTCGGACGACCCTCGGCCCCCGCGGGATGGACAAGATGCTCGTCGACACCTCGGGTGAGGTCGTCATCACGAACGATGGCGCGACCATCCTCCGAGAGATGGACATCGAACACCCCGCCGCACAGATGATCGTCGAAGTCGCCCAGTCCCAGGAGGACGAGGTCGGTGACGGCACGACGACCGCGGCCGTCCTCGCGGGCCAGCTCCTCGCGAAGGCCGAGGACCTGCTCGAGAGCGACGTCCACCCGACCACTATCGTCGAGGGCTACCGCGAGGCCTCGCGCATCGCCCTCGAAGCCATCGACGAGATGGTCCTCGACGCGAAGATGGACGACGAGACCCTCCACCAGGTCGCCGAGTCCAGCATGACCGGCAAGGGCACCGGCGGCCTGACCGCCGACCAGCTCGCCGAGACCGTCGTCGAGGCCATTCGCCACGTCCAGGAGGACACCGAGGTCGAGCGCGACGACGTCCGCATCCACACGAAGGTCGGCGCGTCCTCGAACGCGACCGAACTCGTCGAGGGTATCATCCTCGACAAGGAGCCCGTCCACGACTCGATGCCCCGCACGGTCGAGGATGCAAACATCCTCGTCCTCGACATGGACCTGGAGGTCCGCAAGACCGACGTCGACGCCGAGTACCGCATCGACTCCATCGAGCAGCTCAACGCCGTGATGGAGGCCGAAGAGGGCGAACTCCGCGGTCTCGCGAAGACCATCGCCGACTCGAAGGCAGACGTCGTGTTCACCACCGACGACATCGACAAGCGCGTCGCCTCCTACCTCGCGAACGAGGGTATCCTCGCGTTCGAGAAGCTCTCGAACAAGGACGCCCGCGCCATCGCCCGCGCGGTCGGCGCCAAGCGCCTCGGCTCGCTCGAGGGCCTCGACAGCGAGGACTTCGGCCACGCCGACGCCATCCGCGTCGAGGGCTTCGGCGAGGACGAACTCGCGTTCATCGAGGGCGGTGCGGCCGCGAAGTCCGTGACCGTCTTCGTCCGCGGCGGCACCCAGCACGTCGTCGACGAACTCGAACGCGCGCTCGAAGACGCGCTCGACGTGGTCGCCGTTGCGGCCGAGTCCGAGCAGGTCGTCCCCGGTGCGGGCGCGACCGAGATAGCCATCTCCGACGCCGTCCGCCAGGGCGCAGCAGCCATCGAAGGCCGCAAGCAACTCGCCGTCGAGGCCTTCGCCGACGCGGTCGACACGCTCCCGCGCACCCTCGCGGAGAACACCGGCATGGACTCCATCGACGCGCTCGTCGCGCTGCGCGCCGCCTACGAGGGCGGTGACGTGATGGGCGTCATCAGCGAGGGCGAGTCGGGCCGCATCGACGACCCGATGAAGTACGGCGTCATCGACCCCGCCGACGTGAAGCGTGAGGCCGTCGAGTCCGCCACCGAGGCCGCGACGATGATCATCCGCATCGACGACATCATCGCCGCGAAGTAAGCGACTTCACACCTCGATTCTTTCTCTCTCGTTCCAGACCCCGGAGCGACCGCCCTCGCCCGGTTCAGCCCTCGACGGCCGACTCGACACTCTCCTCGACCTCGTGTGCCTCCGAGACGAGTGTCTCCCGCTTGAAGTAGAGCACCTCGAGGGAGACCACTGCCGCCGCGAGCGCGACCACGGTGAAGAAGGTTCCGCGCTCGGCCACCCAGAGGTGATAGAGGATGAGCGGAAACGCCGCCAGACATCCCAGGAGGCCGACCGCAGGCGGAACCGGGTTCATCTCTTCGTGGTCCCGTTCCCTCAGGGCGAGGGCACACATCGTCCCGAAGACGACGACGAACGCGAGCGACCCGAAGGAGGTGATGGCGTTCAGGCTCCCGTAGGCCGCGAACGCGGCGGCGATGGCGCCGAGGACGAGGACCGTCCGGGACGGCGCGCCGGCGGTGTCGGCGTCACCCACGCTGTCCGGGGCGAGCCCGTCCTCGAGCATCCCCTTCGTGAAGTGTGCCGCCGAGAAGAGCGTCCCGTTGATGGCGCTCCCGGTCGAGAAGAGCGCGGCGACCGCGACGAAGGTGAACCCGAGCTGGCCGAGGAACGGTTCGACCGCGCGAGCGACCGCGATTTCCGGGTGAGCCTTGATGACGTCCGTCTTCACGAGGCTGGTCACGAGGATGGCGACCAGACAGTCGACGACGATTGCGCCGACGATGGAGACGTACACCGCCTTCGGCAGGTTCTCCTCGACGTTCTCGATGCTCTCCTGGTCGTACATGAGGAGCTGCCAGCCCTGGAAGGAGACGAACGAGATGGCGATGGCGGTGACGAAGCCGGTCGTCGCGACGTTGGAGAAGCCGAACTGGAGCTGGTTCACCGTGCTGCCGTAGTAGAGCCCCCAGACGCTGATGCCGAGCAGGATGGCGACCTTCAGGACGACGAGTACCTTCTCGGAACTCCCGGTCGCCCGGGCACCGAGCACGTTGAGGCCGACGAAGAAGGCGACCGCAAGCACGGACAGCAGCGGGTGGACCACGCTCTCGGAGAGGCCGAACGCGGGTAGCAGTTTGACACCGAACCCGCCGAATGCGTAGGCGTACATCGCGATGGAGCCGACGTATCCTAACAGGAGGGTCCAGCCGACCATCCCGGCGTAGTCCGAATCGTCCAGATACGTCTCCAGATGGGTCACCGACCCGCCCTTGCGGTCGTTGATGCTGTTCAGCTTGAGGTAGGCGTAGGCGGCACACATCGACACCAGACTCGCCACGAGGAACGCCAGCCAGGCGGCCGCGCCCGCGATGCTCGCGACGACGCCGAGCACCGCGAACACGCCCCCGCCGATCATCCCACCGAGGCCGATGGCCGTGGCTCCGGTGAAGCCGAGACTCTCCTCTGACATACACGGAGCAATGGACCCGCCAGCCACGTGAGACGGCGGCCAAGATACGTGGGACTGACGAGGGATGCCTACGCGGTGAACCGGCGATACGCCGTGTGACCCCCGAACGACGCGCCCGTGACGACGGACGCGATGCCGAGCGAGAGCCAGAGGAGGACGAGCAAGAAGGCGAGGGCGAGGCGTTTCATACGGAGTCGTACAGCCGAATAGCGGAAGTACACCTGTCTGGGTGAAACCGCCGGTTCAGCTATCGAGTCCATCACGGTCCCAACGCCGCGATATCCGCACCAACTGTCGCGAGCGCGTCGGCGGGGTTCGGGTCGCTGTCGGCCAGGTGCGTGTACCGGTGGTCTGGGATGCGCGACAGCGCCGCCGCGATGGCCTCGCTGTACCGCTCGACGCCCGGTTCCGTCGGGTCGTCGCCGCCCCAGACGTCCCGGATGACGGTCATCGAATCGATTCGGACCTCCAGCCTGCGTGGCTCGTAGCGGGTCAGCAACTCGGAGAGCCCGAGCTGGAGGGCGACGTACTCGGCGGTGTTGTTCCCCGAACGGGAGCCGACGGGTCGGCCGAGACGGGCGAGTTCGTTCTCCGACGCGTCCATGATGACAGCGCCAGCACCCGCGGGACCGGGATTGCCGCGTGAACTCCCGTCGACGTAGAGAATGAAGGTGTCGTCCGGTGCCTCGGGGACGGGTGGCCGAGTAACCTCCGACGCCAGCAGGCTTTCGAGTGCGCGTCGGAGTTCGGTCCGGCTGGTCGTGGGGTCGAAGAGACCGCCGTATCCGGGGACGGCCTCGTCGATGGCATCGATGGCGGCCGTCACATCGTAGCCGACGGCCGCGAGTACCTCCTCGACGAGCGTAGCGAGCGGTGAGAGGTGTTCGACCGGGAGCGGGTCGTCGGTCACGCCACGCTCCCTCGCTGGTTCCGGTCGCGGGTGCTCTCACGCTCGCTCTCGGCGGCTCTCGGTGGCCGGACACACCACTGCATAGGGGCCACTCGGTGGGCAAGCGGGATAATCCCTTCAGGTGATGAGTCGACTCGGCCCACGGGGCGCTCTCGGCGAGGAACTCTTGCTTGACCACTTCTGCTGCCCGGGGATACAGGACGAGTGCGACGCCGGTTCCAGAATCTTGTTAATGCTGCTAAGGAATTGACAAATATGCGACGCCGCGCATTCCTCGCGTCCGCCCTGACCGCCACCTCCACCACCATCGCGGGATGCGGCTCTGTTGGATCGCGAACCGAACACACGGACCCGACGGTAAAGACCGATACCAACCCCCGGGACAACGCGAAATATCTCGAATTCCACGACGACGGCGCGGACCTCGCCATCGTGGGCGTCGACCCCACGATGGAGACCCCGCCGAGAAAAATCGCCATATCGATCTCACATCCTGATGACACCGAACTGCAGTCGCTCACACAGCGGTTCGTTGCACCGGGCGGTGACGGCCCCCTGCCACAGTTCTCGTTCCAGGGCCCGTTCCAGGGTGACCACAGGCCGCACCCGTCCGTGTCGCTGTTCCAGGAAGGGAAGGCCGCAGTCCTCGAAGTCCATCGGTTCGGCGAACTCGCCGACGAGACGGTGTTCATGTTCCTTACGGTCACCCGATGGCCGGAATCGGCCCGCAGACTCGTCGTCGACAGTACCGTCGAACTTGTCGAGACGGGGGCGGTCGACCACACGCACGTCCTCGACGGCGAACTGGAATTCGAGTCCGCCATCGAGACCGACGCCGGCGATGGAACCACTGACTCGGCCGAGTCGTCGCCGTAGGATGTCAAACCGCTCACGGATTCGGCAGCGACCAGTCGTACCGCATCGCCGCAAGCCGCAGTCCCAGCGCGAGTCCGACACTCGCAGCCGTCGCCCACACCTGCGGCCCACCAAGTTCCCGAACGACCCAGAAGGCCGCCCCGCCGGACAGCGCACAGGTCGCGTAGAAGTCCTCGTGGAGGATGCTCGGCACTTCTTGTGCCAGCAGGTCCCGAATCGCACCGCCACCAGTTCCGGTGAGGGTCGCCGTGATGACGACGCCGAAAGGCGAGAGCCCGGCCTGGTAGCCGACGATGGCGCCGGTCCCGGCGAAGGCGGCGAGGCCGATAGCGTCGGGAATCGTCAGCAGGGGCGAGTCCGCGATATCGCCCGCCTCGAGGTGCGCGAGGACGATGGCGACCCCGACACCTGCCAGTGCCAGGGTCATGTCCAGTTCCGACAGGAGCGCGCCGGGGACCTTGCCCACGAGCAGGTCACGGGTGATACCGCCGCCGAGAGCCGTAACGACCCCGAGGACCGACACCCCGAGATAGTCGAGGTCCTTCTCGACGCCCTTGGAGGCCCCGGCGGCCCCGAACGCGATGGTCCCAAGGGCGTTCATCGCGGCGAACGGCGTCAGCATCTCAACAGCGCTCCAGTACGACCGGGTCGCCCGGTGCCAGCCCGAACGCCTCGTCGCCACGGCCCTGGTTCACGTCGCACTCGACGTAGCCGTGGCTCCCGACGGTGACGAGCCGGTCGCCTTCGGGGACCGAGGCGAACGTCTCGCCGACGGGCGTGCGGTCCCCATCTATCGTCACCGCGCTCACGCCCGCGAGGAACTCGCCCGGGACGTTCGTGATGGCGTTCCCGAAGTCGTCCACGACGAGGACTTCGCCCTCGGCGCGGCCGTTCTCCACGTCGGCCTCGGGGAGCGTGCAGTCGACGAGCGTCTCGAGGGCGGTCGGGGTGAGTCGAGGGAGGTCCCCAGCGTTCTCGACGCCGACCTCATGGACGGCGGCGGCCGCGGGCGCGAACACGTCCCGGCCGTGGAACGTGGTGCTGTCGGCGTCCGCGTCGCCGATGAGGTGGGCCGACACCGGAACGTCGGCCGCCGAAAGCGGTTCGCCGGGGGCGAGGCCGGCCAGTCTGCGGGCGACCGGGACGACGACGCCGTTGTCCGGGGCGACGAGCGCGTGCTCGCCGACGCGCAGGACGAGGGCACCGCGGATGGTGCCGACGCCGGGGTCGACCACGGCACAGTGGACCGCCGGCGGAAAGTACGGGAGAATCTCGCGGAGCCAGAACGCGGCAGCACGCACGTCATGTCGGGGGAAGTCGTGGGCGATGTCCTCGATGCGGGCGTCGCTCTCGGCGCAGATGACGCCCTTCATCGCGGCCGGGTAGGGCGAGCCGAAGTCGGAGGCGAGGGTTATCATTCGGGGCCGTTCGAGTCGCTCTCGGCCACCTGCTGGATGCGCCCGATGCCGTCTATCTCGCGGATGACCTCGACGGCCGGGTCCGGAATCAGGCTCTCCCAGTCCGCGCCCTGTATCATCCGTTCGCGGACCTCGGTTCCCTCCAGCACGTCGCGGTTGAACATCGGCGACTGGCGAACCTCGATGCCGGCCTCCTCGAACAGGCGGATGACGAGCGGGTTGTTCGAGTAGGCGACGTCGAACGACGGCGACATCGACTGGACGTGGCTCACCCACACCGAGTTCCGGTCCAGGTCCTCGATAGGGACCGCATACGTCGTCAGGTCGAACTCCTGAAGCGACTTCGTGAGCATCATGATTCGCTCGCCAGCGGTGAACGGGTCGTGGGTACTGTGTGAGTCACCGGCGCTCCCGATACCCAACACGAGTTCGTCGACCTCCTCGGCGATGGTCTTCACCATGCTGTGGTGGCCGTTGTGGTACGGCTGGAACCGACCGATGTAGAATCCGCGAGCCATACTCGGTTGGTCGGCCGTGCCATTTATAAGGATGGCGGCATCCGGCGGGTGACGATTACGGGCGTTAGGGGGGCTGTATGTACCGAATCCGGTCGTGTGTCGTCCAGGCGAGAGGGGAGAAAGTATATCAGTCCCTGACCCTTCGATTCAGGTAGTAACCCGATTCTATGAGCAACGACAGTGACACCACCGACGGAATCCCGGAGACGGTCGAGGAGACCGAGACTGACGGGGATTCCGAGTCTGGCCAGTCGGGGATTCCGGGCGTCCCGAAGGACGAGCACCCGGACCCGACCGTGCCAGACGATTCCCCCTCCGAGGACGGTGACTCCATCGAACGACTGGGTAGCGACGTGGAAGTCGACATCGGTGCCGAAATCGACGACGACGTCGCCGAGGAAGACCTTCTCGGCGGCCTGAAGATCGACAGCACCGAAGAAATCGAGGTGCCAGAGCGCCTCGTCGACCAGGTCATCGGCCAGGACGAGGCCCGTGACATCGTCAAGAAGGCTGCCAAGCAGCGTCGCCACGTGATGATGATCGGCTCCCCGGGTACCGGGAAGTCGATGCTGGCGAAGGCGATGTCCCAGCTCCTCCCGAAAGAGGACCTCCAGGACATCCTCGTCTACCACAACCCGGACGACGGCAACGAGCCGAAGGTCCGAACCGTCCCCGCGGGCAAGGGCGACCAGATCATCGAGGCCTACAAGGACGAGGCCCGAAAGCGCAACCAGATGCGCTCGTTCCTGATGCTCATCATCATGGCCGTCGTCCTTGTGTACGCGGTCGTCACCCGCAACCTGCTACTCGGTATCCTGGCAGCCGGTGTGGTCTACCTCGCGTTCCGCTACTCTGGTCGCTCGACCGACTCGATGATTCCGAACCTCATCGTGAACAACGCCGAACAGCAGACCGCACCGTTCGAGGACGCCACGGGCGCACACGCCGGTGCACTGCTGGGCGACGTCCGCCACGACCCGTTCCAGTCCGGTGGGATGGAGACGCCGAGCCACGACCGCGTCGAGCCCGGTGCCATCCACAAGGCGAACAAGGGCGTGCTGTTCATCGACGAGATAAACACCCTCGACATCCGGTCCCAGCAGAAGCTGATGACCGCCATCCAGGAGGGCGAGTTCTCCATCACGGGCCAGTCCGAGCGCTCCTCGGGTGCGATGGTCCAGACCGAGCCCGTCCCCTGTGACTTCATCATGGTCGCGGCCGGGAACCTCGACGCGATGGAGAACATGCACCCCGCACTCCGCAGCCGTATCAAGGGGTACGGGTACGAGGTGTACATGGACGACACCATCGAGGACACGCCCGAGATGCGCCGCAAGTACGCGCGCTTCGTGGCACAGGAGGTCGCCAAGGACGGCCGCCTCCCGTCGTTCACCCGCGACGCCGTCGAGGAGATCATCCTCGAAGCCCGCCGCCGCGCGGGCCGCAAGGGGCACCTGACCCTCGAACTGCGTAACCTCGGTGGGCTGGTGCGTGTCTCCGGTGACATCGCCCGCGCCGAGGACAAGGAGTTCACGGACCGCGAGGACGTGCTCCGCGCCAAGCGCCGCAGCCGCTCCATCGAGCAGCAACTGGCCGACGACTACATCGAGCGCCGCAAGGACTACGAGCTGACCGTCTCCTCCGGGGACGTCGTCGGCCGCGTCAACGGCCTCGCGGTCATGGGCGAGGATAGCGGTATCGTCCTCCCCGTCATGGCCGAGGTCGTCCCGGCACAGGGCCAGGGCAAGGTCATCGCGACCGGGAAGCTCCAGGAGATGGCCGAGGAAGCGGTCCAGAACGTCTCCGCCATCATCAAGAAGTTCTCCGACGAGGACATCTCGGAGAAGGACATCCACATCCAGTTCGTCCAGGCGGGCCAGCAGGGTGTCGACGGTGACTCCGCGTCCATCACGGTCGCGGCCGCGGTCATCTCGGCGCTCGAAGACGTGCCCGTCGACCAGTCGATGGCGATGACCGGCTCGCTGTCGGTCCGTGGCGACGTGCTCCCCGTCGGTGGGGTGACCCACAAGATCGAAGCCGCGGCGAAGGCCGGCCTCGACCGGGTCATCATCCCGAAGGCGAACGAGCAGGACGTCATGATAGAGGACGAGTACAAAGAGCAGATCGAGATCATCCCGGTCAGCCACATCAGCGAGGTCCTCGAGGTGGCCCTCGTGGGCGAGACCGAGAAGGACTCGCTGGTGGACCGCCTGAAGTCCATCACGGGCTCTGCACTCGAACACAACGTCGGGCGCGGCAGCGGTTCCCCGAGTCCGCAGTAGATGCCGAACTGGGCGGCCTTCGCATCCGTCGCGGCGGTCGTCTGTGGTTTCCTGTTGTTTCTCGCGCACGCGACCAGTTCGACAGTGACGACGTCGGCCCCGCCACGGCCGACGGCGGAGGAACTCGACCGGCACGCCCGCGAGCAGTTCGCCGAACACGAGGGGCTGTACGAGGAGTGGGTCGCCGAACAGGGTGACCAGTGGGCGACCGAGCGTCAGGACCAGTGGCTTGCCGACCATCCGTCGGTGGGGTCGGACCACCCGCTCTCGACCGGGCTGTTGCTGGCGAACGTCGCCCTCACTCAGGGACTCTTTCTCGCAGTGCTCGTCGGTGCAGCGGTGCTGGCACAGGTGCCCCGTAGTGCACTCGGCGTGGCCGGGTCGCACTTCGACGTGACTGCACTGGCGGTGGGTATCGGACTCGGGGTGGTGCTCTTCGCGGCGAACCAGGTCGGCTCGTCGGTGTCGGCGCGGTTCGGTATCGAGACTGGCGACGAGTTGCGGGCACTGCTTGCACCGAAGACCGCACGCGGCTGGACGGTTCTGCTCGGCGGCGTGCTCCCGCTGGTCGCGGTGTTCGAGGAGTTCATGTTCCGGGCCGTACTGGTCGGGGCGCTGTCGGTTGGATTCGGCATCTCACCGTGGCTACTCGCGGTGGCGTCGTCGCTGGTGTTCGCGGCCGGCCACGGCGTGCAGGGACCGGCGGGCGTGGTCATCACGGGGACACTCGGGTTCGTCCTCGCGGCGGCGTTCATCCTCACGGGCAGTCTGCTGGCCGTGGTCGTGGCGCACTATCTCGTCAACGCGCTGGAGTTCGTCGTCCACGAGGGAGTCGGCGTGGAGTGGCCGTGAGAGAATCAGAGTTCTTCGACCGACCGCAGGCGCTGTTCGACCTCCGGCGGGGCGGCGCTCGGGCCGTCCCGGACGCGGTGACACGGGATGAGCAGCGGTGCAGGGTTGGCGTCGAGCGCGGTTCGGACCAGAATCAGGTCGTCCTCGTCCTCGGCGTCGAGACCGGGCGTCATCCGGGCGAGTTGCTTCACGTCGACCTGCTCGCCGTACGGGACGTTCTCGCGGAGCGTCTCCAGTACCCCGCGCTGGTCGGTCGGGAGCGTGAGTGCGACCTGTACGTCGCCGAAGTCGACCTTCTGGAGGCCGTCGAAGTACGTCTGGATGCGGTCGAGCAGCGGGTGGTCGTCGCCCGCGTCGTCGGGTTCTTCGGGGAACGAAACCGAGATGACGCGACCGCTCGCGACTCCGAGTTGCACGTATCGTTCGAGAAATGGGTAGTGCCTCGCGTAGATGCCCGCGTCGTCCATACGTGAGGAATCGCGCAGGACCGACTTGAAGGTTCCTCGTCAATGGGCGCCTGAACGCCCGTTTGCCACGTCGCTCGTCCGACCGGACTGGTTGCAGCGTCGTGATGCGTGCGCAAGGCTTATGTACAGATTAGCACATCAATGTACGATGATGAACGCTACTGAGGATATTGCGCCAGCGGTCCAGTCGATTCTCGACGCCGCGGCGCGGCGAGAGACGCCCGACAGGCGCGTCTCGGTGGATTCGCGGTCGCTCGTGGACGGACTCGCGAGGGCCGCGGCCGACGGCCGGACACCCGTCATCGCGGAGGTGAAGCCGACGAGTCCGACGACCGAGGGGTCGCGGACCGACGACCCGGTCGAGCTGGCGAAACAGATGGTCGCCGGCGGGGCGGCCGCCATCTCGGTGCTCACCGAACCCGAGCACTTCGGCGGGAGTACCGAGAACCTCGAACGAATCCGCGAGGCGGTCGACGTTCCCGTGTTGCGCAAGGACTTCCTGCTCGAAGAGGCCCACCTCGACGCGGTCGAGGCAGACGCCGTGTTGCTCATCGTGCGCTTCCTCGACGACCTCGAGGGGATGATCCAGGCGGCCCGCGACCGCGGCTTCGAGCCGCTGGTCGAGGTACACACACTGGACGAACTGGAGACGGCGCTCGACGCCGGCGCGACGCTGGTGGGCGTGAACAACCGCGACCTCGCGAAACTGGTCGTGGACCTCGGAACCTTCGAGGCCATCGCGCCCCACGTCCCGGACGACGTGACGCTGCTCGCCGAGTCCGGTATCACGACTCCCGCCGACGCGCGCCGGATGCGTGAGGCGGGCGCAGACGGGCTGCTCGTCGGGAGCGCCATCATGGACGGCGACGTAGAGGCGAACACACGAGACCTGGTGAACGCATGAGTACAGACGACGACCACGCGACGACGGAAGAACCGACACCAGACCGACCCGGTACGTTCGGCCGCTACGGTGGCCAGTACGTCCCCGAAGCCCTAATGCCCGCCATCCAGGAACTGGAAGACGCCTACCAGCGATACGTGCTGGAGAACGAGGACGGCTTCATGGACGAGTTCCGCCGCCGGCTGCGCGACTTCGGCGGCCGTCCCACGCCGCTCCAGCGGGCCGACCGCCTCAGCGAGGAGTACGGGGTAGAGGTGTACCTCAAGCGTGAGGACCTGCTCCACGGGGGCGCACACAAGCTGAACAACGCGCTCGGGCAGGTGTTGCTCGCGAAGTACATGGGCAAAGAGCGCATCGTCGCCGAGACCGGCGCGGGCCAGCACGGCACTGCGACGGCCATGGCGGCGGCTCACCTCGACTTCCCCTGCGAGATATACATGGGCACCCGCGACATTTCGCGCCAGCGCCCCAACGTCTTCCGCATGCGCCTGAACGGGGCCGAGGTGAACCCCGTCTCGGCCGGGCGGGGCACCCTGAAGGAGGCCATCAACGAGACGATGCGCGACTGGGCGACCAACGTCGAGGACACCCACTACGTCATCGGCTCCGTCGTCGGCCCGCACCCGTTCCCGTCGATGGTCCGGGACTTCCAGGCAGTCATCAGCGAGGAGGCACGCCGGCAGGCGCTGGAGCAGATCGGCCGACTCCCCGACTCCGTCGTCGCCTGTGCCGGCGGCGGCTCGAACACGATGGGCGCGTTCGCGAACTTCGTCGACGACGAGGACGTGGACCTGTTCGCCGTCGAGGCCGGCGGTTCCTCGCTCGAAGTCGACAGCGAGACGGGCGTCGCGCCGAACTCGGCGTCGCTCTCGACCGGCTCTGAGGGGATTCTCCACGGCGCCCGGACGAAGCTCCTGCAGGACAGAGACGGGAACATCGTCGAGAGCCACAGCATCTCCTCGGGGCTCGACTACGCCGGCGTCGGCCCGGAGCTGTCGTACCTCGTGGACGAGGGGCGGGTGACCCCCGTGAACGTCGACGACGACGCGGCCCTGGCCGCGTTCCACCACCTGAGCCAGCACGAAGGCATCATTCCCGCGCTGGAATCCGCCCACGCGGTCGCGTACGCGGCCGAGCACCCCGAGACGCTGGGTGAAGTCACCATCATCAACGTCTCCGGCCGCGGCGACAAGGACCTCGAAGCAGTCATCGAGGAGACCGAGAAGCGCAACATCCCGGGGGCACCCGATATGGACGTGTTCTCGAAGGTCGGGGGTGGCCTATGAGCGACCTCGACGACGCCTTCGACGAACCCGCGTTCGTGCCCTACCTCTGCGTGGGCGACCCGAGCGTCGAGCGAACCCGCGAGTACGTGAAGGCGCTCGAACGCGGCGGAGCCGACGTCATCGAACTCGGCCTGCCGTTCTCCGAACCCATCGCGGAGGGGCCGACCATCCAGGCCTCGGTCGTCCGCGCACTCGAAGCCGGGGTCACGCCCGACGTGTACTTCGACTTCGTCGACTCGCTCGACGTCGAGGTGCCACTGGTCTGTATGACCTACTACAACCTCATCTACCAGTACGGCGAGGACGAAGGGCCGGCGCCCTTCGTGAAGCGGGCCGCCGAGGTCGGCATCTCGGGCTTCGTCGTGCCGGACCTCCCGGCCGAGGAGTCCGGCCCGCTCCGCGAGGCGTGTGACGAGTACGGTCTCGACCTGATATTCATCGTCGCGCCGACGACCCGGGGCGAGCGCCTCGAACGCATGATGGAACAGACGTCGGGCTACGTGTACGTGCAGGCGAGACTCGGTACGACAGGGGCCAGAGAGGACGTAAGCGACCAGACGGCCGATTCTCTCAGTCGCATCTGTCAGTACGATATCCCCAAGGCCGTCGGCTTCGGAGTCTCGACCGGAGACCATGCCAGGCGTATCGTGGCCGGCGGCGCAGACGGCGTCATCGTCGGTTCTGCCCTCGTCGACATCGTCGCCGAGTACGGCGACCCCGCAGGCGACGACGTGCCGGAACGCCTCGAGGAGAAGGCGAGAGAACTCGCCGAGGGCGTCCGGGCCGGTTACGCGCAAGGAGTACCCGAACCAGAAGGGACATAACGGATTGTTTGCTACAGAGTGACATACATGAACACAGATATTGGAATCCAGACACGGCTAGACCGCATCGGGACAGACGGGAAGTACGTCATCGTCCCGATGGACCACGGTATCACACTCGGTGCAGTACAGGGACTGAAAGACATCGAATCCACCATCGACGCGGTCACGCGTGGCGGCGCGGACGCGGTCCTCACGCAGAAGGGCATCGCGCCGCGCGTCCACGAGCACAAGAACGGCGCGGGCTACATCGTCCACCTCAACGCCTCTACGGTCATCGGGCCGGACGCGAACGACAAACGAATGACCGGCACCGTCAAGGAGGCCATCCGGGTCGGCGCCGACGCCGTCTCCTTCCACATCAACGTCGGCTCGAACTACGAACCCGGCCAGATCGAGGAACTCTCGAAGGTCACCGCCGAGGCCGCCGACTACGGTATCCCGGTCCTCGCGATGGCGTACGCCCGCGGTCCCGACGTCGAGAGCGACGACCCGCAGGCGCTCGGGCACGCGGTCCGCCT